>NZ_WTPX01000137.1 GCF_013036045.1 Alienimonas chondri
GCCCAGGGCGACGAGCCAGTGCGGCTCCGCTCCGCCGGCGCCCGCCGCGATGGCGGCTTCCGCTTCCCGCACGGCGCCGTGCGGATCGCGGTTCGCCAGCGCAAGCCGTGCGGCGCCGAGGTGGACTTCGATCGACGACATAGAGGACGGCCCGGTGCGGTGGTGAACCCACTACTGTGGAGCGCGAATGCGACCGGTGTCGGACGGTTCGGCCACGGCGCGTCGTTCTCTCGAGCGGCCGACAGGTCGACGAGGGAGCCGACCCGCTCCCCGCAAGCCGGAAAGTCGACCCGGTCGTCGCAACCGGAATCAGCGGCGAGACGCCCCCGGCCCATGCGACCGACCGGCTGACCGCCCCGGGCGGACTGTTTCGGCCCGGCGGGTCAATCGCCCGGCGGCGTTTCGCCGAAGCAAACGGCACCGGTTCGCCGCCGGCCCATCCCCATGACGGGGACGGCCGGCGATCCGCCGCGACGGCTGTCGCGGCTCCCAAGCGAACCGTTTGCGTCCCGTCGACACGATGTCGGCGGGGCTTCCGCGGTAAGGCCGACCCGACGGACCGGGTTCACGCGGGACGGAACGCACACACGTCACTTCCGACCCCCGTCGTTTTTGACACGTCGTCCGCTGCTTCGCTGTCGCTGACGACTCGCCGGGCGTTCGCCGGTTTTCTTGCCACCCGCCACTTTTAAACGGAGTTGTCCATGATGGTTTCCCCGCGCCTGCTGCTCGCCGCCTGCACCATCGCCCTCGCTGTGCCCTCGGCGGCTTCGGCCGGCGGCGGCTTGTTCGGCGGCGGCGGCTGTGCCGCCCCCTGCGGGACGGTCGATATGGAATACGTCGGCTGCCCCACCTGCGCCGCCCCCTGCGGCGACATCTGCGGCCCGACCTGCGCCGCCCCGGTGTACGGCACGCCGGCCTGCGGCGACATCTGCGGCCCGACTTGCGCCGCTCCGGCGTACGGCGGCTGCTGTGATCCCTGCTGCCAGCCGGAGTGCGGTCTGAAGCGCCTCGGTCGCAAGCTGTGGGACCTGGAGAAGCGGAAGAACGCCTGGCTGCTGTCCAAGCTGCACAGCATCGGCGACTGCGGCTCGGACTGCTGCGCCCCGGCCTACGGATGTGCCCCGGCGTACGAATGTGCCCCGAGCTGCGGCGCCCCGATGTACATGGACGCCAGCTGTGCCGCTCCCAGCTACTACGTCGACCCGACCTGTGCCGCCCCGGTGAGCTGCGGCTGCAACTGAGTCCGCACGTTCCTCCCTCCCCGACTTCGAGAACGCTGAGGTACGGTGGGGAACGCCGGAGCAAGTAAGTCTGCTACCACCGAGCCGGTCGCCTTCCGGGGCGACCGGCTTTTTTCGTTTCGCCTCATGAGAAGTGAGACCGGAGCGCAAGCTCCGGCCGTCGGCGCAGCCGAGCGAACGGAGGCGCTGCCGGAGCCTGCGCCCCGGTTTCACTTCCCACGACCGCCTCGCATCAACGAGAACGGCCCTACTCCTCGGCGGAAAACGTCTCCCGCGACCCGGCCAGCGACGCCGGCGGGGTCTCGCCGAACCAGGCGGCGGCCTGCCGGGCGGCGGTTTCGCGGATGTCGTCGGTCACGTAGCCGCCGATCGTCACCAGCGCCGCGGCGATGACGCCGAGGTCGTCGGTGAACCCCACGCCGGGCAGGAAGTCCGCGATCGCATCGACCGGCAGGATGAAGTACGCCAGCGCCCCGATGATCGTCGCCTTGGCGGCCTTGGGCGTCTCCGGCCGTTGCAGCGTGTGGTACAGGATCAACGCCTTCTCCACGACCTGCCGCCCCGCCAGTCGAGCGAAGCCCGCGAGCTTCGCTTTGAACGCGTCCGGGGAGTAGTGGGAGGAGTCGGCGGAGGGGGCTTCGGTCGTCATGGGACCATATTACCGGGCAGGAAGCGGACGGGGCGCCGCAAGTGGGCCGCTGGCCCGACGCAGGACAGCCGCGTGGTCGTTCCACAGCCGTTCCCAGCCGCGTCGATCCCCAGCGGGAAGGGACGCGAGAGCCAGCGTCCGGACCGGCGTCAGATCGTCGTCTTCCAGCCACCACCGCAGTTCCTCGACGGTTCCCGGGTCCGCCGTCGCGGCGAGTCGCTGGAGATCGCGGCCCAGCCAGTCGAGGGCCCGGCCTCGCCAGTTCGCTCGATCGTCGTCCGAGAGCCCCGCCGCGTCCGCCGCCCCGACGGAACAGGACACGCACGCGCAAGCCCCGTTGTAGAAGGACGTGGGCGGCGGCGACGGGGTCGAGAGGGCCGTTTCGAACAACCGGGCGGCCGCGAGGGGCCGACCTTTCTGGATCAACGCGAAGCTCGCCAGCGTGAGCGCCTCCGCCTGATCGGCGGGGGCCGCCTCACCGGCGAGTACGGCTTTCATGCGGTCGGGATTCGAGGCCAGCAGTTCCGCCTCCGCCAGCAGCTCTGGAGCGACGAGTTCCGCCATCGCCCGCAGGCGGCCCAACTCGATCGCCGTGTTCAGTTCTCCCAAAGCCTCGACGTACTCGTCGGTGTGATCGAGCAGAACGAGGCCGAGATTGCGGTGCGGCATCGGATCCTCCGGTTCGAGGCGAATCGCCTCGCGATACAGCGCCTCCGCCTCCGCCGCCCGTCCAAGCCCCTGCAAGAGATAGCCGAGCTTGTCTTGGTACTGGGCGCTTCCCGGGTTCCGCCGAATCGCTTCGCGGTACGCGGTCTCCGCCTCGTCGAGGCGGCCGACGTTCTCCAGCAGGAAGCCGAGCTGATGGTGCACGTCGGCGTGGAGCGGCTGACGGCGCAGCAGTTCCCGGTAGGTCGCCTCCGCCTCCGCGATCCGGCCAAGTTCCCGGAGGGAGCCGGCCAGATTGGCGAGGAGAGAGTCGGGGAACTCGACGCGTTCGATCGCGCGACGGTACGTCCCGACGGCTTCCTCGTGACGGCCGAGCGCCGCCAGAAAATACGCATAGCCGCTGAGAAGCGCGGGGTCGTCCGGGGTCGCAAGCAGTCCGTTTCGAAAGAGAGCTTCCGCCTCCTCGCCGCGGTTCTGATACGACAGTAAATGTGCGAGGTTGATGCGAGCGTGCGCGTGACCGCCGGCCTCGACGCTCCTGCGGAACGCCGTCTCCGCCTCGCGATGTCGTGCGACGTTCCAGAGCTGATTGCCTAATTCGTAGAGCAGTCCGGCGTTCTCCGGCCGCACCGCGAGGGCGGCTCGGTAGTAGCCGATCGCCCGCTCGGACTGCCGCGGCGGGGCATAGGCGAACGTCAGCCCCGTGTGGTACTGGAGCCAGAAGTCCGAGGGATGGTCCGCGGCCGCGGCGGCGAGCGTCTCGAGACCGTCTTCGGCGTCCAGCCCCGCCGCCCGTCGCATTCTCACGCGCTGCGCCAACAGGACCGCGACCGACCTCAGCCCGTCCGACTCGTCAGCGCCGTCCCCCCGCGGCAGGGCCACCGCGCGATTCCACGCCTCGTCGTCCCCGGGATGCGAGAGGAGCGCCGCCCGGACCGGATGCGGCGAGGCCGCCTCGGCGAACCGCAACAGACGCTCCCGGCGAACCGGGTCGAGTTCGTCAGCCGCCCAGTCGTCCAACGCTGCGACGAGCGCCGCCGCGTTCGATTGGGTCGCGATGCGGGCGCCGACGACGGCGGGCGCCTCGTCGTTTAGGGCAATGCCGCCCTCGGCGAAGGCTTGCGCGTACGCTCCGTCCGGGCCGTTCGCGAAGGCGGTCTCGAAGAAGCCGCCGATCGGCGTCGCCTTTTTCAATCGAATCTCGTCCAACCTTTGCACGACCGACAGGTCCCGGACCGCGGCGGCGACGGCCTCCGCCGAGTCGTCCGCCCCCACCTCCGCCGCACGAGCGGCGGCGTTGTCCAACAGCGCGCGAGCCGCGTCGAACCGATAGTCGGCCTGCAGCGTTCTCGCTTGCCCCAAGAGAGCGACGATTTCCGTTCTCGCCTCGGAAGCCCTCGCGTCTTCCACCAGTCGACGTTGCTGCCGGTCCCACGCAAACGCGCCGACCGTGAGGACGAGACACAACGCCGCGATCGCCAGCCCGACCGACGCACGACGAACTTTCCTCTCCTCAACGACACGAACCTCCGCGGCGGCTCGGGCGATCTTCTCTCGTTCCAGTCGCTCACGGACCCCCGCTTCGTATTGCCGCAACTCCTCCGCAACGGCGGCGCCGTCGGCGGGACGGTCGGCGGGATCCTTGGAGAGGCACCGGCGGCACAGGTCGATCAACGCTCCGTCCGCCCCGCACGTTCCGAGTCGGGACAACGCGAGCGACAGGTCGCCGGCCACGGCGAGACGCAGAGCCGGGATCGACCCGGAGGTCGCAAAGGGAGCCTTGCCGGTCAACAACCGGCACAGGATCCCGCCCAGTCCGAAGACGTCGCTGCGCGCGGTGATGGCCGCCGTGTCGCCCCTGGCCTGTTCCGGCGGCATGTACGCCGGGGTGCCGATGTAGGCCCCGGAGACCGTGAACGCCGCGAGCGGATCGCTCGGCATCCCCTCGATTGGATCTTCATTCCTCGGATTGCCGCCCCCGGAAGGTCGCTCGATGCGAAGTCCGGCGCCGACGGAGGGGGTGACGGATCCGTCGGGCGTGACCGTCTTGTCAGGGGTGACCGTGCTCTCCGGGGGGAAGGCGATCGGCGGGGTGACGGTTTCGGCGAGGGGATCGCTTTTCTGGCCGGTTCCGCCCGAAGGGATGGTCGCATCGCCGTCCGCACCGCCGTCCGCATCGGCCGCTGGCGAAGGCGCCGCAGCGGAGTGCGACGGGGGCGACTCCGGGGAGCCGCCGCGGAGCAGCGCGGCGAGGCCCCAATCCATCACCTGGACCTCGCCATGGGCGCCGACCATGACGTTCGCAGGCTTCAAATCACGATGCACGATGCCCGCAGCGTGGGCGAAACCGACCGTTTCGCACACCTGTCGCACGACGGTGAGGAGTCGGTCCGGGCGGTTTCGCCCGCCGGTCGAGTCCTTTCCCGCCAGCACGTCCCGCAGGTTCGCCCCGCCGACGAGCTTCATGATGAAAAACGGATGGCCGTCGACGGTCAGGCCCTGCTCGACGACCGGCGGGACGCCCGGGTGCTGCAACCGACCGGTCAGTAACGCCTCACGGGTCAGACGGACGGCATGTTCGGCAGACCGGCGGTCCGGTCGGAGGACTTTCGCGGCGAGGTCGCGACGGAGATTTCCATCCACGACTCGCCAGACCTCCCCGATCCCGCCGACGCCGATCCGTTCCCTCGGCCGATACCGCTCCGGCAGATCCGGAGGCGTCGGCGACTGGGGGGCGGCGGACATGACGCGGTCGACGTGCCTGGCAGAGAGAACCGGGCGGACGCCGCCCACCCTACCGGGGCGCGGCGTCCGCGTGCCATTCCTGCAGGCTGACGACGTGCGGCGCCGGATCGGCCGCCTGGGCTTCGAGGGCGTCCACCATCGCCACGCAGCCCGGCAGCGTCGTGACGCAGGGGACGCCGTAGGCGACGCTCGCGGCGCGGATCTTGCCTTCGTCCGTGCGGGCGCCCTTGCCGCTGGGCGTGTTGAAGATGAAGCCGATCCGCCCGTTCGCCATGTGGTCGATCAGGTTCGGGCGGCCCTCCTGCACCTTGCGGACGACCTCCGCCTCCACGCCGGCGTCCTTCAAGACGGCCGCCGTGCCGCTGGTGGCGAGAATTTCGTATCCGAGCTTCGCCAGCCGCCGGGCCGGTTCGACGATCGCGGGCTTCTTGCCCTCAGCCATGCTGATGAAGATCGCATTGCCGCTCGCCGCGTCGCTGGAGGGCAGCGGATTGCCGGCGGCGAGCTGACTTTTGGCGAAGGCCCCCGGGAAGGCGTTGGCGATGCCCATCACCTCGCCGGTGGAGCGCATCTCCGGTCCGAGGACGATGTCCACGCCGGTGAACTTGCTGAAGGGGAAGACGCTCTCTTTGACGCTGAAGTGCTTCGGCGTCGGGGCGACCCCGTTCGGGCAGAACTCCGTCACGCCCTGCGTCTCCAGCGAGACGCCCGCCATCGCCTTTGCCGCGATCTTCGCCCAAGCGTGGCCCGTCGCTTTGGACACGAACGGCGCCGTCCGCGAGGCCCGCGGGTTCACTTCGAGCACATAAACGGTGAACTCGTCGCCTTCATGTTTGACGGCGAATTGCACGTTCATTAACCCGCAGACGTTTAACGCCTTCGCGAGTTTAATGGTGGCCTCTTCGATCTCCCGCACGACCGCCGGCGGCAGGCTGTGCGGGGGCAGGCAGCAGGCGGAGTCGCCGCTGTGCACGCCCGCCTCTTCAATGTGCTCCATCACCCCGGCGACGATCGCCGTCCCTTCTCCCGGGCGGTCGGAGTCAAGGAACAATCCGAAGTCCGCGACGCAGTCGACGTCGACTTCAATGGCATCTTCCAGGAAGCGATCGATCAACACCGGCCGGTCCGGCGAGGCGTCGACGGCGTTCTGCATATACCCGGACAGCGCCGGGCCGTCGTAGCAGATCTCCATCGCCCGCCCGCCGAGCACGTAACTGGGCCGCACGAGCACCGGGTAACCGACGCGTTCGGCGATTTTCCGGGCGCCGGCAGCGTCCGTCGCGGTCCCGTTGGGCGGCTGTAAGAGGCCGGTCGTATTGAGAATCTCCGCGAATCGGTCGCGGTCCTCGGCGACGTCGATCATCTCCGGGCTGGTGCCGATGATCGGCACGCCCGCCGCTTCCAGCCCCTTGGCGAGGTTCAACGGCGTTTGCCCGCCGAACTGCACGATCACCCCGTCCGGCTGCAATCGATCGACGACGTTCAACACGTCCTCGGTCGTCAGCGGCTCGAAGAACAGTAAATCGCTGGTGTCGTAGTCGGTGGAGACGGTCTCCGGGTTGGAGTTCACCATCACGCTTTCGACGCCCAGTTCCTTGAGCGCGAAGGCCGCCTGACAGCAGCAATAATCGAACTCGATCCCCTGCCCGATGCGGTTCGGCCCGCCGCCGAGAATCATCACGCGACTCAACGGGCTGGGGCTGTCGGATGCGACAACCCGCTTGGCCCCGGGCGATTCGTCCTCGGTTTCGTAGGTCGAATAGTAGTACGGCGTGACCGCTTCGAACTCCGCGGCGCAGGTATCGACCTGTTTAAAGACCGCCTCGATCCCGAAGCCTTTCCGCTTCGCCCGCACGGCGGACTCCGCGGCGCCGAGCCAATAGGCGAGTTGCTGATCGCCGAACCCGGCCCGTTTATAGCGCCGCATCTGCTCCGCGGTGACCGCGGACAGGGAGCCGACCTCGCGGATCTCCTCCTCGATCTCGATAATCTGGATCAATTGATCCAGGAACCAGGGGTCGATCGCGGTGAGGTCTTGAATCCGTTCGAGCGTCATCCCGCTTTTAATCGCGTACCGCAGGAAGCTCATGCGGTGCTCGTTGGGCGTGGCGAGCCCGGCGACGATCGCGTCTTCATTCGGCCGCTCCGGCGTATCCCACAGATCTTTTTTCCCGCCGCCGAGGCCGAAGTGCCCGGTCTCCGTGCCGCGGAGCGCCTTTTGCAGGCTTTCTTTGAAGGTGCGGCCGATCGCCATGGTTTCGCCGACGCTCTTCATCTGAATCGTCAGCGTGTCGTCGGCCTCCGGGAATTTTTCAAAGGTCCAGCGGGGCACCTTCGTGACGACGTAATCGATACTCGGCTCGAAGCAGGCTTTCGTCTCGCGGGTGATGTCGTTGGGCAATTCGTCGAGCGTATAACCCACCGCCAGCTTCGCGGCGATCTTGGCGATGGGGAAGCCGGTCGCCTTGCTCGCCAAAGCGGAGCTGCGGGAGACGCGGGGGTTCATCTCGATCACCACCATCCGACCGTTTTTGGGGTCGATGGCGAACTGCACGTTCGACCCGCCGGTCTCGACGCCGATTTCCCGCATCACGGCGATCGTCGCGTCGCGCATTCGCTGATATTCTTTATCGGTCAGCGTTTGGGCGGGGGCGACGGTCACGCTGTCGCCGGTGTGCACGCCCATCGGGTCGAAGTTTTCGATGGAGCAGACGATCACGCAGTTATCGTTGCGGTCGCGCATCACCTCCATCTCGTACTCCTTCCAGCCGAGGATGCTTTCGTCCAGCATCACCTCGTTGACCGGCGAGAGCTTCAAACCCGCGGCGACGACCTTCTCGAACTCCTCCTTATTATAAGCGATGCCGCCGCCGGCGCCGCCCATCGTATAACTGGCCCGACAGATAATCGGCAGGCCGAGCTCCTCGACCGCCTCCCGGGCCTCGTCCATACTTTTGACGATGCGGGACTTGGCGACGTCCAAGCCGATTTTCGCCATCGCGGCCCGGAACAGCTCGCGATCTTCCGCCTTTTTAATGACGTCGCGATCCGCGCCGATCATCTCCACGCCGCATTCGTCCAGCACGCCCATCTTCTCGACCGCCAGCGCGTTGTTCAGGCCGGTCTGGCCGCCGAGGGTCGGCAGCAGGGCGTCGGGCCGTTCGCGGCGGATGACCTCGGCGACGTACTCCGGGGTGATCGGCTCGATGTACGTGCGATCGGCGGTGCCCGGATCGGTCATGATGGTCGCCGGATTGCTGTTGATCAGCACGACCTCGTAGCCCTCCTCCCGCAACGCCTTGCAGGCCTGGGTGCCGGAGTAGTCGAACTCGCAAGCCTGCCCGATGACGATCGGGCCGGAGCCGATCAGCAGGATCTTCTTGATGTCGGTGCGTTTGGGCACGGGCGGTGAGCGGCGCAGACGGGGAGCGGAGTACAGGCGGGCGGCCTCGGTTCGTGACGCTACCGCCGCGGCCCCCGAACGCAAGTCGGGGCGAGGGGAGCCGCACGGGTGACCGCGGTCGGTCGGGTCGGGCGAGCGGACCGGTTCCGGTTCACGGGGTCCTCACCGTTCTATCGACCCGTTTGCCGTGGGGGCCCAGCGCCGTGGGGGCCCAGCGCCGTGGCGGACCGGGGCGTCCGTGATAACGTGAGGGACCTCCTCGCGCCGCTCCCGTCGCGCCCCCTGCCCGCTCGCGTTCCCGATGTCCGCCCAGTCCGCCGTCGTTCCCGTCCCCCCGAACGATCGGCCCCGCGCCGTCCCGCTGACGCATTCTCCGGAGGGGCGGCACCGCGTCGTGGTGATCGGCGGCGGCTTCGCGGGGATGAACGTCGTGCGAGGCCTGCGGAAGTCGGACGTCGACGTCACCCTCATCGACCGTCGCAATCATCACCTCTTCCAGCCGCTGCTGTATCAGGTAGCGACGGGCAGCCTCAGCCCCGCCAACATCGCCGCCCCGCTGCGGGGGATGTTCGATCGGCAGTCCAACACGACCGTGCTGTTGGGCGAAGCGGTCGGATTCGACGTCGAGCGCCGGGTGGTGAAGTTGTCCGGCGAGAAGAACCCGACGACCGCCGGCGGACCGCACGACGAGATCCCCTACGACACCCTGATCGTCGCCTCCGGAAGTACGCACAGTTACTTCGGCCGGGACGAATGGGCGCCGTACGCCCCCGGCCTGAAGACGATCGAAGACGCGATCGAAATTCGCCGCCGCATCCTGCTGGCCTTTGAGGAAGCGGAGCGGGAATCGGCCCCGGAGATCCGCGAGGCGTGGATGACGTTCGTGCTGGTCGGCGGAGGCCCGACCGGCGTGGAGTTGGCCGGGAGCATCGCGGAGATCGCCCTCAACACGCTGAAGAACGACTTCCGTCGCATCGATCCCGCCGACGCCCGCATCGTGATCGCCGACGGCGGGGACCGCATCCTGGGCTCCTACGACGAAGAACTCAGCCGTTACGCCGACCGGGACCTGCGGGCCATGGGGGTCGAGATATACAACGACACCCGCGTGACTGAGGTGACCGCCACGGAGGTGACGCTCAGCCCGGAGGACGGCTCCCCCTCCTCAAAACTCGCGGCACGCACCGTGGTCTGGTGCGCCGGCGTGCGGGCCAGCCGGCTCGGCAATCAACTCGCGGAGGCGACCGGCTGCCCCTGCGACCGCGAGGGGCGGGTGAAGATCGAACCGACCCTCACCCTGCCGGAGCGGCCGGAGATCTTCGTCCTCGGCGACCTGGCTCACTTCGATCACCCGCCGGCCAAGGCGAAGAACAAACCGAGCGACGGTCCCCTCCCGGGCGTGGCGCAGGTGGCGATGCAGCAGGGCAAACACGTGGCCGGCACGATCCGGCGACGGCTCCGCGGACGAACGGACGAGCCGTTCGAATACACGAACCTCGGCAACATGGCGGTGATCGGCCGCGGAGCCGCGGTGGCGGATCTGTTCGGCCGCTACCACGCCACCGGCGGGTTCGCCTGGCTGATGTGGCTCGCGATCCACGTCATGTACATCGTCGGTTATCAAAGCCGACTGCTGGTGCTCATTCAGTGGGCGTATCACTACGTCACGATGGACCGCGGCGCGCGGCTCATCACCGGGCAAACGCTGCCGGTGCAGTTCCAAGCCGAGGCGAAGGAAGCGCGGGACGCGGAACGACGAAACGCCGCTCCGCCGTCGAAGGCTCCCCAGGAGACCTCCGAGCAAAAAGACGCGGAGGCGGATGAGGACGAGGCGCCGCGGGAACTCGACCGCACCCCGGCGCTCGCCGGCAGCGGGGCGGCGGGGTGAGAACGGCGCCCACCGTCATGACGGGCGACTGAGCGTCAGAACAGGGTGACCGGTCTCACGGATTCGGCATCGATTGCGGGTTCGCAGCGTCGATCCGCTTGCGGGGTGCCGCGAAACCGCAAGCGCCTGACAGGACGCAACCGTCAATCGGAGCCTCAGACCGTCGGCGGCGTCGAACTCTTCTTCGCCACGTAGCCGGCGGCGAGGGCGACGGCCAGTGCGACCGAGACGCCGATCAGGCCGTAATCTCCGATCTTGTCCCGCACCGCCCAACCGGCACCGAACAGGCTGACGGCGGTCGCCAAGCCCAGCACGAGGTTGACGGCGACTCGCTTGCTGCCGGTCGGCATCGCGTCGCCCAACAACTCCTTCTTGTTAATCAGCAACAGGAAGGTGACGTAGGCCGCGGGCAGCAGCACCAGGCCCGCCACGCTGGTGGGCACGGCGAGGTAGAAGCCGGCCTGTCCCCAGACGAACGGTCCCAACACGCCGAGCGCCGGCAGCAGGGAGCCGAGGCGGAACGTCCAACCGGTCGCGGGGACGTTCAGCACTTCGCAGACGACGAACCCGCTGACCAGCATCAGCAGGCAGATCGTCGACAGCGCCATTCCCAGCACGCCCAGTCCGAACACGAGGTCCGCAAACACCCGCCCGCCGAACACCGGCCGCAGCGATTGGGCGAGGGCGTCGCTGTCCCGGTTAATCAGCGTCGCGGCGAGCATCCGCTCCGCGGCGGGCAGCGTCGCGGCGTCCCCGTCGACCTTGTCGAGACGGGCGTTGACGTTCCCCATGAAAGCGCCCTCAGGACCGGAGAGTTCCTCGCTCGCCAGAATCGCCGCGTAGCCGGCATCGTCCAGCGCCACGCCGGCCCGGGGTTGGCCGTGGAACTGGCTGGCGCTGGCGATCACCACGCAGGTGGTCGCCAGGAAGAACGGGATGAACATTCCGGTGGAGAGGTCGAAGATGCTCAGCCCACGATGTTCCTTGCCCCAACCGCGGCCGAGCATGGAGTAGGGCAGCAGGAAGGTCATGTTGATGCCGACCGCGGTCGCGAACGCGGCCATCAGTTGGTCCCGCTGGTCGTTTTTGACCTTGGTCGTCCAGAACTCCTTCGCTTCGGCGTTCGTCACGCCGTCCAGCAACGATTGCAGCGCCGGGGCCGGTTCGAACAACGCCCCGAAGTTCGGTACGAAGCCGGAGAAGACGGCCCCCCAGTCGAGTTGATCCGCCATCGTCAGCCGCACCACGACCAGGATGAAGCAGAGCACGATCAGGCCGACGATCACCTTCAAACAGGTCTCGAAGACCCGCACGCCCCAGTGCCCGCTGCCGTAGCTGAAGGTCACCACCGTCGCGATCGCCAGCAGGATGCCGCAGATAATCGCCTTGGAGACGCCGTCCGGCATCGCCGCTTCCGCCCCCAGCACGCCGGGCAGCAGGTTCTTCTGAACCGCGGAACAGGCCAGCGAATACTGCGGCAGCGCCCAGATGATGTTCGCCGCCCCGCTGGCGATCAGCCAGCCCCAGCCGAGCGCCGGGTTGACGTGTTGATTGATCGCCCGGAACGGCCGCAGCCCCGTGGAGAGGGTGACGTACCCGATCGCGGACAGCATGCAGATGCCCAGGATCATCGCGACCGGCTGCAACCACAGCAGTCCGAAACCCGCGATTACGCCGAGGTATAAGCCCCCGGCGAGCGATCCGCCGCCCAGCGTCAGGGCGCTTTGCAGCCAGCCGGGGCCGGACAGTTTGACGTACCCGGCCAGTCGCCCCGCGGTCGGGCGGGCGTTGATCTCGCGGAGCAGCTCCCGTTCCCGCTCGATCGCTTCGCCGCCGACCGGCTTGACCAGCGGTTCGTTCAGCGCCAGTTCGCCGTCGGGCGAGAAAGGCGTGTCCGCCGCCGTTGCGCTCGCCGCCTCCGACCCGTGGTGGGAACCGGCGGGGGTCGCGGG
>NZ_WTPX01000138.1 GCF_013036045.1 Alienimonas chondri
GTCCGATTCCTCCCCCGCCCGGCGACGACGATCCGCCGCTGCCGGGGGAGGAATCGGACGATCCGCCCGACGACGACGACCCGCTCGAACTGCCCGACGTGCCGCTCCCCTCGCCGCCGTTCGCCCCGCTCGGCCGCCCGCCGCCGATCGGCGGGAACAGCGAATCGCCCTCCTCCGCGAAGTCGCGCAGCGGGCGGAACTCCTCCCGCGACAGCACCGATTCGGCCCGTTCGGTCGTCGTCTCCGGATCGGTTCCCCCGGACGAACTCTGGGCGAGAGCGATGAACGACCGGGCGGCATGCTCTCGCCGCGACGAGAGGACGCTCGCAGAGAAGAAAGGCGTCGGCTGCTGCGGAGTGAGCATGGAGAGCGACGCCCGACCCTCGAGAGAACGCGTGTGCAACGCTCCATGCTCACCCGCCTGCGTTCCGCTCCGCTCCACTTCAGCGTGAGAGCATGCCACCCCGGATGCAGAACTTGGCAATCGCCCTGCGGAGAGAGCGGTCGGAGCGAGGAGGAACGCGATCAGCGCCGCGACCGTCGCCTTCGTCCCGGTCGGAGCGGCGCGGCGTTCCTCCGCGGCGAGGCGGTTGCGTTCTCGGGTGACGGCTTGTTGCACGTCCCAACAATCGCGACGGACGCGCAGATCGACCAGCGTGGCGAACCAACCGACGCGGGCGACGACGTACACCGTCACCCCGCCGAACGCCGCGAGGGCCGCGGCGGTCGGGTCGCTCGCCAGCCCGCCCCAGAAGCTGTTCGAGGCCAGCGCCGTCCCCAGCGCCGGCCGCCAGTTCAGCAAAGCGGAGCCGAGCAGATCCGTCGTCAACATGCCGAGCAGCCAGCCCCCCGCGGCCGACAGCGCCAGCCCGTTCGCCCGACCGAACAGCGGGACGGTGTGGGCGCTCAGCAGCCCGTCGGCGTGTTCGTCGTGCAGCCGGGCGGAGAGCGCCCGCAGGGCGATTCGCTCCGAGGCGAACCCGATCCGTCCCCCGATCGCCAGCCCGAACGGCGCCCACAGGACCAGCAGCGTCCAGGCCAGCCCGGTCCAATCGTCGAGGAAGAACAGCGCCAGCGGCCAGCCGAGCAGCGCCCGCATCGTCAGTCGCCCCAGCATCAATTGGCCCGAAGGCCGGGGGAACGGCGCCCGGCGGGAAAGACCGGAGCGGAACCACAGCCAGACCGCCGCCGCGAACGTCGCCCCGATGGAGACGCTCCCCGCCGGCGTCGCCAGCCACGCCCCGAACGCGGTGGGCAGGTCCAGCCAGCGCGGGAGAAAGGACAGCGCCGCCAGGCACACGCACAGCACGGCGAGAATCGCCTCGCGGGTGCGTTCCCGTTTGGTGCGGGGACGGGGGGCGAGCGGGTGGGCGTCGTCGCCGTCGCCGCGGTTTTCCCCGACGGGGCCGTTCTCTTCGGCGAACGTGCCCCGCACCGCGATCGCGGCGATCCGCAGGCCCAGCGGGACGGTGAAGACCAGCACGGCGACCGCCGCGACCGCCCAGGCGTGGCCGAACGTGCGGCCGACGACGTCCGTCAGAATCGCGGCGGGCAGCCCCCCCGCCGCGGCGAGTCGCAGCCACAACGTCGGACTCGCCCCGCACGCGGCGAGACCCACGTCCAACGCCCCGCCCGGTCCGTGCGGGGTGAGGGGAATCGCGAACGGGCGGGTCATCGGCTCGCTCCTTCAAGTCGGCGAGCCGGGGGGTTCATCCCCCCGGACCGGCGAGCGCAGCGAACCGCACGCAGGTCGGGAACGAGTCCATATCCGGTCCGGGGGGACAAGCCCCCCGGCTCGCGGGGATCGTCTGGGCATTCGCTCATCGCGTCGCCTCCGGCACGTCGGCCGGACCGCCCCGGCCCGCCAGCAGCAGCCAGGCGAAGACCGCGACCCACAAGCTGGCGCCGACCGCATACTTGATTGCCGGGGCGATCGGAGCGGGCGACCAGAACGCCTCCAGCCCGGCCGCGATCACCAGCATCGCGGCGGCCCCCGCGGCGACCTGAATCGCTTCCCGACCCCGCACCATCAGGCTCCCCAACCGCGACCGCCGCCCGGGGTGCAGCAGGGCGTCGCCGAGCATCAGCCCGGCCCCGCCGGCGACCGCGATCGCGGTCAGTTCAAACGAGCCGTGCGTCACCGCGAAGCTGTAGAGCCGTTCGCCGTTCCCGCTGGTCCCCGCGTAGCCGAACACCGCTCCGAGGAAGAGACCGTTCTGCAGCAGCACGTAGATCGTGCCCGCGCCCAACGTGACCCCCAACGCGAAACACTTCAAGGCGATGCCGACGTTGTGCTGGACGTAAAACCCCGCCATGCCGCTGCGTTCCTGACTGTAATCGCCGAAGTCAAACGCGGATCGGCCATCCTCCGCGGCGCCGTCCGGGTCGAGGGCGCCGTCTTCGGCGTACATCTCGTCGAACATCGCCTGCTGCTCCGCCGGGAGGATGCGATTCGCGAGTTCCGGCTTCGCCGCGACCGCCGCCCACGAGGCGAAAAACGGCCCGAAGAACAGCGCCGCGGCGACCAGAAAGAATCGCCCGTTCTTCCGAAACACCCGCGGGAACCCCCGCGTGAGGTATCGCACGAATCCCGCGACCGGTGAGGGCGGCGCCGCATAGAACGCCGTGTGCCCCTTGCCCAGCAGCGTGTTGAGGTAGCCGTCCAACCGTTCCCCCCAGCCGTGGGCGCGGACGGTGGCGAGGTCCGCGGCCAACTCCCGCAGACCGCGTGACAGCTCGGCGGCCTCCGCGGCGGTGCGGCCGCGCAGGCTCCGCCGGTCGAACCGATCGAGCAGCTCGTGGAACCGCTCCCAGCGGGGACGACGGGCGGCGAGGAAGGCGCGTTTCGTCATCGCGGGCGGCTCCGTTCCGCTCGCTTCGTCCGATCATTGCGAGCCATCCGGCCGTTGCGAGGCGCGACCGTCTCCTCGCCCTCGTCCTCGGGCCGCAGATAGGTCGCCCAGATCCGGGCGAGGAACGCCATCGGATAGACGCGGACGCCGTCGGGATCGCCGCCGTACTTCAACCGGCGGGCGACGGCGAGGGCCAACGGCAGCGCCAACTGGTGGCCACGTTCGTGATCGAGCACGCCGCGGCGGGCAAGGTATTCGTCGACGGTCGCCAACGTGCTGCGGGGCGGTTTGGGACCGTTGATGAGGGCGCGGTCGATCGGGGCGATCTTATCCAGAATCACCGGCTGCTTGGGGACCGTCGCGGGGGCGGTGCGAATCACCACGGTGCCCGCAAACAGATCGCCGATCCGCTGGCCCCGCGGACTGAGCGTCCAGCACAGCGCCCCTAAACCGTACAGCGGCACGGCCGGCATGAGGGTGCTGCTCATGATATGCGGTGGGTCCGTGAACAGCAGCGGCAGGGCGTCGGCGAACCGCAGCAGGTTCCGCACCAACGCCGGCCAGAAGGTGAGGGGACCGCCGTCCGTTCGCACGACTCGCAGGCCGAACGCCGCCTTGCCGATCGTGCGCCCGCCGTAGAACGCCTCGCAGAAGGTGAAGTACCCCCACTCCGAGAAGAACAGCAGCAGCAGAAACGCCCCGGAGGCCGTCCCCCCCAATCCCGCGAAGAACAGCGGGATCATCCCGAAGAACGCCGCGGCGAGGACCGCGACCCGCAGCAGGGTGTCGATGAACCACGCCCCGAAACGCCGCGTCACGCCGGCGATCGGCAGTTCGAGAACGATGTTCTCCGGCGTCTCCACCCGCATGCGGAACAGCTCGGCGCCGTCCGCGTCGAACGGGTCGTTCGTCTCCCCGGTCCCCGGCAGCCCCGGCCCAGCCGGCCCCGCACCCGGCAGGGCGATCCCGGACCCGGTCGTTCCGGCGGGGGCGCTGGCGGCGTCGGGGGCGATCGGCATCGGGTTCTCAGCGTGACGACCGCCAGCTTGACGACTGTGCGCGGGAATCGACACGGTTGCGGCCGAAAGAACGGCGTGCGGCACAAAGCGGTTCCCAAACCAACCCGAAGCGTCAGCGAGGGATGCGGGCGACAGCCCCGCCCGCTGCGCGGGCAGCCCTCGCTGACGATTCGGGTTGGTGTGAGCCCGGTTATGAAGCCGCTAGACGTCGCCCGACGAAAGCAGGGGCCGGAACGAGACTCGCGCGCGTTCCCACGCATCGGCCAGAATTCTTTTGGCCCCCCTCCGTGACGCTTCTCGCATGGTCCCTCGCGGCGCCGACGGTCTGCCGCCACGTCGACTTCTTCGCCCGATTGAATCCGTATGCGTCATAGCCTCGTTTCATCCCCTGAACGCTCCACCCCCCGCCGGTGTGTCGGGAGCCGGGACGGCTTCACGCTGATCGAGCTGCTGGTGGTGATCGCCGTCATTGCGATCCTGGTCTCCCTGCTGCTGCCCGCCGTCCAGCAGGCGCGCGAGGCGGCTCGCAAGGCTCAATGCCAGAACAACCTCAAGCAGCTGGCGCTGGCGGTTCACAACTATCACAGCACGACCAGCGTTCTCCCCCCCAGCGCCTGCCTGTCCACCAGCGGGTACACGGGCAATAACGGCTCCTGGAGCATCCACGGCCGTATCCTGCCGGAGATCGATCAGGGCACGCTGGCCCAGTACGTCGACCTCTCGATCGGCTGGGACGCCCAGCCGACGATCGACGGGTTGAAGATTCCCACGTTCGGCTGCCCCAGCGATCCGCTGTCGTACGTCGAACGCGACACCGGCACGGGCAAGCCGAACCTGTTTCCCACCACCTACGGCTTCAACCACGGCACCTGGTTGGTGTGGGATCCGACGCGAGGCGGGAGCAAAGGCGTCGGCGGGGACGGGCCGTTCTATCCGAACTCCCGGCTGTCGATCTCCCATCTCCGGGACGGCTCGACCAACACGCTGATGGCCGCGGAGGTGAAGGCGTTTACGCCCTACTTCCGCAATCACAGCGGCCCGCTGCCGGCCGACACCCCCGTGCCGGACAGCGTCGCCGACGTGCTGGCCTACACGGACGACTCCGACAGAAAGCTGGGCGAGCAGAACAAAAACACCGGCCACACCGAATGGCCGGACGGCCGCGTCCACCACACCGGCTTCACCACGGCGTTCACCCCCAACACCGAGGTGATCTGGGTCGATCCCAGCACGGAGCAAGAGTACGACGTCGACTTCTCCTCTTGGCAGGAAGGCAAGCTCAGCGGCGGAGCCGTCAACGCCACGATGGCGGCGATCACCAGCCGGTCCTATCACGAGGGCGTCGTGCAGGTCGCGCTGATGGACGGCAGCGTGCGGGCGATCTCGGACAGCGTGACACGCGCCATCTGGCGCGGCGCCGGCTCCCGCAACGGCGGCGAGGTGCTGGGCGAGTTCTGATCGAACCGTTCTTCACGCCCGCTGATAATCCCCTGCGATCCGGTCGGGACGCGGGGGCAGAACCCCGCCAGCCCCGGGGGACCCGTAGAATGCGAATCCCGATCGAATCCCCCTTCTACCCTTGATCCCTCAACCGGAGCGACTCGTGCGGTTCGCCTGCGCCCTCTCGACCTTTGCCCTGGCCCTCGCCGCGGCCCCTTCTCTGGTCGTTGCCGCCGATCCGCCGGTGACGGCGCCGGGCGCGACCGTGCCGACCGCCGCGGAGATTCAGGCGGCCCGCCAACGGGGAGTCGACTTCCTCCGCACCACCCAGAACGACGACGGCGGCTGGACGGCGAACGAAGCGTTGGGGATCACCGCGATCGCCACGGTGGGGCTGATGGACTCCGGCCTGACCGCCGAAAGCCCGGCGGTCGCCAAGGCGCTCGATTTCATCGTCGCCAACGCGAAGCCGGACGGCGGGATCTATGCGGAAGACTCCACCCATCGGAACTATGAAACCGCCCTGGCCCTGATGGCGTTGAGCCGCGTCGAGGGCGACCGCTACGCGAAGACGATCGAGGGCGGCCGCGCCTTCCTCAAAGGCTTGCAGTGGGACCAGGGCGAGGGGATCGACAGCAGCGACGTCCGCTGGGGCGGCGCCGGCTACGGCAGCACCGGCGATCGGCCGGACCTTTCCAATACCCAGTTTTTAATCGAAGCTCTCAAAAGCACCGGCAGCGGCCCGGACGACGAAGCGATTCAGAAGGCGCTGGTTTTCGTGACCCGCACGCAGAACCTTGAAGGCCACGGCAACGACACGCCGAACGCCGCGAAGATCAACGACGGCGGCTTCTATTACACCCCCGCGCTCGGCGGACAGACGAAGGCCGGCACCACCCCCAACGGCGGCCTCCGCAGCTACGCCAGCATGACCTACGCCGGGTTGAAGTCGATGATCTACGCCGGCCTGACCCCCAAGGACCCGCGGGTCAAAGCCGCCCGCGACTGGGCGGCGGAGCACTACACCCTCACGGAGAACCCCGGCATGGGGTTGCAGGGGCATTATTATTACCTGCAAACGCTCGCCAAGACGTTGAACACGCTCGGCGGCGACACGCTGACGGACGCTGACGGCGTCGAGCATCCGTGGCGGGAGGATCTCGCCGCGCAACTGCTCGCCATGCAGCGTGAGAACGGTTCCTGGGTGAACGACGCCGACCGCTGGTACGAAGGCGACCCGAACATGGTCACCGCCTACGCCCTGATGGCGCTGTCGGACGCGTTCCCGCCCGGATCGGCCCGGACCTCGGCCGCCTCGCGGGGCGAATAATCGGGTAAACTCCCGTCATGCCGGACCTCCTCGACGCCCCGCCGACGACGACCGCCCCGACCGCTCCCGCCCCGCGGGTGCGGTCGGCTGTCGTTTCCTCTCCTGAACAAGCCGCACTGTCGCCGTCGCCGCGACCGCTGCGGGTCACGGTGGAGATGTATCACGCAATGATCGGCGCGGGGGTGTTCGACGAGATCGAGGGACGCCGGATCGAACTCTTGGACGAGGAACTCGTTGAGATGGCCGCTGCTTTTCCTCCCCATGCGGTCGCCACGGACCTCACGGCGGACGCATTGCGAAGCTGTCTCGCTCGTGGTTGGGCCGTGCGGACGGAGAAGCCGATTTCGCTCTCTCGCAGCGAACCGGAGCCGGACGTCTCGGTCGCGAATCAAGGTCTCAAGTTCTGGTCGAGTCGCCACCCACGGGCCTCGGACCTTCTGCTGATCGTCGAAGTGTCAGACAGTACCCTTGCCCTCGATCGCACCCGCAAAGCGGCGATCTACGCCGCGGCGGGGATCTCGCCCTATTGGATCGTCAACCTGCCGGAGCGCGTGCTGGAAGTGCGGACCGATCCGGAGGCCGGCGTGTACCGCACGCTGCGCACCTATCGCGAAGGCGACGTGGTCGAGTTCACTCTCGCCGATCGCGACTTCTCCCTGCCGGTCGCGGACCTGCTGCCGGCTGAGAGCGACGAAGCAACGGACGAGGCCGCGAACGCGGAGTCGCGGTCGTCGGTCGTTCCCCCCCGGCCCGAAGCGACCGCGGGCGAAGACGAACCTCGGGGATGATCCCGCGAATCAGCTCTCCGGGATGCTGGTCTTCGTGGCCGGTTCGCTGACGGCCGGGGTGCCGTCGGCTTCGGCGGAGAGGCCGATGAGCGCGTCGAACTCGTCCTCGGCGGCGTCGGCCTGGGCGTAGGCCATGAAGTCGTCCTCCGCCTGCTTGGTATCCAGCCCGGCGACTTCCCGGCTGATGCGGGCGTTCGCTTTCGCCTTGTTCCGCAGCTCGCGGAGTTCGCGCAGTTCCTCGCCGGTACGGTCCTCGGCCAAGCCGGTCATCATATCGGCCAGCTGCTTCTCCTCCTGGGCGCTCATCACGTCGGCGACGGCGTCGTGCTTCTCCTCTTTCAGCGAATCCAGTTCGCGCATCAGCGACTGAATCTGCGTCTTATGGCCGTCGATGTTGGTGACGAGCTGTTCGAGGTCCGCTTCGATCTCCGCGGCCCGGGACTGCTTCTCCTCCAGCGTGGAGCTGAAGTCTTTAAACGCGGCGCTGCACTTCAGATATTCCGGGTCGCTTTTGACCGCTTCGACGTTCCCGCCGTGGCTGGCGGCGACCTTGCGGGCCTTCGCCGCGGCGCCGGCCTTTAATTGCTCCAGCTTCTCGATCTCCTCCACCAGCGTCTTCAGTCGCTGCTTTTTGGACTCTTCCTGGGCGATCATCCCGGCGATCGCGTCTTTATAGGTATTGATCCGACTGCGTTTCTCCCGGACGATCCGGTCGTAGTTCGCTTTGATGACGTCGGGATTGCTGCGCAGCCCCTCGCCGGCCTTGTCCATCTTGCCGGTGAACAGATAGCCGATGGAGCGGAACAGACGGCCGAGGGCGCCGAACATGGATCGCGGGCGGTGGGGGAACGGGGCGTGTGACGCGGTGCGAGCGAGGCGAAACGCCCGGCAGGCACGAGCGGTTCACGCCTTGAGTGTGGGGAAGCCGTCCGCGAGGCGAAAGCGAATCGGGGGCGGTTCCCTCTGCTCCCCTCTCCCTTGAGGGAGAGGGGTCGGGGGTGAGGGTGAGCTGGTCCTCGCGTACCGTCGCCCTCCTCGGAGACATCTGAGGGCGAGCGGATGGATGCGTTGACGCCCTTCGATCGTCGCACTCCCCTCACCCCCGGCCCCTCTCCCCTAAAAAGGGGAGAGGGGGGACGCGCGATTACCCCCGCATCCGGCTACTCCCGCACCCGGCCCGGTCCCGAATCCAGTTCGTTCAGGCGGGCTTCGGTACGGCGGGCGACCTCCATCGTGGCGTCCAGTTCGGCCCGCAAGCGGCTGAGGTTCCCCTCCCGGCGTTTGATCGGCGCCTCGCGGACCTCCGTCACCGTTTTGGCGAGATGACGGACGGTCTCGGCGACCTCCTTGAGGATCGCCTGTCGGTCGTCCCGCAACTCCTTGCGAGCCGGGCCGGCGAGCCGGCGGGCCGTTTCGTCCAGTTCCAAACTGTGCCGCAGCTGGGCGATGCAGGCGACGAACACTTCTTCGGCCCGATCCTTCACGATCCCGCCCGCCCCGCCGAGCTTGCCGGCGGCTTCGTCCTGTTGCAGGTTCTGGCGAATCGTCCGCAGCGCCCGCAGCAGCTTCTGGGAGGAGGGATCGCCGTCGCGCTGCAACTCGCGGTCGAGCTTGTCCAGTTCCTCCTCGCGGTCTTCCTTCTCCGCATCGACCAGCTTCCGCCAGGCGTTCTGGGTGACGTCTTCCAACTGCGTGAGCCACCGCGTCGCCAGCATCCCCCCGCCGGCCATGAAGCCGCCGGCGCCGGCGATCAGCCACGTCGGATCGCCGCCGCCGGCCACGCCGATCATCAGCGCAACGCCCCCCAACGCCGCCGGGATGAGCGTCCAAGGGGAGACGATCAGGTCCCGCGTGACTTGCTTGCGGACCTCGGCGGGAGTGGGCAAAGCGGCGCGGCGGGAGGAAACGAACGGGACGCGGATCGTGCGAAACGCGGCTCCGGATCGCAACGCCCGGGTCCGGCGAGCGCCAGTCGGTTCAAGTCATTCCGCCGACGGCCGCTCCCCTCTAACCGCCCGTTCTGCCCCGGACGACTCCAGCAGGGCGATCGACTCGTCGATGAACCGCCGCCGCGGCCCCAGACCGCCGGCGTACCGATCTGCGAGTTGGTTCGCCGTCTTGCGTTTCGGGGCGATCGAGTCACGCACCGCGTCGGCGTAGTTGAGAACGGTACACGGCCCGGCCAGCAGTCCGCCCGTTTGCTGGCCGTCGATCCGGTAGACGTCGTTGAGCCGCAGGCCCGCGTCAACGAACTCCCGAACCAGCGGTAGGGAACAGGAGACGGTCAACAGCGACGTGAAATTCGCCCAAGCGGAGGGTCGGTTCGGGTCGGCGCCGCGGCGCAGCAGATCGACCACCAGCTCCTCGCCCTGCCCCTCGAAGCAGGTCAGCAGCGCCAGCGTCAACAGCGTCCGACCGTTCTCGCCCGCCTCGTTCGGGTCCGACGCCTCCCGGACATAGTCCTGGACCCGCCGCTTCTGGGCGAGGAGATCGCCCGAGGCGGCCCCGGGCGTGGGGAAGTCGAAAACGCTCATCGGTTTCTCTTCGGCATCGGTCCCCCTTCGGAACGAGGCACGGCGTCACGCACGCGGACGCCGGCCGCTCCGTCCGCGGGGCTGCTCCGGCCCCTCGTCGGTGATCGCGCCCAGCACGATCTCAAAATTCGCCTGCAACTCGCCGGCGTCGCTGCCTTTGAGCGGCTCGAACGGGATCATCAACAGCTTGCGTTCGGCCTCGGTCGTGCTGCGCATCACGCCGTCGCGGTCGTTCTGCGGAAGCCCCTTGATGTAGCACTGCGTCGTCAACAGCCGCTTGTCGCCCTTGTTGACGGCGACGTGAATGTGCGGCGTGCGGCCGGGGTACGGCACCGGCTTGATCATGCGGAAGTAGTACCGGCCCTGCGCATCCGTCAGGAATCGACCGAAGCCCTGGAAGCCGGCGTCGCGGTTCTCGTTGGAGGCGCCGCGGGAGTGGATGTAGTTGCCGTTCGGCAATAAGACAGCGCCTCACTCTCCGTCACCCCGGTCGCGTCGGTCAGCATCCCCCGCACTGCGAAGTTCCAGCGGCGCCCATTCGTGTACGGTCGCTCCCCGGGGCGCTCGTAGACGTACACCCCGGCCGGTCGACCGTCGGGACCGGAGCCGACGAGCACGTCCTCAAACAGCGACCGCCGGTGCGCTCCGATCAGGTGTTCCGGGCCGCACTGGATCAGCATGCGACGTTTTGCCGCGGCGACCTTTTCGCGGAATGAGGCCGAAGCCTTCCGGGCCACGGCGGCGACATCGCCCGGGGCCGGGACGTTTTGCAGCCGGCGTTCGACCCCGGCGAGGTCGTCGGCGGCCTTGGCTCGCTTGTCCGCGTTCTTCCGCAACCGGGCGTCCGCCTCGTCGTCGGTGACGGTCCCCCGCTCCACGAGACCGATCACGCGTTGCCGCCCCTCGTCCAGTTTGGCGATCTGCGCCCGCAGCCCGGCCGCTTCGGACCGCATCCGGGCGTTGGCTTCCGCGTCCGGTTCGGCTCGTCGGATCGCCGCGGTGATGGCCGCCTCGTCGCCCAGCACGTCGAACAGCACCCGCGTGACGGCGTCTTCCAAATCGGCGCACCGCACGAACGGCCGGGGCCGGATGTCGCAACCGCCGCCGCCGCACTTATACGGATGGCGATAGTAGGCGTCTTTTCCGCCGCGGCCCAATTGCCCCTGCATCGTATAACCGCACGCGCCGCAATAAACCATCCCCCGCAATAAATAGCGATCGATCCGGCGCTCCGTGCCGTAGTTCTTATTATACTGCGCCCGTTCCAGCACCGCGGCGATCGTCTTGTCGTCCAATAGCGGCGGCACGGGCGTGGGGACGGTTTCCGATATTCCGAATTCGGGATCGGTGAAAGTCTGCATCCACGTCCCGCCGCTCCGTCTGGTAAGCGTGCGGTGCAACGTCGCTTGGTTCATCTTTTTTTCGCGGGCCATCCGCTCCATCGATTCGCCGGCCAGATAACGGGCCGCGACTTCGCGAATGAGCGCCTTTTTCTCTTCGATCACGCTCCACCCTTTATCGCGGTCGAAGTCGCGGCCGAACGGGAGTCGCCCGGCCGCGGGCCAGCCCTTCCGAGCGCGAGAGATACGGGACTCGATCGACTTTTTCCGCTGGACCTTCGCCGAATGGTCCGCGACCAATAATTGCACGCCGTCCGTCAGGCCGTGATTCGGGTCGTAGGGGTCCGACTCCGCCGTCCGAACGAAAAAACGCACACCGCACCGCCGCAATCGTTTCTTGTTCTCTTCGCCCGTCGCCGCGTCGCGGGAAAACCGCGTGAGGTCGAACACCATCACCGCGTCGAACTTGCCGGCTTCGGCGTCGCGTAGCAGCCGGGCCAGTTCGGGCCGGGCGTGCCCCGCGGTGCCGTGCTCCGAACCGCCGTACCATTCGACCACGGTTCCGCCCAGCGCCGCGGCGTCGCTCGTGATCGCCGCCTTTTGCACCGCGAGCGATTCGCCCCGATCCGCTTGGTCGTCAGTCGAAACGCGATAATAACCGCCGATTCGCAGCGGTTTAGATTTGTCAGACATTGCCGATCTCCGTGCCGACCGCGGGGATCAAAAACGGCACGGGGAGCCGGGATCGGCTTCCGGTCTCCCCTACCCGCGGGGGATCAATCCCAC
>NZ_WTPX01000139.1 GCF_013036045.1 Alienimonas chondri
TCCTCCCCCCTCCCCCCGGGGAGAGGGGGCGGGGGTGAGGGGGGCGCTCCGGGCGATTCGCCCGCGTCCGAGTAGCTCGCATCGTTCATCGCTCACCCCCGGCCCCTCTCCCACAGGGAGAGGGGGGAAACGGGTTTCACACTTTCTGTTCCGCACCCGCGTATCGTCGCCATGTCGCAAACGACCCTCCTCCTCATCCGTCACGGCGCCACCGAGGCGAACGAACGGGTGCCCTACATCCTGCAGGGGGACGGCATCGATCTGTCCCTCTCCGAGACCGGCCGCGCCCAGGCGGCGTCCGTCGGGAAGTTTCTGTCCGACGTGCCGATGACGGCGGTCTATTCCAGCGGGATGGTACGGGCGAACGAGACCGCCCAGGCGATCGCGGACCCGCACGGGTTAGAGGTGCAGATGGCGGAGGGCATTCGCGAGGTGAACGTCGGCGGGTGGGAGGGAATGAACTGGGGCGACATCGAAGCCGCCCACCCCGCGGAGTACGCCGCCTTCCGGGCGAATCCCGGGCACGTCGCCTATCTGCACGGGGAGAGCTACGCCGCCGTGCTGGCCCGGGCGGCCCCGGCGTTCGCCGATCTGCTGATCCGGCACGAGGGCGAACGCTTCGCGGTGGTGGCCCACAACGTCGTCAATCGGGCCTACCTCTCCGCGCTGCTGGGGATGCCGTTGGACCGGGCGGCCGATCTGCGGCAATCGAACGCCTGCGTGAACGTCATCACGCACGTCGCCGGGCAGGCGCCGCGGGTGGAGTCGGTGAACCAGAATCGGCATGTTCCGGGCGCCTGGGACTGACGGGCGTGCTCGAAACGAGCTGGCTTCGGGAATCGCTTCGTGCGCGGGGAACGTCTCTGGCCATCGGGGGCGACCCGGGTCTATGACCCGGCGCCCCACTGCGAAGGACCGCGTCCCGATGCCCCCCGCGCCCCGCCCGTCTGCCGTTTCCTGCCCCGCGGATCGCTGCGTCGTTGCGCAGTCGTCCGTCGCCCGGTCGGCCCGCGTTCTGTCGACGATGGGCGTGGCCTGTCTCGTCGTCGGCGCCGGCGTCGTGACCGCTCAGGAGCGAACCGCCGAGCAACGACCCGCTCCGCAGGCAATGCGGGTGGATACGCTCTCGCCCACCCTCGAAGCCACGTTGCAAGCGTGGTACGACGCGACGAAGGGCATTGAAAAGCTGGAGGGCCGACACACGCAGGTCGAATCGGACGACACGTTCCGCTCCGAGAAGCACAGCGCCGGCCAGTTCTTCTATGAAGGGCCGGACAAGGGACGCATCGACATGGGGCCGCGTCCCGCGAATCAGTGCAGACCCCGAGCGAGGCAGGGGATGAATCCGTACAAGGTCGTCCCGGGCGAGGTCACCCAGTGGGTCTGCAACGGCGTCGACCTGAAGCAGGTGGACGTCGCCAAGAAAGAGGTGACGGTCACGCCGATCCCGCCGCAGCATCGCGGCAAGAACATCATGAACGGCCCGCTGCCGTTCCTGCTGGGGATGCCGCCCGAGGTGGTGAAGCAGCGTTTCAAAATCAGCTTCCCCGGCGCTCAGTTCGAGCCGAAAGGGGATATCCGCACGTGGCTGGCGGACCCGAAGAGCACCGTGATGCTGCGAGTCATCCCGCTGCTGGCTCAGGACGCTCAGAACTGGAAAGAGGCGCTGGTCGTGCTCTCCAAGCCCGATTTTCTGCCGGTTCGCATCAAGCTGTACGCCCCCGGCGGCGAAGGGGACACGGTCTATGAATTCAGCGATCTGAAGGTGAACCACAACCCGCTGATCCCGATCTTCACCAAAGATCCGTTCGAGCCGAACCTCGCCGGCTACAACCTCATCAACCTGAACCTCAACGGCGGCGGCCCGGAGCAGGGACCGTCCGTCGCCCCCGTGGCGTTGCCGCAAACGGTTCCCTCGGTCGTCGGATTCGATCACGCCCAGGCGGAAAAGGTGCTGCTCGCCCGGCGTTACCAGGTGAAGAAGTTCCCCGGGGAACAGACCAACGACAAGGAGTTCGTCGGCAAGGTGCAGGCCCAGCAGTATCCCGCCGGCGAGAAGCTGCCCGCGGGGAAGGTGGTCGGCCTGAAGATCTGGATGGCCGCCCCCGGCATCCGGCCAGCATCCGCCAGCCGCCCGGTCTCCCCGTAGCCGGTCTCCCCGTCGACCGCCGGACGATGTAGACCGACGGACGACATCGGCCGCACAGGGGAACGGTCGGTCAGTGTCGATCCGAACAGCGGCGACGGTCGTAACGAGGAGATAACGTGATTCGGTCATGCTGGCCGCGTCGCCCCGCGACGATCCTTCGAGGATCGCTTCCCGCCCCGCCTTCGCCCCCACCCGGGCGGAGAGCGGGGCGGTCTCCGTTTTGGTCGTCGCTCTGCTGATGAGTGCCGGCGTCGCATCCCTCCCCGTCGACGATCCGACGCCGCACCGCTCTCCGGTTTGCCGGTTGGACGTTAACGACGCCAGCCATGCGGAGTGGACGCTGCTGCGGGGCGTCGGCCCGAAATTGGCCGACCGCATCGTGGCGGGGCGAAGCGACGGCGGTGCGTACCGATCGGCGCCGGACCTGTTGGCGGTGAAGGGCGTCGGCCCCAAGACCTTCGCCCGGCTCGAACCGCACCTGCGGTTCCCGAGTGATGGGGCGCCGGTCGCGACCTTGTCCGACGGACCGACGCTCGCCGCTCGCTGAACGGCGCCCGCCGCACCAGCCGGGCGTGTCAGCGGGGCGGCGGCCGCAAACTCGCCCATCGCGGGTATGGCCCGCGCAGACCCTTCGGGTTCGTGTGCCGTCCGCCCCGCCGACCCCGCTGTCTTGGTCCGGCCGTGAATCGGGTGATACCATTCGGAACCGTTCGTTCCGATCTCCAAAGACCCCGCCGCGCCATGGCGTCCGACAGCGCTTCCTCCTCTGACGACGGCCCGTCCGCAGACGGCCCGGCCGAGCCGTCGGCCAAGGATAAGGAGATCGCGAAAAAGAGTTGGCAGCACGGCAACGGCGCGCTGTCGAAGCAGAATTTCGATCTGGCGATCCAGATGTACTATCAGGCGTCGCAGAAAGATCCCGGCAATCTGCTGTACCGGCAGAGCCTCCGCGGGGCGGAGAAGAAGAAGTACAAGGACAACGGTACCGGGGCGTCCATGAAGGGCGTCAAGCTGATGGGGGTGAAGGGCCGCATCAAGAAGGCCAAGGCCAAGAAGGACTGGGCGGCGCTCGATACCGCTGCGGAGGAAGGGCTGAAGATCGATCCGTGGGATGTGGAGATGAACCTCTCCGTCGCCGACGCCGCCGAGGGCCGCGAGTACTACGAGATCGCCAAATTCGCCGTCGACGCCGCCCTTGCCAGCAATAAAGAGGACGTCAAATTGCTCACGCGGTACGCCAACCTGCTCGAGGAGCTGGAGGAGTACGAACCGGCGTTGGTGCTGTGGGGCAAGATCAAACAGATCACCCCGGACGACCCGGCGATCGACCGCAAACTGACGGAGCTGCACACCAGCAAGATGATCAAGAAGACCGGCGGGGAGGAAGGCGAGGGCACCGCCGCGATGAAGCAGAAATCCACTGCCTACGACGAGGCCAGCGGCCGCGGCGACGACGAGGTCGACGGACCCGGTCAGGATCCGGTTTCGGATCTCAAACGCCTGATCCGCAAGCAGCCGGACGATCCGAACCCCCGCGTCCGCCTGGCGGACCTGCTGTTCAAAAGCGGCAAGCTGAAGCAGGCGGCGCTCACGATGAAGGAGGCCGCGGAACTGTCCGGCGACATCTCCATCAAGGAGCGTTACGAGGACATGATGCTGGCGGAGATGCGTCAGGAAGTGGACGCCTCTAAGCAGAAGGCCCGCCAGTTGAAGGACGAGAAGCGCCTCGCCCGGGCCAAGAAGTACGAAGCCCAGATGAACGACAAGGCCGTCGAGATTCTCACCCGGCGGGCGGAGCATCACCCCAAGAACATGAAGGTGAAGTTCGACCTCGGCGGCCGGCTGCTCGCCCGCAAAGAGGTCGCCAAAGCGATCCCGCTGCTCCAGCAGGCCACGACGGACACCCGGCTCGAACAGGCGGCCCGCGTCAGCCTCGGCGAAGCGTTCCTGATGGACGGCAAGCGGCCGCTCGCCAAGCGGCAGTTCATCAATGCGTTGGAGACGATCGACATCCACGAACAGCCGGAGCTGTTCCTGAAGTGTCACTACGCCCTCGGCCGGCTCGCGGAGGAGGCGAAGGAGACCCGCGAAGCCGAGAAGCACTACAGCGAAGTGCTCGGCCTCGACTACAACTACCGCGACGCGAACGACCGCCTGACGAAGCTCAGTGAGGAGTAATCGCGAGGCGAGCGGGGGGCGTCAGCCCCCTGAGTCGCGAGATTGCTGAGCCGCTCAGTCTCAGGGGGCTGACGCCCCCCGCTCGCCTAATCCTCGCCGATCTCCGCGCGGTACAGCCGTTCCACGTCGGCCCGGGACGCCGTGATGGTGCGGGCGAAGCCGGTCGCGGTGCGGACGTACTCCAGCGAACCGGCGTCGCGCGGCGCCGCGTGCAGCCGATCGGCCAGCCAACGGCGGTCCTCGGCGGGCAGATCGCCGCACTCCGCGTCGAAGCGGGTGCGGCGCTCCATCACCAGCGTTTCGAGCCGGGGGTCGTATTTCTTGAGAGACGCCATGACGTGACCTGGGAACCGCGACCGTCAGAGAGCCGGCTCCCTGACGGTCGCGGTTCTCCTCGAACCTCAGTTCTTATCCCAGATGGTTCCTGCGAACGCGAGGAACCGTTCCCAATCGAACCGTTCCAACCCGTGCCCGCCGGGGCGGAGGTGGTAGCCGCGGCGACCTTCGATAACTGCCTCGCCCGTCGCCGGCATCTGCGCGAGCGTCAGTTTTTCGTCTCCGAACAGGGTGAACGCCGGGTTCGCCTCCACGAGGCTGAGGAACTCTCCCTTCGGGTCGGCCCAGCCGTCCTCCGAGGCGCTCGCTGCATAGACGGCCCGCGGAGCGATCGCGGCGGCCAGTTGATGCTGATCGACCGGCAGGTCGTCCTCATTGTCGTCGTATTCGCGGAACCGCGGACAGAACCACCGCGGGAAATTCTCGTTGATGCGGGCGACCGTCTCCCCGAACCCGCGCCGCGACAGCGCCGCCCCGCCGCAACCGCTGTTGTTGGAGTAGCCGATCGAGAATCGGTCGTCCCGGGCCGCCGCCCACCAGGCCGCTTTCCCGCCGCGACTGTGCCCGGCGACGGCGACGCGGGTGGCGTCCAGGTCGTCCGTTTGTTCCGCATGGTCGATGATCCGGCTGGCGCCCCAACCCCACGCGGCCAGCGCCCCGCAGCCGTCCGCGGGGCGTTCGCCGTCGTTCGAGGCGCGATCTAACCCGTATGCCGCCAGCAGCTTCGTATCGAATTTGGCGTTATCGTCCGGGGCGAGACCGTCGGTCGGCAGGGCGACCGCGGCGTAGCCGGCGTCCGTGATCGCTTTCCAAGGAAAGAAGCCGACCTCCTTCTCGGGCGATCCCAACTCATCCGTCCTCGCCGGATGAACGAGCAGGACGACGACCGGGACCGGTCCCGGCCCCTTCGGACGGACGATCTGGAACGGGAAATTGAAGACCGTCCCGTTCGAGAGCAGGCACTGAGCGGTGCACGTCCGCCAATCGACCCCCCCCTCGACCCGCGAGTCCTCCTTCACCTTAATTTTAACCGGCGGCGGCGGGGCGACGCCGTAGACGTGCTGCTCGAAGAGCTTCACCAGTTTCGCCCGGCGTTCCGGCCAATCAGCAGCGGTTTCCGCATCGCCCAGAACGTCGGGCAGCGTGTAGTCGGGGACCTTCGATTCGTCGTAGTTGAATCCCGGAGGAGCGGCGACGGCGGCGAGCATCAGGGCGGCGAGCATTAGAATCGGGGGCGAGAGTGACGAAGAGCGAGAGCGAGCCGCGACGGCGGCGGTCGGGTCAGCGTTCGGCGGAGGGTTCCTCAAGGTCCACGCCGCGGTTCCAGGCGGGAACGCGATCGGCGGGCGGCTCGACGGGCGTGGTGAAGCGTTTCGGGAAATCGCCCGCCGGCGGACCGTTCGGGGCACGCCAGGGGAAGGCACGGCCGCGATCCGGCTTCAGGGGCAACGTGTCCCCGCCGGTCTCCGCCAGCAGACGGAAGAGATCCGCCTTCAACCGGGCCACGGTTGGTTGATGTTCCGGCGCCGCGATCAGGTTGACGGTCTCGTGCGGATCGGCGTGGAGGTCGAATAGCTCGTCCGTGTCCCACACGCCGTGGTAGCGGACGTACTTCCAGCGATCGCCGATCACCGCGTGGGTGGTCGGCGTCTGGGGGTAGTTCCACTCCCACAGGTATTCGTACAGGGTCACGTCGCGCCAATCGCCTTCGTTCCCCTTTAACAGCGGCAGGAAGGAGCGGCCGTCCAGCGGCGCGTCCTCCGGCCACGCGACGCCGCAGGCGTCCAGCAGGGTGGGGGCGAGGTCGATGTTCGCCACGGTCTGCGTCACGGTCGTGCCGGCCGGCAGTTCCGCGGGCCAACGCACGATCAGCGGGATGCGCACGCTGGCCGCGTAGGCGGTGCGTTTGTCGATCAGTCCCTGCTCCCCGAACTGGAAGCCATTGTCGCCGAGGTAGACGACGATCGTGTTCTCCGCCTGTCCGCTCCCCTTGAGCCAGTCCGTCAGCCGGCCGGTCGTCTCGTCGAGCGCCAGAATCGCTTCGCAGTACCGGCGGTGGTACGCAGCCAGATCGAAACTGTTCTCGCCGGTGCGGGGCAGGTTGTAGGCGAAGCCGGCGCCGTGGCGGCTGTTGCCTTGGTCCTTCAGCCAGCGGGGGCGATCGCCGGTGGGGGCGTCGGTCGGCTCGAAGCTCGGCGGGGGCTGCCAGTCGGCGTCGTCGTAGGTTCCTCGGTGACGGTCGGCCGGGACGAAATCGCTGTGCACCGCCTTGTGCGAGACGTACATCAGCCACGGCCGCTTCTCGCCGAGGTTCGCGTCGCCGCGGGCCTGCAGCCAGTCGAGGGCGTAGTCGGTCAGTTCGTCCGTGATGTAGCCCCGTTGCTTCACCCGCTCGCCGTTGACGTTGAGCGGGCCGTCGCTGTTCTGCGGCACCTTACGGCTCGTGCCGCGGCCGTCCGGGTAGTACGTGCCCTGTCCGCGAAAGCTGACCCAGTGGTCGAACCCGGGTTGGGCGACGTCGGTGTCGCCCATGTGCCATTTTCCCACGAAGGCGGTCTCGTAACCGCTGTCTTGCAGGTACTGCGGGAACCAGACGAGGTCCTCCCGCGGGGCGTTGTAGTTGTCCGTCACGCCGTGGTTGTGGGCGTACAGTCCGGTGAGGATCGACGCCCGGCTTGGACTGCACAGGCTCGTGGTGACGATCGCGTTCGAGCAGTGCACGCCCCCCGCGGCGAGGGCGTCCAGGTGCGGCGTCTTCAGGAACGGATGATCGAGAAATCCGAGGGCGTCGTAGCGGTGATCGTCCGCGAGGATCACCAGCACGTTCGGTCGGTTTCCCGTCGTCGATGACGGGCCGTCGGCGCGAGGCGGCATACTTCCGGGCGCGCAGCCGAGGAGCAGGGCGGCGAGCAGAACAGGCATCGGGCGACCCTCGCAAACCGTCATGAACCGGAGAATGCCGCCACCCTACCGCCCCCCGGCAATTGCTCGCACCCCAGCGGGGCGACATCATGCGGTTCCCTCTGCCACCCCGTTCGGGATCGTTCGCTGCCATGTTTGTTCCCCTACCGCTTGCCGCGGTTCTGTTGTGCGTCGGTCCCCCCAGCGACGATCCGCCGTCCACCGGACCCGCGATCGTCGCCGGCCGCACGGCGGAGATGTGGGCGGCGGACCTCTCCCACGAGAATCGCATCGTCCGCAATCGGGCGGCGCTCAGCTTGCGGGCGTTCGGGGCGGAGGCCGCGCCGTCTCTGGCCGATGCGCTGGAGCACGACGACGAAGCCGTCCGCTACTGGGCTGCCGAGGGACTGGGCATGACGCCGGACGCCCCCGCCGCCCAGCAGTCGCTGTCGACGTTGCGGACGATGGCGAAGGAGGGGGCGACCGCCGAACGACTGGCCGCGGCGTTCGCCGTGACGGCGCTCGGCGACCCCGAGGCGGGCGTCCCGACGCTGATCGAAGGGCTGGGCCATGCCAGCCGCGGGGTGGCGGTGTCCTCGGCGGACTTCCTCGCCCGGCTCGGCAAGCCGGCCGCCGCCGCCGCGGAGGCGCTGGAGAAGGCCGCCCTGAACCACGACGACTACCACGTCCGTTACCGCAGCGCCCAAGCGTTGAAAGCGGTGAGCGGCAAAGTTCTCAAGACCTCCGAGGTGCTGTGATGAACCGGATTCTTCTCTCCGCCTCCGCGCTGTCGCTGGTCGCGTCGCCGGCCCTCGCCGGGCACGCTGCCGCCGGGCACGACGCGGCGGGGCATCACCCGAATATTCTGTGGATCAGCGCGGAGGATATCTCCGCGGATCTCGGCGCCTACGGGGACGAGTACGCCACCACGCCGACGCTCGACGCCTTCGCCGCCGAGGGCGCGACCTACACCCGTTGTTTCGCGAACGCCGGCGTGTGCGCCGTCGCCCGCAGTTGCATCATCACCGGCATGTACCCCGTCGCGATCGGTTCGCAGCACATGCGCAGCGACGTCGTCCCCCCGCCGGAGGTGAAGTGCTTCCCGGAGTACCTCCGCGCCGCCGGTTACTACACGACGAATCGCTCGAAGACCGACTACAACTTCAACGCACCTCCCAGCGCCTGGGACGAGAACGGCACGAAGCACAAGGACTGGGCCGGTCGGGCGAAGGGACAGCCGTTCTTCTCGGTGATCAACCTCACGATCAGCCACGAGTCCAAAGTCCGCGATCCCGCGATGCGGAAGCGGATGGACGAACTGCTCGGCGACGATCGCCACGACTCCGCAAAGGTGAAGTTGCCGCCGTACATCCCCGACACCCCCGAGGCCCGCGCCGATCGGGCGCAGTACTACGATGTGCTGACGCTGCTCGATCGGCAGGTGAAAGAGATTCTCGATCGGTTGGCGAAGGACGGGCTGGCGGACGACACGATCGTGATGTTCTGGGGCGATCACGGCGTCGGTCTCCCGCGGGCGAAACGCTGGGTTTACGACAGCGGCATGCACGTGCCGATGATGATCCGCTGGCCCGGGACGATTCGGCCCGGCACGCGGAACGAGGAACTGGTCAGCTTCGTCGATTTCGCCCCGACGACGCTGAATCTCGCCGGCGTCGGCATCCCCGACCACATGCAAGGCCGGGCATTCCTCGGGGACGACCTGACTAAACCCCGCGATTACGTCTACGCCCACCGCGATCGGATGGACGAGACGTACGACCTGATCCGCGCCGTGCGGGATAAGCGCTACAAGTACATCCGCAACTTCTACCCGGAACGCAGCCGCGGCCAGAACCTCACCTACATGGACATCGGCGGCACGATGCAGTCGATGCGTCGCTTGAACGCCGAGAACAAGCTGACGGGGCCGGAACGACGCTATTTCCTGTCCACCAAGCCGGTCGAGGAGTTGTACGACACCAAGGCCGACCCGCATGAGATCTTCAACGTCGCCGCCGACCCGGCGCACGAGGAAATCCTCGAACGCCTGCGGAAACGGTTGGAGGACTGGCAGGTGGAGACCGGCGACCTCGGCATGTTGCCGGAACCGGTCGTGATCGAGGAGATGCGGCCGGAGGGGAAGAAGGCCCGGACCGCGGCGCCCCAGTTTCGGATGGAGTCTCAGGATGAGGACCGCGTCTCCGTCACGCTGACCTGCGAGACGCCGGGCGCGTCGATCGTGTACGGAATCGGCGACGAGCCGGCGACGACGCGGCTGTACGTCCAACCGTTCTCCGTGGACGTCGGCGCCGAAGTGAAGGCGCTCGCCTGCCGATTGGGTTTTCAGGACAGCAAAGTGAGCGAAGGAGGGACGCGGAAGGAGTAGTCGCCCGCCCTTCCCGGAGCCGGTTCGCGGCCGTACACTCCCGCTTCGCCGAACCCGCGGCTCACGCCGCGGGTTCTTTCTTTAGAGCCGCCGGGGGATGCTCCCTTCGGTCGCGGCTAACCCTCGAGTGACTGTGTCCGACACCTCCACCGCCCGTCCCCCCTTGGTTGAGAGAAGGCAGGACGTCCGAAACGTGGCGATCATCGCCCACGTTGACCACGGCAAAACGACGCTGGTCGACGCGCTGCTCCGTCAAAGCGGCGAGTTCCGCGAGGGCACGCTCGGGCAGGATCTCGTTCTCGACAGCAACGATCTCGAACGCGAACGCGGGATCACGATCCTCTCGAAGAACATCTCGCTGCCCTACAAGGGCACGCGGGTGAACATCATCGACACCCCCGGCCACGCGGACTTCGGCGGCGAAGTCGAACGCGTACTCCGCATGGCCGACGGGGCGCTGATCCTGGTCGACGCCTTTGAAGGCCCGCGGCCGCAGACGCGGTTCGTCGTCGGCAAGGCGCTGGAGGTCGGCCTGAAGCCGATCGTCGTCGTCAACAAGATCGACCGCCCCAATGCCCGGCCGGAGGAGGTGCTCAGCGAGACCTTCGATCTGTTCGCCGAACTGGGCGCCGACGACGAGACGCTGGACTTCAAGTACCTGTTCGCCAGCGGGATGGAGGGCTACGCCTCCGACGACCCCGAGGCCCGCGAAGGCACGATCGCCCCGATCCTCGACGCCGTGCTGGAGCACATCCCCGGCCCGGAGATCGACCCGGACGGCCCGCCGGTGGTGATGGTCACCAGTCTGACCTACAGCGAATACGTCGGCCGCGTCGCCACGGGGCGAATCGTCTCCGGCAGTTTCAGGACGAACCAGAAAGTCGTGCTGACGCGACTGGACGGCTCGCTGACGCCGGCGTCGATCACCACGGTCGAACTGTTCGACAAGCTGGGCCGGGTCGAGGTTCCCTCCGCGAGCGCGGGCGACATCGTCGCCCTCACCGGCCTGCCGGACCCGCAGATCGGCGACACCGTCACCGACCCGGAACGGCCCGTCACGCTCCCGCGGCTCGCCGTGGACGAGCCGACGCTGAGCATGCTGTTCACCATCAACTCCTCGCCGCTGGCCGGGCAGGACGGCAAGTACGTCACCAGCCGCAACCTCCGCGATCGTTTGCAGCGGGAGCTCCAGGCGAACGTCGCGCTGCGCGTGGACGAAACCGGCGACAAGGACAGCTTCAGCGTTTCCGGCCGCGGCGTGCTGCACCTCGCCATCCTGATCGAAACGATGCGGCGGGAAGGTTACGAACTCTCCGTCGGCGCCCCGCGGGTGATCGATAAAGAGGTCGACGGCAAGCGGCACGAACCGTACGAACACCTCGTGATCGACGTGCCCGCCGAGGGCGTGGGCGGGGTGATGACGTTGGTCGGCGACAAGCGGGGGCAGCTCTCCGAAATGTCCGCCGGCGCCGGCGGGTTGACGCACCTGGAATTCCACATTCCCGCCCGCGGCCTGATCGGTCTGCGGACGCGGCTCCTGAACGCCACCCGTGGCGAGGCCGTGATCCATCACCGCTTCGACGGCTATCGCCGGGCCGACGCCGACGTGCCGGGCCGCAAGAACGGCGTGCTGGTCTCCCAGATCGCCGGCAAGGTCGTCGGCTACGCCCTCTTTAAATTGCAGGAGCGGGCGGAGATGTTCGTCTCCCCCGGCGACCCGGTGTATGAGGGAATGATCGTCGGCGAGAACAGCCGCGATAACGACCTCGTGGTCAATCCTATTAAAGAGAAGAAATTGACGAACGTGCGGTCCAGCGGGGCCGACGACGCCATTCTGCTCAAGCCGCCGCGTCAGATGACGCTCGAAAGCGCGCTGGAATATATCGCCCCGGACGAACTCGTGGAGGTCACCCCGAAGGCGATCCGCCTCCGCAAGCGGCACCTCACCGAGAACGCCCGCAAGCGAGATCGCAGCAAGGGCAACTCGTAGCGCGTGCCTACTCCCCTCGCCCCCTTTTGGGGGAGAGGGGCCGGGGGTGAGG
>NZ_WTPX01000014.1 GCF_013036045.1 Alienimonas chondri
GGCGCCGCCCCCCTCCGCTTCCCGTGCGGCACCTGCGGCAAGGAGTTGGCGGCGCCCCCGCAGGCGACCACGGCCGGCGTGACCTGCCCCCAGTGCGGTGACGAGACGACGGTCCCGAGCGTGCCGTCCGCCTGCCCCGTCTGCGGAGAGAGAACCGCCCCCGGCGCCGCGGCGTGCGAAGCGTGCGGGGAACTGCTCGGGCCGCTGTCCTCGGCCGAGACCGGCGATTTCGCCGCATCGGGACCGACGACTGTCACGCTCGGCGCCGTCTGGCGGGCGGCGTGGGCCGGCGGTCTGACGAACTACGACGTGCTGGTCGTTGCATACCTCTTGGCGGGCGTGCTGTGGTGCACGGTCAGCGTCATGTTGACTCTCGGAACGGGCTTGTTGCTGGGGTTTCTGAACCGGTCCGGTTGGTTCAATTACGATGAGCGGCTCTACGTCGTCGGCGGCGTGCTGGGCTTCGCGGCGGTGACCGCGGTCGGGTGCTGCTTCGTGCATGGATTGGCCGGCATGCACCTAGAAGCGGCGCGGGGCGGCACGTCGTTACAGCACCTGTTCCGGCCGCCGCGGCTCGGTCGGGCGATGCTGTGCGGGGTGCCGCTGGTCCTCTCAAGCACCGCCCTGCTGATCGCCCCCGGGTTTCTTTCCTATTGGGCGGCCCTCGGCCCGGTTGCGGCGGCGGTAGGGATGATGGCCGCATGGCTCGTGGTTCCGGCGGTCGCGTTCGTCCTGTTCTGGCCGACGTTTTTCCTGATCCACGAGCGACCGGCGTTGCGACACTTCCAACCGCTGATCGCCGCCGCGACCACGCCGAGGGACGATTGGGGCGGACGCATCGCGGTGGCGTTGGCCGCGTACCCGCTGATCGCCTTCGGTCTGGTCGGGCCGTTGGGGCTGTTGCTGGGGGCGGGCGGGCTTGGGATGTTCGGTTCGATCGGGTTGCTGGGAACGCTGTTCCTGGGCGGCGTCGTCACTCTCTTCACCGGTCCGCTGGGCGGGCTGCTGCTGGCCCATGCGTTCGATCGGTCGGAGCGGGCGCGGGAGGAACAGATCGGCCCCGCGCCGCTCGACCCGGAGGGGCTGTTCTGACTGCGGCCGGTCCATTTTGTCCCCGCGTCGCTTCGATCGCCGGGGAAGATCGACGCGGCGTCCCGACTTGCCCAAGCTGGGAACGCCCCGCTCCCGCCGGCTCGCCGGCTCGCACGTTCGTGCCTGATCACCATGTCTGACGACCGCATCGAGTTCCGCTGCGAAACTTGCGGCAAACGGCTGCGGGCGCCGGCGACGAGAGCCGGGGCGGAAACGGATTGTCCCCAGTGCGGCGACCGTGTCCGTGTGCCGACGGCGGCGCCGCAACGCGCGGCGGACGGAGAGTTGCTCGGGACGTTCACCGCCCCCGGCGAAGTGCGTTGTCCGGTGTGCGGCGAGATCGCCAGCGGAGACGACGCCGCCTGCCCCTCCTGCGGCGAGTTGCTGGGCGGGATGGGCGACGATCCGACCGGCATGGGTCGCGGCGGGCCGACGGAGGTCACGCTGGGCAGCGTCTGGCACGCCGCGGTCGAGAGTTGGAAGGAACACTTCGGCCTCCTGCTGGCCGGCGTGCTGCTGGCGGGACTGATTTTTTTCGCGGTGGTGTTCTCCCTGTACATCGGGGTGGCGATGCTCGTCTTCGGCGGGTTCGCTGTGGCGGCCGGAGCGGGCGGCGGAGGAGAAGGAGCCGGAGTGCTGATGGCCGTCCTGGCGATCTTCGGCGGCTTGATGTTCTCCGGAGCCGTCGTCGCCGCGAACAGTTGGATGACGTTGGGACTGGCCGGGCTGCACCTCGAAGCGGTCCGCTCCCGGCCTGACCTGGCGACGCTGTTCAAGTCGCCCGGCTTCTGGCGGATGATGTTGTGCGGGCTGCTGCTGGGCTTCTTCGGTACGATCCTGGCCTACCTGCCGGCGATTGGAATCATCGCGCTGATCGGCGGGGGCGGTGGGCTGGGCGGTGGCGGAGGCGGCGAAGCCCTGGCCATGGCCGCGTTTTATCTGGTGCCGACGGCGGTCTTCGGCGGGCTGTTTCTGCTGTTCTGGCCGGTGCCGTTTCTGTGCCTTGACCGGCCGGACATCGGCCATGTGCGGCCGCTGTGGGCGGCGATTCAGTTGCCCGCCGGGTCGTGGGGCGGGCACCTCGCGGTCGGAGCGGCGGCGTACGGGCTTTTATTCATTGGAACGCTGTTCTGTTACGTCGGTCTGCTGGTGACCGCGCCGCTCGCGGGGCTGCTGCTCGCCCATGCCTACGACCGGTTCGATCGCGCGGAGACCGACGCCCACGGCCCCCGCATGCTCGACCCGGAGGGCGTGATCTAACGCCCCGGTCGCCTCCGTCCGCACGCCCTCATGTCCGCCGCCTCGACCGTTACCTGCGTGATCTGTCAGCGGGAGTTGGAGATCCCCCCGCACGGCGCCGGCGGAACCGTCACCTGCCCCCAATGCGGCGAGGCAAACCAGATCGCGGCCGGCGACCGCTCGAACGTCATGGCGCCCACCTGCCCCGTCTGCGGTGCGTCCGTGGGGGCGGACGATCCCGCCTGCGGCCAGTGCGGCGAGTTGCTCGGTTCATTGACGGACCGCGCGGGCGAGGGGCTTGTTCAGACCGGCGGCCCGCGGTCCTCATCGACGACGTTGGGGGCGATCGTGCGGGACTCCGCGAAGGACTTCGGACGTCATTGGCTGCTGCTCTGTTCCACCGCGCTCGGGGCGCAGTGCCTGTGGATCATGCTGTTCGTCACGCAGGTGTTTCTGGGAATCGGGGGAATTTTACTCGGGGCGGAGGTTCTCCACGGAGCGCTGCCGGGCGATGCAGACGTGCTGTGCTTCTTCTTTGGATACGGCCTCGGAGCGTTGGCGGCGCTACCGTTGAACGCCGCGGTGCCGATGGGACTGGCGAACCTGGACCTCGCCGTCGTCCGCGGGACGCTGCCGCGGGGCGGTCGCAGCGGCGAAGGCTCGCGGTTCTCCCCGCTGTGGCGCCCGCGGGGACGCCGACGGATGCTGTTGTGCGGCCTGATCGTGCTCGGCCTGCTCGCCGGGCAGTTGATCGCGTGGGCGCTGCTGGTGGAGGCCTGGGAGCGGGAGTTCCGAGCCGTTGTCGGGTCTTACGACGCCTTGCAAACGCTGGCCTTCGCGGGCTTCGCCGTGCCGACGGTCGTGATGTGGACGTTGTTCTGGCCGCTGCCGTTTCTGATCGTCGAACGCCCCGATCTGCGTCACGCCCGACCGTTGAAGGCCTGTCTGACGCTGCCCGCCGGCCGGTGGGGCGGGCATGTCGCGATCAGTCTGGTCACCGCGGTGATGCTGTTCCTCGCCACGCTGCCCTGGACCCTGCTGCTGCCGATCGTCGGACCGATGGTCGGCCTGCTGTTGGCTCACGCGTACGACCGCGGCGCCCGGGTCGCGGAGGAGGCGGAGGAGCCGCGGGCGCTCGACCCTGCGGGCCTGCTGTGACGGTTCGACCGATCGTCGGGCCGTCCTGATCCGCTGCGGTTGCCGGGGCGTTCGCGACGGGGGATCGTTTTCGGGTCCCGCCGCCCCGCCCCGGTTCTCCGCACGCACGCCGACGCCCATGTCCGCCGACGATCCCCAGGATTCGTTCTCCGATCCGACCCCGCCGCGGATCGACGGCGACCGGGTGATGTTCGCCTGCGCCACCTGCGGTAAGGAGCTCCTCACGCTCCGCAGTCGCGCCGGGCAGACGACCAGTTGCCCGCAGTGCGGCGACCCGGTCACCGTACCGGACACCGGCTTCGTCCCGGATCAGATCGAGCCGCCGGACTTCGTCAACTGCCCCATGTGCGGCGCGGACAATCCGCGGGGGGCAAAGACCTGCTCCGTCTGCGGCGAGCGTCTGCAGACGGAGACGCCGCCGGAGGTCGACCCGAGGGGCACGCGGTTCCGACGCCGTGTGGGGACGGTGTCGCTGGGCGAGACGTTCAGCCGCGGATGGGAATTATGCACGGAGCACTTCGGTATCCTGCTGGGCGGGGCAGCGTTGGTCGGCGTGCTGCTGATGGTCGCCGGTTGCTTCATCGGCGGGCCGCTCGGCGTCGTCGCCCAAGTCGCGAACGGCAACTTCGGCCAGCCGCCCCGGCGGGCCTCGGTCGAAGACGCGCTGGTCATGACGGGCGTCAATCAGATTGCGCAGGTGTTGACTACGGCGATCACCGCCCTGCTGTTCGCCGGATACGTCCGATTGCGGTTGAACCTGGCCCGTCGCGGACGCGCGAAGATCGACGACCTGTTCAACGAACGCGAGGTCTGGGCCAGCGCCGCGCTGACCTCGATCGTCTACAACGTGCTCCTGGCGATGCCCGGCGTGATTCTCTGGGCGATCGCCTCCGCCGGCGACGGGGGCATGCGGGCCATCGGATTCGATCCCATCATGCAGCCCGGCATCCCCGGCATGGTGATGTTCGATTTCGACCCGGTCCTCGCGCCGATCAGCCTCGTCGTCTTTCTGGTTCAGATGGTGATCGGCGTCTTCTTCTGGCCGTATCTCTTCCTCTGCGTGGACTACAAAATGAGCGGGCTGACGCCGCTCTCAGCCGCTTGGGAAGCCACGAAGGGCAGCCGGTTGGCGCTGCTGGGACTGACGATCATCCAAGGGATCATCATGTTCGTCGCGTCGCTCCCCTGCGGGCTCGGGCTGCTCCTGGCGGGGCCGTACATCTGCGCGCTGAACATCGCCGCGTACGAGCAGATCAGCGGGAACCACGCCGTCGGCCGGCAGCGCGAAGAGTGACGACGAGCGGCCTATTGACGGTGTCCTTGCGTCCACTAAAGTGACCGGGATTCGTTCGCCCCGCTGGACGATCCGCCGCCCCCCGTCGATGATCCCCCGACGTCCATGATTCGTCATCGTCGCACCGCCCGCCCGACCGCCTCGGCTCGGTCGGCGTTGAAGCCGACACCGTCCCCCAAGGCCCGGATGGCCCGCCAACCCACCTACCGCAGCGAGACCGACCACGACGCGGGGCCGGCCGACGAGCCGGCCCCCAAACCCCGACGGGATCGCGGCGAGCCGGACGACACGCCCGCCGTGGGCACGCCGGATGCGGAGTTCGAGAACAGCCTCCGCCCCCGTCGGCTCTCCGAGGTGGTCGGCCAGCGGAAGGTCGTGGAACGGCTCAGCATCACTTTGGACGCCGCCCGGCGGCGGGGCGAACCGCTCGGTCATTTGCTGCTCGACGGCCCGCCGGGGCTGGGCAAAACGACGCTCGCCACCGTCGTGCCCCGCGAACTCGCGACGGACGGCGGCGACGGGGAGATTCAGTACACCAGCGGCCCGGCGCTGCGGGCGCCGCACGATCTCGTGGCGTACCTCACCTGTGCGTCGCGGGGATCGGTGCTGTTCATCGACGAAATCCACCGTCTCCCGCCGGCCGTCGAGGAATATCTCTATTCGGCGATGGAGGACTTCCGCGTCGACATCGTCATGGGGGAAGGCACCGGCGCCCGCACCGTCAGCCTGAACATCGAACCGTTCACGGTCATCGGCGCCACGACCCGCAGCGGCATGCTGACGGCTCCCCTCCGGGACCGCTTCGTCAATCACGAGCGGGTCGAATATTATGAGGTCGACGACCTGGCCGAGATCGTCCGCCGCAACGCCGTCAAACTGGGCCTGACGACCGAAGGCGACGCGGCCCAGCAGTTGGCCCGCCGCTCTCGCGGAACGCCGCGGAAGGCCAACAACCTGCTCCGCTGGTGCCGCGACTTCGCTCAGGTGCACTCCGAAACCGGCGAACTGACCCCCACCCTCGCCGCCCGGGCGCTGGAGATGCGGGAGGTGGACGCGCTCGGTCTGGAGGATCAGGACCGTCGCTATCTGCGGACGATCATTGAAGCGTTCGTCGGCGGCCCGGTGGGGCTGACCACGCTGTCGCACGCCCTCAGCGTGCCGACGGACACGCTGGAGGACGAAGTCGAACCCTACCTCCTCCGCTGCGGCCTGATGCAACGGACCAGCCGCGGCCGGGTGGTCACTCCGAAGGCGTGGGATCACCTGGGGTTAGACCGCACGACCGACGACAGCAGTCTCTTTTAGGAAGCATCAAGACCAAGATCTCAAGAACCAAAGCCCATGCGTGAGCGTCGTCGGTTTTGGTTCTTGAGTTCTTGGTCTTTGAGTTTTTTCTCAGCCCTTGGCGGCGGCGATCGCGGCGTCGTAGTCCGGCTCTTCGGCGATCTCGGAGCAGTATTCGACGTGCTTGAGCGTGTCGTCCGCGCCGATCACGAAGACCGCTCGGCACAACACCCGGTCCAGCGGGCCGCCGTCGATCTTCACGCCGTACGCTTCGCCGAACGCGGCGGTACGGTGGTCGGAGAGGGCTTTGACGTTCTCCACGCCCTCGGCGGCGCACCACCGCTTCATCGCGAACGGCAGGTCGCAGCTGACGGAGTAAATATTGAGGGACGGATCGCTTTTCGCGGCGTCGTTGAACGATTTGGTTTCTTTGCTGCACACGCTGGTATCGAGGCTCGGCACGACCGCGACGATGCGGGCGGAGCCGGCGTCGGTCGTGAGCGTGACGTCGGACATATCGATCGCCTGCAACGAGAAGTCCGGCGCCTTGTCGCCGACTTTCAGTTCGGGGCCGGCGAGAGCGACGGCGTCGCCCTTGAAGGTGACGGAAGCGGACATGGGCGGGCGACTCGTTGGTGTTCGTGGAACGATCGGACGCCGAGGGTCCGCTCGCGAGCCGTCGGCGCGCCGCAGTTCGGCGACGCGATCGTCGGCGCGCGGCGGTTCCGCGGCGGGCGGACAGGATGGGCGCCAACCGTCCGGGAAACAACGGTCCGCGCGCGGACGTTCGGGCCAAGCACCGCCCGCGCGCTCAGGAGAACCACGGCGGGGAACCTTCGCGCGCAAACCAAGCCCCGTCTCGCATCGGCCGAGGCGGTCACGGTGGGCGCCCCGCCGCGCGCTCGTCTGCTCCTCACTCCCGCCTCGCCTGTTCCCCGCGCCGTGCCTCGTTCCGTCCCGCTCCTGATCGTGCCGCTGGGGTGTTCCGCGGCGGCAGCCGGACACGGCCCAAACGCCGTGGCGAGCCAGCGATTTCATCGTTCCCCATGCGGCCCACCACCACATCGGGCTGCGGGCGATCAGGACCGCGTTCATGACGACGGGACGGGGCGGCGCGAAGATCCCCGCCGTCGCCAGCGATCAGCAGCGGCGTCAGGCCGTTCAGTCCGCCGAGGGGGCGTACGAGGTCTGATCTCGAACTGATGACGTCGGTGCAGCCCGGCGAAAAACACCGCTCGCATATCCCGCCATGGACGATCGCAACGGCAAGCGGCGGCGACCTCCGGGGTGGCGATCTGTCGTACGACCGGGAGAAGAACGCACCGCTGGCGAATCTCTTCGTCAGCCTGCTTCAGAACGTCGGCGTCGAAACGGATCGCTTCGCCAGCGGGACCGGCACGCTGACCGGATTGGAGGCATGAGCCGCCGAGCCCTCCCCGCGGCGCCGCCCCAACGGCGCCGTTGGGAGATCCCCCGCCCCGCCTTCCCGAGGAGACCCCAGGAGCGGAACCGAGGAGCGACGTAGGTTGAGGGTTGGTCACCCGACGCCTCTCCGCAGGAAGGTCTCTCATGTTCGCCCCGCTGCTGATCGTCGCCCTGTCGGCCCCGCTCGCTCCCCAGGAGGGGGCGGAATCCTCCGACCAGCCGGCGCCCGGACCGCTGCGTTCCCGTGGGGACGGAGAGGCGCCGGAGGAGCGTACCGACCGCGGCACTCTGGACGGCATGCCGGACGCCCCCGGAGAGCCGAGAACGCAGCGCGACGGGCGCCCCGCAGATCGTCCCGGCAGCCGTGGGGATCGAGGTCGGATCGAGCCGCAACTGGTCCCGCCGCACCGAGGGGACTACGTGCTGGGCGTGTACGCCTACAACACCAGCGAGGGCGTAACGGTGACGGGGGTGATCCCGAACAGCCCCGCGGCCCGGACCGGGTTGGAACGCGGCGATCGCATCCTGACCGTCGACGGGTTCCAGATCGGTTACGTGCAGGGGCGGCTGTACCCGCTCGGGCGGGAGATACGTCGTCGGGCCGGTCGTCGCGGCGAAGTGACGTTGTTGGTTCAGAACGTGCGGAACCGGCAATTGTTGAACGTTGACGTTCGCATCGGTCGAGAGCGAGCGGGCATCCCCCGTCGACCTGGAATCCTCGAACAGTCGGACGCGCTCCCCGACGATCGTTCGCCTGAGGCGCCGCGCCGTTGAAACCGGGACCGGGACCGGGAGTTGGACCGGGATCGGCGTTCTCCAGAGGGAGGCAATCCGCTGCTCCCCCTGTGAGGCGCTGCTCCCCGCGTCAAGCCGCCGGCCTCCGGCGCCGCCGCATGACGGGAACCAGCGGGGCCAGCGCCGTCGCCGAGCTACTCCGCCCGGACGATCGCCGCGCTGGCCTGTCCGCCGCGGGTGCCGTTGAGGTTCAGGAAGACCTTGTTGCCGCCGTCCGGGGCATGATCGCCGGCGACGAACCGCAGGCCGCTGAAGTCCGCGTCCGCCTCTTGGTGATTGAGGCAGACCGGAATCAAACCTTCCCGCAACATCATCAGGCTGGCGATCAGTTCCTGCACGCCGCTGCCGGACCCGGCGTTGCCGGTGAAGCCCTTCACGCCCGTCACGGGCACGTCGGCGCCTTCGAGCAAGGCGGCCAGCCCGCGGCATTCATCGGCGTCCGACCGGCGGGAACCGACGCCGTGGCCGTTGATGTGGCCGAGGTCGCCCGGATTCAGCCCCGCGTCGCGCAGCGCCGCCCGGCCCGCGACGGCGATCGCTTTGCCGAGATGGCCGGTCGCGTCCGCTTCGGAGACGCAGGCGGAGCCGAAGCCCAGCACTTCGCCGTAGATCGTCGCTCCGCGCGCTTCGGCGTGGCCGCGCTCTTCGAGAATCACGGTGCAGGCGCCCTCGCCGACGACCTCGCCGATGCGGTTCGCGTCGTACGGTTTGCACCAGGCGCCCGGCGGGCCATCGCCCTCGGCGAGTTCGCCGAACAGGCCGGCGTTCGTCGTCCGTACCGGGTGCAGATGGGTGCCGGTGGTCCCCGCGACCATCACGTCGGCCCGGCCGCGCTCGATGATGTGAGCCGCCTCCGACAGCACCGCGTTGCCGCTGGCGCCGCCCATCGTCAGCGAGTTGCTCGGACCGCGTGCGTCCAGAGCGATGCCGATGTGGCACGCCGGCATGTTCGGCAGATATTTGAGGAGCCAGAGCGGCTCCATCAGCTTCATTCCCTTTTGGCCCCAGCGCTCAAAGTGAAATTTGCCCGGTTCTGCGGTTTCCGCAGAGTGCGGATCGAGACAGGCCGCAGCGGCGTCAGCCAGTACCGCAGGCGGGCTGAACATGAGGTTCGCCCCGAAATCCACGCCCATCCGGCTGCGGTCGATCGCGTCGAGATCCAGCCCGCTATGGGTGACCGCGTGCAACGCCGAGACGACGCCGAGTTCAATCTCCCGGCACATCACTTTGACGAACTTCCGCTGCCGTTTGGGCATCGCCTCCTTGGTGACGCCGTCGTCGAAGTCCGGCACTTCCCCGCCGACGTTGCCCGGGGCGGCGGAGGTGTCCATCACGTCCGTGACGACGTCGATCCCGCTGCGTTTGGCCTTCAGTTCCTCAAGGAACTTGTCCACGCCGATGCCCAGCGGGCTAACGACCCCGAGTCCGGTGATGACGACGCGGCGGCGGTCGCCGCTGAGGGAATCAGAATTGCTCATCGGACTATTCAGTCGGTGCCGTTAGAACCCGCAGCATCGGTCCCGGCTGTCGGGGGGTCAATGTCGGTTGAGTCAGCGAATCGGTTCCGCCACGTCGCCGCGGCAAAGCCGAGCATGGCTCCCGCAGGAGTGACGAACAGGCCCGCGAGCAGCGAGGGGATCTCAGTCCCGGGGACCGTCGCGACTTGCGAATGCCCTTCCCTGGCGAAATAGGCCGTCGCCAATGAGACGACCGCTCCCCAAGCAGTCCATCGGCCACGATCAACAGTCAGGTCTTCGATTGCGGGCTTTACACAAACGGATTCCTCCAGCCGTCCAGAGCGACAGCCATCACACCTTGCCCAGCACCAAGCAGGCGTTGTGGCCGCCGAAGCCGAAGGAGTTGTTCAGGACCGCGTCGATCTTCATCGGGCGGGCTTCGTGCGGGACGTAGTCGAGGTCGCAGCCCTCGCCCGGCTCGTCGAGGTTGATCGTCGGCGGGGCGGCCTGTTCGGTCAGCGCCATCAGGCAGGCGATCGTCTCCACGCCGCCGCTGGCGCCGAGCAGGTGACCGAGCTGCGACTTGGTGCTGCTGACGGCCAGCTTGTAGGCGTGATCGCCGAAGACGTTTTTGATGGCCGCGGTCTCCGCCTTGTCGCCGAGCGGGGTGCTGGTGCCGTGGGCGTTGACGTACTGGATGTCGTCGACGTTCAGCCCGGCGTCCTGGATCGCGAAGGTCATGGCCCGACCGGCGCCGCGTCCCTCGGGGTCGGGGGCGGTCATGTGATAAGCGTCGCTGCTCATGCCGTAGCCGAGCACTTCGCCCAAAATCTCCGCCCCGCGGTTCATGGCGTGGTCCCAGTCTTCCAGCACCAAGATCCCAGCGCCCTCGCCGAGCACAAAGCCGTCGCGATCCTTGTCGAAGGGACGGGAGGCGAGCGCCGGGGCGTCGTTTCGGTTGGACAGCGCGTTCATGCGGGCGAAGCCGGACACGCCCATCGGCGTGATGCCCGCCTCGCTGCCGCCGGTGACCATGACGTCCGCCTGCCCGTGCTGAATCAGCCGGAACGCGTCGCCGATGGCGTTCGTGGCGCTGGCGCAAGCCGTCGCCACGGCGCTGTTCGGCCCCTTGAGGTTGAACAGATAGGAAATGTTCCCGCTGGCGGCGTTGACCATCAGCTTGGGGATCATGAAAGGGCTGACCCGGCGGGGGCCGCGTTCAAACAGCGTGCGGTGCTGCTCCTCGATTTCATGGAGACCGCCGATCCCGCTGCCGACGAGCACGCCGCGGCGGGTGGGATCGCCGCTGTCTTTGTCGAGGCCGGCCTCTTTCAAAGCGCGGTCGGCGGCGACGACGGCGAACTGGACGAACCGGTCCATCCGCCGCAGCTCTTTCTCCGGCACGTCCACCATCGCGGCGGCGTCGAAGTCCTTCACTTCGCCGGCGAAGTGGACTTTGAACTCGTCCGGCACGAATCGGCCGATCCGCGTCACGCCGCTTTTGCCGGCGGCGCAGCGTTCCCAGAACTCCTGGCGGGAGTGTCCAAGCGTGGAGACCACCGAGCCGCCGGTCACGGCGACGCGGCGGAGTTCGGTCGAGCGGGTGACCCGGTCGCTACTCACGGAGGCGTTCTCACTCACGGCGGGGCGTCACGAGGCCCACGGGCCGACGGACGAAACGGGACGACGGGGAACCCGCCGCGAGCCGCGACTGACCGACGAAGCGGACGAGTGGCGGCGACGGGCGGGCGACGACGGACGGGGGTTCCGCCCAAGCGGGGTCTCAGGCCTCGGCCTGACGCTGCTCGATGTAATCGACGGCGTCGCCGACGGTCTGGATCTTTTCGTAGTCCTCGTCCGGGATGGTGATATCGAAGGTGTCTTCGAACTCCATGCCCAGTTCGACCAAATCCAGGCTGTCGGCCTTCAAATCGTCGACGAACTTACTTTCACGGGAGACCTCCTCGACCGGCACGCCGAGCTGGTCGGAGACGATCTGGATGACTTTTTCTTCGGTCGCTTCGGCAGCCACGGGTGATCCTCGGGTCGCCGCACGAGGGCGGCGGGAGTGTGTGCGTCGGGAACCGGTAGGCTCACGGCCGCCGGCAAGGGGAAGTCGGCGTTGAAGCCGGGGGACTCTTATGGAGCCCACACCATACGCTGCCGACCGCTCAGGTTCTAACCGTGCCGGGAAAGAGTGTCTACCGCAACGCGCGGCAGTCCTGACTTCGGGTCCGGTCCGGCGAGGACGACAACGGCGACGCGGGTCGCTCGAGGGTGCGTCAGTCTCCGATCGCCGTGCACGGCGTTTTACGGTCGATTCGCTTCAGCAGCCCGGTCAGCACCCGGCCGGTGCCGACCTCGTAGAATCGATCGACCCCGGCCGCCATCATCGTCCGAATCGAGTCTTCCCACCGCACCGGCGAGAGCACCTGTCGAACCAGTAGCGCGCGAATCTCAGCGGGGTCGGTGTGCGGGGCGGCGTCCACGTTGGAAACGACCGGGACCTTCGGCGAGGACATCTCCACGCCCTCCAGCGCCGCAGCCAACTGCTCGTCGGCCGGCTTCATCAGCGAGGTGTGGAACGCCCCCGCGACCGCCAACGGAATCGGGCGACCGCCGGCCGCCTCGATCGCCGCGGTCGCCCGCTCGACGGCGGCCGTCTCGCCGGACAGCACCGTGTTGCCGGGGCACAGAAAGTTCGCCAGTTCGAGTACGTCGTCGCCCGCCGCTTCGTCGCGCACGCCCTGCACCGCGTCGCGGCCCAGCAGCAGGGCGGACACCATCCCCGAGGGCGTCGCCTCCGCAGCGGCCTGCATCGCCCGTCCGCGAGCCTGCACGACTCTCAATCCGTCCTCAAAACTGAACGCCTCCGCGAAGGCCAACGCGGTGTACTCGCCGAGACTCAAACCCGCCGCGAAGGCGACGTCGCCCAGCGCCTCCGGGTGCTCGGCTTTGAGCTTCTCCAGCGCCGCGTACCCTGAGACATACAGCGCCGGCTGCGATACGTCGGTTGCATTCAGCTTCTCCGCCGGGCCGTTCTCGCACAACGCGGCGAGATCGTAGCCGAGCACTTCGGCGGCACGGTCGTACAGCTCTTGCGCGGCGGGATAAGCCTCCCGCAAAGCGACGCCCATCCCGACGGTCTGGGCGCCCTGCCCGGGAAACAGCAACGCGGTCGTCATCAGGGATTCGTCGGGGTCGCGGGGGCGGGCTGCAGGACGGCCAGCGCCTCGGCCATGCGTTCGTTGAGGTGGGCGTGCTGAAACAGTTCGACAGCCGCGAGGGCGTTTTGAATCGCCGTCGCGTCGCTGGACCCATGAGAAATGATGCAGGTGCCGTCGATCCCCAACAGGGGCGCCCCGCCCACCTTGCTGTAGCGGAACCGATTGCCGAGCGATTCGAAGCTCGATTTCGCCGAAGCGATCGCGGCCGGGGCGGCGTCGCCCAGGGAGGCGGCATTGGCGTGCAGATCGCCCATCACCTGCCCGGCGGCGGCGGTCATGAGGAACTCGGCGATCCCCTCGGAAACCTTGAGCGTGACGTTCCCCACGAACCCCTCGCAGACCAGCACGTCGGCCTCGCCCCGATACAGCCCCCGCCCCTCGACGTTGCCGACGTAGTTCGCCGCGGTCGCCGGACTGGACCTCAGCAGGTCGTGCGTTTCGCGGTAGAGATCATTCCCCTTCCCGTCTTCCGACCCGATATTCATCAACCCGATGCGAGGATTCTCGACGCCCAACACCTCCTTGGCCAGCACGGCCCCCATCACCCCGTACTGCACGAGGTGATCCGGCTTGGCGAGCGGGTTGGCGCCGACGTCCACCAGAATCGACCGCCCCTTGAGGGTCGGCAGCGTGACCGCGATCCCCGGGCGCCGGACGCCCTTCAGGAACAACCGCGTCCGCAACCCGGCGGCCACCACCGCCCCGGTGTTGCCGGCGGAGACCACGGCATCGACGCGACGCTCGGCCATCAGCGTCCAACAGACGGTAATGGAGCAGCGCGGCTTGGCCCGCAGAGCAGCCGTGGGCTTCTCCTCCATCCCGACCACGCCGTGCGACACCTCAAACGAGAGGCGCCCGCCGTAGTCGTCGCCCCCCTCGACCGCGGGCCGTACGACCGATTCGTCGCCGACCAGCACGACGTGCAGATCAGGATCCTCAGCCAAGGCCAGACGCGCGCCGTCGATATTCGGGCCGGGCGCGTCGTCGCCGCCCATCGCATCGAGCGCAACCCGAGTCACGCCGGGAGGCGGCGGACCCGGCGCTGTCGCAGGGTCGTGCAAAGCCGGGCCGGCGGCGGAAGGAGAATCGGTCACACTGACCTTCAACTGCGAGACAAGACGCCCGGGAGGGACGAACGACGGACGGGGCAAGCGCGGGGACGCCGAACAAGCGGCGCACCGCGAGAACCTAATCGATGTCCGTCTCGACCAGAGTACGACCCATGTAGAAGCCGCAGTTCGGGCAGACGACGTGCGTCGGACGAGAGGTGCCGCACTGACTGCAGGGAGCGACGGTCGGCGCGGTGCGACTCATGTGGCTGCGGCGTTTCCGCTTACGAGCCTTCGAGGTACGCCTTTTGGGAACGGCCATGGTGCTTCAATCTACGTCGCGTCCGAAACGACCGCCGCGGGCAGGTCGGAGAACGCTCGAGAGAACGACGGAACGACGGCCGCACGGCCGCCGACGGGCCGCGGATCATAAGTGCGTCCCCCCAAGCCCACAACCGAACCCCCTCCCGAGAACCTTTGCCGCTCTGCGCAAGGGGATCGCCGCCGATCGCGCCGGATGCAGCCCCTGCCGGATGCCTCGGCTACTCCGGCCGCGCCTCGCATCGCACATCCCCGTCCAGTCCGACCGTGACCGTCAACAGGTTCGGCCGACAACAGACGGGGCAATCCTCGACGTACTCCTGAGATGCGCCGCCGGCGAGATCGGCGGGAACGACAATTTCTTCCCCGCAGGCGTCGCAGATGTAGGCGATTTCGTCTGCCGCCGGCGACGTTCCTTCCTCGTCTCCTCTCGGAGCGGGCGCCGGACGGGAGGCGAACTGAGCGGCGAGATCGAAGGGGTCGGGCGTCATGGGCGGGCCTGACGAGCGTCGGCGATCGGCGCCGGCCGGTTTACGAGCACGGGCCGGCCAGCGTAGACTGGACCGCTTCCCCACCACCACCCGCGGCTCCGCGCCGCCCCCGATTAGGAAACCCCCTCGCGTATGGGCACCAAGAAGTCCGGCAAAGGTCGTCGTAAAATCGGTCGCAAAAAGCGGCGGATGCGGGCCAAGATCCGTCACAAGAAATAGTTCGCACGATTTCGGGGGCCGTTCGGCCCTCGACGTTCGACCTCCTTTATAGCGTCGCTTGAAGACCGTCGACCGCGACCGCGGTGAACGGCGGAGGGTTCGTGACGTCCCCCAGCCCGACCGGGTCCGCGGGATCGCATGCGCCGGGGCTGACGTGCACCAGCAACGTTCGCTTCGCACGCACCTGGCGGGCGAGATCGAGCGTCGGCGTTAACGTGCTATGCCCGGTGCGGGCGCCGAGGTCTTCCCAACCGTCCGGGAAGTTGCACTCGTGGGCGAACAGATCGGCGTCCGCGGCGAAGTCCGCGGTCGCGGCTTCCGGGACGGTGTCGGTACAGAACGCGAATCGCTTGCCGTCGGCGTCAAACCGTAGTCCGAGGCTGCCGCCGGGGTGCGTTTGCTCGCGAAAGTGCAGCGTGCCCCCGGCGACGTCCAGCGAGCCGGACTCCACGTCCGGCAGCGGGAGCCACTCATAGACTTGCGGGATGATCGGAAAGAGATCGTTCGCGAACAGATGCTCGCGGACGGCGTCCAACTTCTTCTTGCGGCCGTGAATCCGCACGGCCGTCAGCGTCCCCCGCTCGATATGCACGAGCGGGAACGTGAGTCCGACGATGTGATCCAGGTGGGCGTGCGTCAGCACGAGATCCAACTCGGTCACGCCGTGCTCCGACAACCGGTCCGGCGCTCGGAAGAAAGCGGAGCCGGCGTCGATACAGAGTCCCCGATCCGGCAGCAGCACACAGGTGGTGTGCCGATGGGCGTCCGGGTGATACCCGCCGGTACCGAGGAACTCGACGTTCACCCGCCCGCCTCCCGCAGCGACCTGGTCATGAAGCGATCCATGAGGGCGGCCTGTCTGTCGGAGGGACGAGCGAGCGACGACGAATTACGCGACGCCGGGAGTCATTCGGGGGCTTCGGCCGGTTCGCCCGGATCCTTGCGCAGGTCGAGCCACTCCGAGTGGAACGTCTCCTCCCGGGGCTTGTCGAGGCGCTGGTAGGTGTGGGCGCCGAAATAGTCCCGTTGCGCCTGCAACAGGTTGGCCGGCAGCCGGGCCCGGCGATAGCCGTCGTAGTAGGACAGCGCCGCGGTGAACCCGGGCATCGGAATGCCGAGCTTCACGCCGGCCTGCACGACTTCGCGCCACGCGGCCTGCGATTTGTCGATCGCGTCCTTGAAGAATTCGTCCAGCAGCAGGTTCTCGAGCTGCGGGTTCTTGTCGAACGCGGTCTTGATGTCGTCGAGGAACACGCTGCGGATGATGCACCCGCCCCGCCACATCAGCGCGATGTCGCCGTAGGCGAGATCCCAGCCAAACTCCGCGGCAGCCGCCTGCATCTGGACGTAGCCCTGTGCGTAGCTGACCAGCTTCGAGGCGTACAACGCATTGCCGACGGCGTCGATGAACGCGTCGCGGTCGCCGTCGAACTTCGTCTGGTCCGGGCCCTTCAGCACCTCTTCGGCCCGCACCCGTTCGTCCTTCTGGGCGGCGAGGCAGCGGGCGTAGACGGCTTCGGTGATGAGCGTCGTCGGCACGCCGAGGTCCAGCGCGTGCTGGGCCATCCACTTGCCGGTGCCCTTTTGCTTGGCGACGTCGAGGATCAGGTCGACCATCGCCGTACCCGTTTCCGGGTCGTGGGCGCTGAAGATGTCGCGGGTAATCTCGATCAGGTAACTGGCGAGCACGCCTTTGTTCCACGACGCGAACACGTCGTAGAGCTCGTCGTTGGACAGGCCGAGGGCTTCCTTCATCAGGAAGTACGACTCGCAGATCAACTGCATGTCGCCGTACTCGATGCCGTTGTGCACCATCTTGACGTAGTGCCCGCTGCCGGCGGGGCCGACCCACTCGCAGCAGGGGATGTCGGCGTTCGGGCCGACCTTCGCGGCGATGTCCTGCATGATCGGTTTGACCAGCGGCCACGCCTCTTTCGAGCCGCCGGGCATGATGCTCGGCCCCTTCAGCGCCCCCTCTTCCCCGCCGGAGACGCCGGCGCCGACGAACAGGTAACCCTCTTTCGTCAGCTCTTCGGCGCGACGGTTGGTGTCGACGAAGTAGCTGTTGCCGCCGTCGATGATCACGTCGCCCTGGTCGAGGTGCGGCTTGATCGCGTCGATCACCGCGTCCACGGCCGGACCGGCCTTCACCATGATCATCACCTTGCGGGGCGACTTCAGGCTGGCGCACAATTCGCCGAGGTCCGCGTAACCCTTCACGCGGTCGATCGTGCCCTCATGGACCTTGTCGATGCCCTCGCCCGGCAGGCTGGCGATGAACTCGTCAGTCGTCGCGGTGGTCCGGTTGTAGACGGCCACGGAGTGGCCGTGGTTGGCCATGTTGAGGACGAGGTTCTGCCCCATGACGGCGAGGCCGATCAGGGCGATATCGTGTTGCGGTTCGGGCATCGGGGCGCGGGCGGAATTCACTGCGGAAATCATGAAACGGCGAAGTCGTCCGGGGAGGATACCGGCGACCGGCCGTCACTGCATGCGACGGTCCGCGACCGCCGCTTCGGGGGAAGCAACGTCCGCGGACCGTGCGGGTTCGATCGGCGAGGCGTTCTACGCCGCGGTTACTTGCCCACGCGCGGCCAGGTCGGCTCCTCGGGGAGATAGGCCTGGAACTCCGCGATCAGTTCCGCCTCGTATTCGCCGGCATAGGTGCCGCCGAGGAATCGATCGCAGCCCTCGCCGTAGAAGCGTTCCCAGCTCTCTTCCTCGTGGCCCGGGTTGATCGGGTAGAACAGCGCACCCACATGACGGGCGGCTTTCAGGTCGCCGGGGGCGTCGCCCATCATCAACACCTTGCCCTTCTCATAGCCGTAGCCGGCAGCCTGGCCGAGCGTCTCCTTCTTGCCGCCGGCCTCTTGGCCGCAGATCGCCTGCACGAACTTGGCGATGTCGTGTTCCCCCCACTCCTTCGCGAGGGCGTCGTTGGGGGTGGCGCTGCAGACGATCATATCTGCGACCGAATGCAGCTTTTGCAGGCTCTCCCGGACCATCGGGTACGGGCTGACGCCGTGGACCATGTCGTCGATGTCCCGGTTGACCTGTTCGCTCCAGACGAGGCACTGCTTGAGATCCTCATCCGGGTTGCGGTCGAGTTCCTCGATCAACGTCGGGTTTCCCAGCCGCGTTTCCCGGGCGACCCACTCGCGCAGCCCCTTCAACGCCGGCAGCTCGACCTCCCGACGGCGGACTTCGGGGCGCTCCGCCAGCAGATCGAGCACGCTCAGCAGCGCCGGGAAGCGGTTGATGCCGCGTTCCTTGCTGTAGAGATTCACGAATTCCGCGCACTCACGGCCGTACTTACTGCACGCCTGCAGACCGAACGACTTGATGATGTTCGGGATGAAGCATTCCTTGTGCTTCAGTTCCATCGTGTCGAACGCGCAGCCGTCGGAGTCGATGCCGACCAGAAAGTCTTTGGTGCGAGCGGTGAACTGCGTGTCGAGCGGGTTATCAGACATCGAACGGCGTACCTGTCATAGCCCTGGACGGGCGGGTGCGGGCGGCGGCGGGCGTGAAGTCGCCCGGTCTACCCGGGATCGTCCCCGGCATCCAGTTTCGTACCGAGCGAACCAGCGAACGAACGCCCCTCATCGGGCCTTTCGCCCCGTTCCGTTGCACAGGCCGTTGACGAACAGAGCGTGGTCCAGCGTGCCGCACCCGGCCCGCACGGCGGCGACGACATCCACCTTCGACGGGTCCGGCGCCAGCACCGCCTCCGGCAACCACAACCCCGGCAGCGCGGCGCTTTTCAGATAACCCCCGCCGCGACCGGGCCGCAGCGGATCGTCGTCCAAACGGAACCATTGCAGCCCGCCGCGGGCGCCGGCGAGCACGAACTCCGTCACCCCGCCCTCGCGGAGCGCGTCGATCCGATCCGACAGATCGCGTCCCCGGTCGGTCTCCGCCACGCCGATCACGACGGTCGGCGGTCCTTGGAGCCGAGGACCGGTCAGGCGATCGGCGACCTCCGCACAGCGGCCGTCGGCCGGGGCGTATAGAGCGACGTCGGCGAACAGTTCATCCCGGGACGACAGGGTGATTCGGACGTCCGTCGCCCGCACGATGCCCGGCGTCTCGACCTCGTACTGGCGTGCCCACGACTTCATCGCCCCCGTGAGTGCGGTCCTCCGGTCGGACGGCGTCACCTCGTTCAATCGCACGCAGCCGCGCAGCAACTCTGCTCTCGTCGGGCGTCCGCTCCGCGCCAGTTCCAAACGAAATCCCGCCACGCTCGCCCGGTCTCCCTCCGTAAGTCCCCGCCCCGCTCCGCTCGATCCGCCTCCGCCGGACGATGAGGCCGGCGCGGCGATCGGCGGGAGGGCGTACGTCGGCGGAGCCGACGAGCGGGTGGCCATCAGGGGCGCTCCGTCAGGACGGGGAGGACTGGCGGTCTGCTTGGGGGACGTAGGCGTCGAGCTTCTGGTCCGCGAACTTGCGGGCCAGCTTGGCGAAGCGGATGCGGCCGTCGATCATCGGCACGCTCGGATTGCCGTCGCCGATCAGCGGGCGAACGTACTTCAGAAACTCGTCCGTCACGTCCGTGCCGTCTTCGCTGATCCACTCGGACGGGAAATGCCGCTCGCTGTTGGCGACCTCGCTCAGCGGGGCTTTGTCGTAGCGAACGCTGTAGTTCTCGCGATCGGTGCGCAGAATCGTGCTCATGTAACCGTGCTCGCCGGCGGCGGCCAGCAGGGCGGCTTTCTCGCCGGCCCGGTAGCTCTCCGCGAGGTCCACCGTGCTGGCGTGGAAGATGCTGTGCCGCTGATCGGTGCCGGGCACGTTGCAGCGGGCATTCCCCTTCACCGGCAGTCCCTTGTCGTTCAGCGCGTTCGTCAGCATCTGGGCGACGGTGATCTTGGAACTGCTGAACGTCGGGTGCCCGAAGCTGTCCCGCACGATGAACTCCTCCGGGATCTCCAGCCCTTCGATGTTCAGTCCCTCGGAGACCACCACGATCGCCCGGCCGTGCTCCTTGCAGGTCGCGGCGATCTGCTCGTGGATCTGCTCGATCGTGACCTTGCGCTCGGCCAGATAGATCAGCAGCGGCATCTCGCGATTCGGGTCCGCCAGCCGGGCGGCGGCGGGGATGTAGCCGATCTTCCGGCCCATCGCCTGACAGACCACCACCGGGTCCGCCGGAGAGGAGCCCATGTTCTCCTCGTTGACCTGCTGAATGTAGTTCGACCAATACCGCGCCGTGCTGCCGTAGCCGGGCGTGTGGTCGATCAGTTGGAATTCGCTGTCGCCGACGTCGTTGTCGATCGTCTTCGGTCCGCCCAGCCCGCAAACGTCGAGCCCCCGCTCCCGAGCGAGGTTCGCCACCTTGTTGGCGGTGTCCATCGAGTCGTTGCCGCCGATGTACACGAAGTAACCGATGTCGTGCGCCTTGAAGATTTCCATCACGCGGTCGAAATCTTCGTTCTGCCAGTCCTTCAATTTATAGCGGCAGGTGCCGATCGCCCCGGCGGCGGGGGTGGTGCCCAGCAGCGAGATTTCTTCCGGGCACTGAGCGGTCAGGTCGATCAGCTCCTCTTTCAGGACCCCTTCGATGCCGTGATGACCGGCGTAGACCGTGCCGATGTCGTCCAGGTGACGGGCCGTTTCGACCACGCCGCGAACGGTGTTGTTGATCACGGCGGACGGGCCGCCGGACTGGGCGACGATCAGATTCCGAGCAGGCATAGGCGAAGCAGACGGGAGCGACAACGACGGACGGGCGAACGAAACCCGATGCTACCGTGCGACGAGCGATCGCTCCACGGATCGGCATAGGGTCCGCTCCGCGGACCGCTCTCGCGACATGCCGCGGTCGTTCCGAACGGTCCGCACAGCGGACCCTACGAGGCCGGCTCCAGCGTCACGGTCGTGCCCTCCCAACGGAACGCGATCCCGGCAGGTTCGAACAGCGCGGTGAAGAACGTGTCGGCGTCGGCGTCCGTCACGTCGATCGAGACGCGCGTCTCCAGGCCGCCCTCCTCCCCGCCGAGCGCACGCGGGTCGTATTCGAATCGCACGCCGTTCACGGCTTCCATGATTCGCCGCACGCTCGCCCCCTCCACGGCGAGGGTGAACGTCCGCCGATCCAGCGGCACGCCCCCGCCCTCGCCCATCGCTGCCCCGTCGCCGGGAAGACGGGCCGCGAAGGCGGTCAGCGGGGGGGCCGGATCGGGCGAGAAGCCGTCCGCGAGGGGTTCGATCGTCACACCGGTGCGGTCGTCGGACCAGACGAAGGTCAGGTTGAACGGGGCGAGAATCGCGGCGAGCGCGGCGGGGGCGTCGGCGGCCGGCAGACGCCCCGCGGGCCAGAGGTCGTGCGGCACGGCGTCCGCGTTCTCGACGGCGAGGCCGAACTGAGCGGCGACGTCGTCCAGAATCGCCCGCGGCGGCGTCAGGTCGCCCCAAACGACGTTCTGCTCCGCGAGCGCGCGCTCGCGCGGTTCCCTCCGCACGCCGCGGGTCGGCCCGAGTTCCTCGCGTCGCTCCGCGGCGATCTTCAACGCATTCGCGCATACCGCCGGCGGAGCGACGTACACTGCCCCACCCAGCGCCACCGCCGCGGCGTTTCCCTGCCCGACCACGTCGGCCAACGCTTCCGCGGCCGTGAGGTCGGCCTCGTCCAGCGACACCGGCGTCGTCGGGTCGACGCCGCGCACGAACATGACCGCCGCCCCGTTCGCGTCCGCCACCCGGTTCACCGCCCGCCGCAGCGGGACGTCGTCGAACCGCACGCCCGGCACAACCTTCGCCAGCGCCGTCGGCAGCGGTTCTAGTTCATTCCCCGGGAGTTGGGTCAGGCAGGCGATAAATAGCAGGGCGGGCACGATGATCCTCAGAGCGGGCCGATTTGAGTGGGGAAGACCAGCACCGAGAGCGCCGCGTAGGCCATCGTCGGCAGCAATCCCAGCAGGAACAGCCCCCAGCGAATCGCCCGGTGCCGCAGACCGAGCCAGTCGAGGTAACTCTCGACCGCCGGCCCGGCGAAGAACAGGACGTTGACCAGCAGAACCCCCGCGAAGACGTTCCCCCAGAACGCCGGTGCGGCGTAGGTCTCCGGCCCGCACAACAGCGCCAGCGGACTGCACAGTCCGGCGAGGACCAGGTTGAACACGATTCGCAGCCGCTCCCAACTCAGGAAGATCGCCTTCAACTCGGCCTGACCGAACTTCGCGGCACCGTCTGCGGGAGCGATGGGGTCGGCGCTCAGTTCAGCGGTCGTCTCGGGCGGCATGCGGGAACGGCGGCGGTCGGATCGGAACCGCTTTAGGATACCAGATGACGCCGGCGCCCCGTCGCGTTCACTCCGATCTCGCTTCGCCCCGCCCCCATGCCCGCTGCCGGATCTCCCGACATCCCGTCAGAGTCGAAAGCGGGGAAACGGGTTCGTCGCGTGGGCATCGACCTGGGGACGACGTTCAGTTCGCTGGCGGTGCTGGATAAGCACGGAAACCCGGTCAGCGTACCGAACGCGGCCGGCGAACTGGCGACGCCGTCCGTCGTGCTGTTCGAACCCGGCGGGAAGGTCGTCGTCGGCACCGAAGCCGCCCGCCGGGCCGTCAGCGACGGGGGTCGCGTCGTCCAACAGGCGAAGCGGTTCCTCTCCGAGCCGGGGAAACGTTGGGAGATCGGCGACCGCAAGGTCACGCCCACGGAGGTCAGCGCCCTGATCCTCCGTGAACTGCTGCGCTCGGCCCGCGCGCGGTTCGGCGAGTTGGACGAGGCGGTCGTCACGGTCCCGGTGCAGTTCGGCGACGCCGAGCGCCGCCGCACCGTCGTCGCGGCGAAGTCCGCGGGGCTGAAGCGGGTCACGCTGATCGACGAACCCGTCGCGGCAGCCCTCGATCACATCCTCGCCGGCCCGAACGCCGAGGAGGGCGGGCTGTGGTTTACCGAACTCGCCGACGAAACCACCGTGCTGGTGTTCGACCTCGGCGGCGGCACCCTGGACTTAGCCGTCGTCGAATACGGAGCGAACGGAGTGAAAGTGCGGGCCGCGGGCGGGGACCCGAAGTTGGGCGGCGTGGACTTCACCGCCGCGATCGCGGACGCCCTCGCGGGCCAGTTCGCCCGGGAGAACGCGGACCTCGACATCCTCGCCGATCCCCGCGACGACGTGGATTCCGAACAGGCGCTGATGAACGAAGCGGAGGACGTAAAGCGCTCGCTGTCCGTCCGCGAAGCGACGCAGATCAACATCGTCCACGCCGGGCGCCGCAAAAGTTATAAGGTCGAACGCGACCAACTGAACGCCCTCACCGCCCATCTCGTCAAGCGGGCCGAGGAGCAGGTGACGGCCCTCATTCGCGAGCACACCAAGGGCTGGGGCGAGATCGACGCGGTCCTGCTGACCGGCGGATCGACCCGCATCCCCGCCGTGCGGGCGATGCTGAAGCGGTTGGCGGGCACGACCCCCAGCACGGAACTCTCGCCGGATCAATCGGTCGCGCACGGCGCCTGCCTGTACGCGGGGCTACTGGCGCAAGACGAGGCATTCGCGAAGAACCTGCTCGGCGATCGGGCGGACGACGGCGAGTGGCAGGACAAGCTCTCGAAAGCCGTCCCCACCCAGCGAACCGGCCGGGGGCTGGGCATCCTGGTCCGTCAGGCGAAAACCAACGCCCACGTTCCCCACTACCTCATCCCGCCGAACAGCGCGATCCCGGCCTCCGCGACGCAGGTCTACGGCACGGTGCGGCCGGGCCAGCAGCGGGTGCGATTGCGAGTCGTGCAGGCCGGCCCCACGCCGGAGGCGCCCCCGACGGAATTGGGCGACTGTGTCGTCGCCCCGCTGCCGGAGGGGCTCCCTGAGAACGCTCCGATCGCGGTGACCCTCTCGCTGGACGCCAGCGGGCTGGTGCACACGACCGCCGTCGAACAAACCGGCGGCGTCCGGGCCGAGGCGAAGATCGTGCCGCCGGACGTCCAACGCTCCAAAGCGAAACCCGCAGCCGCGTCGCCGAAGCCGTCGAGTCCCGGATCAAAGAGCGAGGAGATCTCGGAATCGCTCGCGGAGAAGCCGACGACCATCGGTTCTCAACCGCCGCCGCCCGCCCCCAGCCGGACCGGCAAAGAGGCGGATGAAGGCGAGTCGGAGTTCTGGGACATCGTCGCCCCGGAGGTGAAGAAGCAGCGTCGCAAGCGGCCTGCCGGGAAACGCACCTGACGCCGAGGCTCCGCGGAGCCTCGGCGTTGCTGAAACGTTCACATCACCTGCAGCACGCGTTCCAGGAACTCCTGGTTCGTCTCGAATTTCTGGAGCGTCCGCGACAGGTCCTCCATCGCCTGCGTGCTCGGCAGGGAGATCAGGCTGCGACGGAGCCGGTTGACGCTCTCGTGCGTCTCCCGATCGAGCAACAGTTCCTCACGACGGGTGGAGGACTGCGGAATGTCGATCGCCGGGAAGATCCGCCGGTCGGCCAGGGAGCGGGACAGAACCAACTCCATGTTGCCGGTCCCCTTGAACTCTTGGAAAATCACGTCGTCGCCGCGGCTGCCGGTCTCGACCAGCACGGTGCCGACGACCGTGACGCTGCCGCCCTCCTCGAACTTCCGGGCGGTGCCGAACAGCTTCTTGGGGATGTCCAGCGCCTTGATGTCGATGCCGCCCTGGGTGACGCGGCCGCTGTTCGTCCACTTGTTGAACGCCCGAGCCAGCCGGGTGATGGAGTCCAGCAGGACGACCACGTCCTTGCCCTCTTCCGCCATCCGCTTGGCCCGCTCGATAACGAGTTGCGAGACGCGAATGTGGCTCTCGACGTCGTGGTCCAGGCTGCTGGCGACGACTTCGCCCCTCACCGTCCGCTGCATCTCCGTGACTTCTTCCGGCCGCTCGTCGATCAGCAGGACGATCAGGTGCACCTCCGGGTGATTCTCGGAGATGCTGTCGGCCATCTCCCGCAGCAACACGGTTTTCCCGCTGCGCGGCGGAGCGACGATCAACGCCCGCTGACCTTTGCCCAGCGGGGTGAGCAGATCCATCACCCGGGTGGAGACGGTGTGCTGGCCGTTCTCCAGGATGATTTGCTCGGTGGGGTTCACCGGGGTGAGCGTGTCGAACTTCGGGACGTCGTCGTATTCCTCCGGGGGCACGCCGTCGACGGAGGTGATGAGCTTCAAACGCGGCCCCTGCCCCCGATTGCCGGGGCCGATCTCGCCGTCGAGCGTCACGCCTTCCCGCAACCGGAAACGGTCGACGAGGGCGCCGGAGACGAACGGATCGGACTCTTGCGCGACGTAGTTATTGCTGGCTTCCCGCAGGAATCCGTAGCCCTTGGGGTGCATTTCGAGCACGCCCGTCACCGGTTCGCCGCTGCCCTTTTGCGGGGCGGGCTTCCCGCCGCCGCGGGGGGCCGGAGCGGCCTGGGCGTTCTCTCCGCCGCCCTTCTTGCCGCGACGACCGCGACGAGACTTCTTTCCCCCGGCGTTCTGTCCGCCGCGGTTCGAATCGAGCGTCTCCGCCAGCTTTTCGACCGCCAGCGATTTAGCGACCGAGGGCGGCAGACGCACGCCGAAGTCGTCGCCGCTCGTCACCGACCGCTTCGGCTTCACGACCGCGGCGGCAGCCGGGTTGATCGGCACGCGGGGGGCGTCGTCTTCGTTGCCGAAGTCGAATTCGGAGAGATCGATCTCCTCCTCCTTCGGCTCCGCCTTCTTCGCTCGGCTGCGCTTGGGAGCGGCCTTCTTCGCGGTCGACTTCTTCGCCCCGCTTTTTGCGGTCGAAGAGCGGCGGCGGGTCGGCGTTTTCTTGCCGGCGTCTTCCTCGCCGTCGGACGCTTCGGCCTCTTCGTCCGCGGCCTTCGCGGTCTTGCGGCGCGTCGTCTTGCGACGGGCGGGCTTCTTCTCAGGCTCCTCGGCCAGCCCGGATCCGAACCCGTCTTCGGAGGCCTCGGCGGAATCGGTCGATTCCGTGTCGGTCTCCGTTTTCTTGACGGAGCGGGACCGGCGGCGGGCGGCGCCGCGGCGGGCCGCGGGGGCGTCGAGTTCGGCGGTGGTGTCCGTCTCCTCGGAGACGGCAGCGGTGGCGGACGGCATAGGGCCGAAGTTCCTCACACGATCAACAAGTAAACGAAATCAGACGCGACCGACCCCGATCGAGATGGGGACGCGACCGCAAGCTGGCCCGAACGGCCGACAGAAAGCGAGAGAGGCGTCACAGGCCGTACGGCCCGGGTGATGACGGCGGCAAACAGAGCGGATCTCCCGTTCCCCGGGACCGCCGAGTCCGCAGCGACGGAGAGCGTCGCGACGCACGCTGCCCCGGGACAGGGGCGAGGGCAACCGACCGTGCCGATGCCCCGGCGAAGTTCGCCAGAAACAAACGCGGCGCAAGCCGGATGCAGATGCAGAACGTTCGCCCCGAACCCGCTCGCGCTATCCCTGCAGCGAGGAGAATCGCGAGACGCGACGCTCGGAAGGGAAAGCCCGGCCGACCACCCGCGGAACCTGACGAAAACGCGTCTCCAATGAGGACGAACTGCGTCCTGCGAGACGTGACGGATCGATGCCGCCGCGGACGTCGTGATCGACGAGACGCGAAAAGAACCGACCCGGTCAGGGCGGAAAGAGGCCGACGGGAGGAACCCGGGGCAGCGATCGGGAGAAACGGGAACCGTCCGACGGCCCCGAGGCCCGACCTGCGGGAATCCTAGCCATCCCCGCTGCCATGTCAATCGCAGTCCCGCCCCGCCGTGCGGGCTGCGACGATTCCACGGGCCATCGCCCGCATGATCCCCCTTCCCGTCGCCGGCCCGTCGCGTCGCCGATGTCGGAGGACACCGCTCGCGGCGTGGCGAGAGCCGACGGGCCGCCGGTAGGTTGCTTCCCGCCGGCTCGCCCGCAGTCGCACTCGAACCGCCCCCGTGCCCCGAATCCGTCCGATGCCGAGCGTCGCTTCCCCCCGCCCCTCACGGGCCGTCCCATTGCTCCTGGCGCTTGCCGCGGGGCTGTTCGCGGCGACGCCGCTCCGATCCGCCGTGGCTCAGGAACGCCCCGCGGGCTTGGCCGCTTCGGCCTATGCGTTGGTCGGCGGGACGGTGCGAACCTCGCCGGACGCGGAGCCGTTCATCGGTACGGTCGTCGCCCGCGACGGCCTGATCGTCGCCGCCGGCCCGACGGACGAAGTGACGGTCCCCGCGGATGCGGAAGAGATCGATTGCACCGGCCTGTACCTCTACGCCGGGTTTCTCGACGCGGCGACCGACCGACCGCTGGACGACAGCCGGATTCCCGATCCGGTCGACGGCCGCAAGGTCAACCAGAGCCGTTACGTCCTCGCCGCGACGCGGGCCGACAATCGCCGCGGCCTCACGCCGGAGTTCCCCGCCCAGGAGGGTCTTGAGGAGGGCGACAAGACGATGAAGTCCCTGCGGGAAGCCGGCTTCACCGCGGTGCATCTCGTGCCCCGCGGACGGATCGCGGGGGGACGGACGGCGCTGGTCACCACCGCGAACGCGCCGCTGCGGGAGACGCTTTCCGCCGAGGGGTTGTTCGCCGCGATGGATCTCTCGCGGCTCTCCGGCCGGGAGTATCCGAACACGCTGATGGGTACGTTCGCCCATATCCGCCAGGCGTTCGAGGATGCCCAGCGGCACACCTTGCATCAGAAACTGTGGGACGACGGCGCTCCCGGCGTGCCGCGTCCGCCCACCGATCCGACGCTGGACGCCCTCGCGGCGATCCTCGCCGGCGAGATCCCGACGCTGTTCGAGGTCAGCAGCGCCGACGACGCCCGCCGAGCCGTGAACTTCGCCGCGGAGTACGACCTCACGCCCGCCCTCGCCGCCGGCCCCCGCCTCCGGGACGCGGCGTCCCTCTGGAACCCGGCGGCCGCGAATCGTGCCGAGAACGCTCCGGAGGCGATCGTGCTGAGCCTCGATTTCGGCGCGAAACCGAAGCGCGAGGGGTTCAAGAAAGGGGACGCGGAAAAGTCGGACGAGGAGTCGAACGACGCATCAGGCGAGGACGACGCATCGGCCGACGAGGGCGACGAGCCGGACGACGAAGCTAAACCGGACGACGCCCCGGATGACGCTGAGGAGGAGACGGACCCCGCGGACGTGCGTCATCCCGAACCGCTGCGGGCCTATCGGGCACGGTTGGCTCGCTGGCAGGAGGCGGTCGCGACGCCCGCCGCCCTGCACCGTGCCGGAAAGCGGTTCGGGCTGTCCTCCCGCGGATTGAAGAAGCCGAGTGAACTGCTGGAGAATCTCCGACTGGCGATTCAGGCCGGGCTGCCGGAAGACGCCGCGCTCGCCGCGTTGACCGCGGATGCGGCGGAGCTGCTGGGTCAGGGCCGCCGGCTCGGGGCTTTGGAGGCCGGTCGTCAGGCGCACGTCATCGCCCTCACCGGCCCGTTCACGGACGGCGACGCAAAGGTGCGGTACGTCCTGATCGACCGCGAACGGTACGAGTTCAACGAGAAATCCGACCCGATCGACCCCGCGAAGGCCAAGCGGAAAGCCCTGCCCGCCCCCAAGCCGATCCCCGCCCCGGGAACCGGCGACGTGCCGACCGAGACGCGGGCGGATCGCCTCGCCGCCCGCCGCGAGACCGGCGGCAACGTACTGATCGTCGGCGGAACCGTCCTGACCGGGACGGGCGAAACGCTGCCGGCGACCAGCGTGCGGATCACAGCCGGCAAGTTCACGGAGATCGGCCCGGACCTGAAACCCCGGCCGAACGAAACGGTGATCGACGCGACCGGCCGCTATTTGATGCCGGGCATCATCGACACTCACTCGCACATCATGATCACCGAGGGGATCAACGAGGCGACGCGGTCCCTCACCCCGGAAGTGCGGATCGCCGACGTGATCGACACCGACGACGACAGCGAATACCGCGCCCTCGCCGGCGGCGTGACGACCGCCCGGCTGTTCCACGGCAGCGCCAACGTCGTCGGCGGACAGGACGCCGTCGTCAAGCTGCGGTACGGCTCGACCGCCGAGGAGCACAAGTTCGACGGCGCCTTGCAGGGCGTGAAGTTCGCCCTGGGCGAGAACGTGAAGGACTCCAAGACCGCCTTCCCGAACACCCGGCTCGGCGTGGAGGCGACGCTGATGCGAGCCTTCAGCGAAGCGGCCGACTACGCCCGCCGGCAGGCTGCCTACCGCGAAGCGATCGCGGACGATCCGTCAAAGAAAGACACGCTGCTGCCGCCCCGTCGCGACCTGCGGCTCGAAGCGCTGGCGGACATCATCGGCGGCGAGAAGTTCATCCACTCGCACTGCTACCGGGCGGACGAAATCCTGATGCTGATGCGGGTCGCGGAGAGCTTCGACACCCGCGTCGCCAGCCTGCAGCACGTGCTGGAGGGCTACAAAATTGCTCCGGAGATCGCCGCCCACGGAGCGAGCTGCTCCACCTTCGCCGACTGGTGGGCCTACAAGGTCGAGGCGTACGACGCCACGCCGTACAACGCCGCGATCCTCAATGAAGCGGGCGTCAATACGGTTATCAAAAGCGACGACTGGGAACTCATCCGCCACCTCTACTTCGAGGCCGCCAAGCCGGTGAAGTACGGGCACGTCAGCCCGGACGAGGTGATCGCGTTCGTCACGCTCAACGCCGCCCGCGAGCTGGGCGTCGAGGATCGCTTAGGCAGCATTGAACTCGGCAAAGACGCCGATCTCGCGATCTACAACGCCCACCCGCTCAACACCTTCACGCGGGTCGAAACGACGATCGTGGACGGCGAGATCCTGTTCGACCGCTCGCGGGCCGTTACCGCCCTCTCGGACGAAGCTCAGGAACGAACCAAGACCCCGCCGTCCTGGACGTTCCCGGAACAGGCTCTACGTAATCTGACGCTCGATCTGGAGCCGGCCCGCGGCGGCACGTTCGCCCTGGCCGGGGCGACGCTGCACACTTGCGACGATTCACTCGGCGAGGAAGGCGTGATCGAGAACGGCGTGATCGTCGTGCGAGACGGGATGATCGAAGCAGTCGGCGCCGTCGGGTCCATCGACGTGCCGGACGACGTGCCCTTGCTGAACGTCCGCGGCCTGACGATTACCCCCGGCCTGTTCGACTCCGGCACCGAACTGGGCCTGACGGAGATCGGCAAGGTCTCCGAGACGCAGGACTACCGGGAAAGCGGCGACCTCCAACCGGACCTGCGGGCGGGCATCGCGCTGAACCGCGACTCAGAGTTGATCCCCGTCGCCCGCGCCGGCGGCGTCACGCATGCCCTGATTCGCCCCGTCGGCGGTTTGATCGCCGGGCAGGCGAGCGCCGTCAAACTGTCCGGCTGGACGGCCCCGGACATGGTGCTGGAACTGGAAGCCGGCCTGCAGATCAACTGGCCGCAGGAACGCAGCTACAACCCCTTCGACGGCGACAGTTCCGAGAGCGACGACCGCCTCAAGGAGCAGATCGAACAGCTCACCGAGTTTCTGGAGGAAGGGAAACGGTATCTCTCCGCGGTGAAGGCCGCCGAGGGCGACGAAAACGCGATCGGCCCGGTGCCGGACCCGCGGTTCGAGGCGCTCGCTCCCTACCTCAGCGGCGAGAAGCCCGTCTTCTTCGAGGCGAACACCACCCGGCAGATCGCCCAAAGCCTCGCGTTTGCGGAGAAGTTCGGTCTCAAGCCGATCATCACCGGCGCCGCGGACGCTTGGAAGCTGGCGGATGTCCTCGCGGAGAAGGACGTGCCGGTGATCATCGGCCCGGTGATGCGGCGACCGACGGAAGACCACGATCCGTACGACGCCCCCTACGCCAACCCGGGCCGTCTGTACGAGGCGGGCGTGACGTTCTGCCTCCACTCGGACGAGGCCAGCAACAGCCGGAACGTCCCCTTCGAAGCGGCCCAAGCCGTCGCCTACGGATTGCCGGAGCAAGCCGCGCTGCGGGCGATCACCGCGGACGCCGCGGCGATCCTCGGCGTCGCCGATCGGGCGGGCACGCTCTCCCCCGGCAAACGGGCGAGCCTGGTGATCGCGGACGGTTCGCCGCTGCAAATCACCTCGGACATCAAAGCGGTGTTCGTCGACGGCATTCCGCACGCCCCGGAGAGCCGCCAGACGCGGTTCTACGACCGGTACCTCCAACGCCTGCGGACCCCGGAGGCCAGCCCGGCGATGCGGTAGCCCCCGCCCCCGCGGGCGCTTCCGCCGGTCAGTACGTCCCGATGCCTTCGATCTCGTCGATCAGCAGGACTTGGCGGCCGTTGGCGTAGGCGGAGGGGTCGGCACGGAACTTGGCCCGGGTCTCCGCGGACTGGAAGAGGAACAGGTCGTCCCGCCAGATCGCGGCGTGCTTCGTGCTGCCCGGGACGGCCCGGCCTTCGTCGCGGTAGAGCACGGGATCGCAGCCTAGCAGCTTCGGGGCGTAGCGGTCGGCGTTCATGTAGAACTTGTCGAACGCGGCGTCGTCGGCCAGAAAATACGTGATGCCCTGGTGTTCCCACTGGAAGTCGCGGGCGCCGCGGACCCACTGCCGTTGATCGTGCAGCGTCACCGGGCAGAAGCCCCGCATGCCGAGCAGCTTGCGGGAGGGACGACGAGCGACGCGCGGCGAGCCGACGACCGGCCGACGCATCTCCCGTTCGTTCGACGGCTGGCCGGAGGACGCGGGGGGATCGGCGGCGAGCGGGTCGGTCGTCGGTTTCGGGCCGAACGGGTCCGGGTAGTCGCCGAAGGTGTCGCCCCGCGGCGCCGCGGAGCCGCCTGCGTTGGACGGACCGTCGCTGGCGGAATCGCCGAACGCTCCGCCGAAGGCCGCATCAGGTACCGCCGGGCTGAGGCTCGGGTCGGACTGCTTCGGTTCGGGCGCCGCCAGACCCGGGAAGGACGGATCTTCGAAGGGGGTGCGTTTGGCGATCGACTTCGGCGAGTCCACCGCCAGTCGGGCGCCGAGGTCCGGCTGCGGGAGGGAGCGCAGCGAGACGTACTGCCCCGCGACCGCCCGCACCCGACGGGCGTAATCGTCCGGCTGTTTGAGGCCGCTCATCTGACCAAGCACCCGACCGTCCGGCGTCAGGAGCACGTCGGCGGGGATACCGCGGACGCCGTACTTCTGGGCGGCCGCCTTGTTGCGATCGAAGTCGAGATGCACGCCGACGGCGTCGGTCCGCAGCACGTCCGTGACGGTCCGCGAGTGCAAGATCGGCTTCATCTGCTGGCACGGTCCGCACCAGTCGGCGCTGAAGTGCACGAGTAGGGGCCGATCCGCCCGCTGCGCCGCTGCGAATCCGGCGTCCAGGTTGCCGAGCCACTCCCCCGCCCCGGCGGTCGGTCCCTGGGCGCACGCGACTGCGGCGCAAACGGCCAGGGCCGTCAGAAATGAGTGAGGGGAACCACTGCGCACCGCCGAACTCCAACCGGGACCCGGGAATCGGGGTCATCGGTCGGTCGGCCGCCGTCGCTTCAGTCAAACCCGGCGAGGCCGTTCAAAAAGTTGGCCAGCAGGGCGTCGCCGTGCGGGGTCAGCACGCTCTCGGGGTGAAACTGCACCCCTCGTACCGGCCGGGTGCGGTGGGCGAAGGCCATGATCGTTCCGTCGTCCAGCGAGGCGGTCACGGCTAGTTCGTCCGGCAGCGTGGCGGGATCTGCGACGAGGGAGTGATACCGGCCGCAGGGCATCGGATTCGGCAAGCCGGCGAACAGGTCCACGCCGTCGTGCCGGACCGCCGCGGCGACGCCGTGCGCCGGTTCGCCGCGCACGATTCGCCCTCCCAACGCCGCGGCGATCGCCTGATGCCCCAGGCACACGCCGAGCAGCGGCACCTCCCAGTCCGTGCAGGCGGCGCGGGCCAGCGTCAGGCAGACGCCCGCCTCCGCCGGAGAGCACGGGCCGGGCGAGAGAATCACCGCCTCCGGTTTCATCGCCCGCGCTTCGGCGAGCGTGACGGCGTCGTTTCGCCGGACGGTCGCCGGTCGCCCCAACTCCGCGCACGACCGGGCGAGGTTGTGGGCGAAGGAGTCGTAATTGTCGACCAGAAGGATCACAGCGGGATGGTAGCCGCTCCGGTCAGGAGAGCGGTTCGCTCGAGGCGTCAAACGCTCGCAGGGTCGCGGCGGCCTTGTGGAGGGTCTCCTCATACTCCGCCGCCGGATCGCTGCGGGCGGTGATGCCGCCGCCGACCGGGACGACGCAGCGCCCCGTCGCCCGATGCCGGGTGACCGTGCGGATCAGCACGTTCGCGTCCAGCGAGCCGTCCCGCCCCGCCCAGAACAAACTGCCGCAATAGGGGCCGCGGGCGGCGGGTTCGAGGTCGTGGATGATCTCCATCGCCCGGACCTTCGGCGCCCCGGTGATCGACCCGCACGGGAACGCCGCGGCGAGCAGACTCCACCGATCCTCGTCCGGCCGCAGCGTGCCGCGGACTTCGCTGACGAGATGGGCGACGGTTTCGTAGCGTTCCAGTTCGCAGAGCGCCGGCGCCCGCACGCTGCCCGGGGCGCACACCCGCGACAGGTCGTTGCGGAGCAGATCGACGATCATCACGTTCTCCGCCCGATCCTTGCCGGACTGCCGCAGTTCGTCGCCCACCCAAAGATCGAGCGTGGGCGACGCCTTCCTCCGCCGCGTCCCCTTGATCGGCCGGGCTTCGACCTCCGCCGCCCCCGTCTCCGGATTCACGGCGACCGACAGAAACCGTTCCGGTGAGGCACTGACGACATCGAAGCCGCCGTCGCCCCCTTCCCCGCCGTCGTCCCCTTCCCCGCCGCCGCCGAGCGGAAACAGACCGGCGAACGGGGCTGGATTCGCTTGGCGAACGCGCTCGTACAGATCGACCGCGGACCCGTCGAAGGTCGTCAGCAGCGGCTGGGAGAGGTTCGCCTGAAAGATGTCTCCCGCACAGATCAGCTCGACCGTCTCCGCGACCGCGGCTTCGTACTCCGCCCGGGTGAAGGGACTCCGCACGCCGGGGGCGATCTCCGGTCCCACCGACGCCGGCCACGGGGATGACCGCCGGGCCTCCGGCGCCGGCTGGGGCGGGCGGGCCAATCGGGCAAGCGCCCCGTCGAGCCGCTGTTGTGCCCGCGTCGCTGATGGAGCTTCGTTCCGCGTTATCCCCGTGGAAATCGCCCAGGCCCGGCCGATGTCGTGATCCCACGCGATCAGCCAGTCCGCCAGCAAGACGCTGGCCACAGGCGGGATGCCGATTTCACGCCAGACCTCTCCCGCCTCCGGCGCCGGGAGACGTTCGAAGTGCCCGCCGAACTCGTATCCCAGCAGCCCCACCGCCCCGCCCTGAAACGGAGGCAGTCCTGCGATCGCTGGCGCTTTGTTTCGATCCAGCAGGGAGCGCAGCGGAGCAAACGGTTCGTCCCCCGTCCCCAGCGGGAGGTCCGTCGCATCCGCGGTGAGAAATGAATACCGCCCCAGTCGACCGGGCCGGGAGACGCTCTCCAAAAGCACCGGCGCGGCGTCCGCGACCTGCCGCAGCGCGGTCGGGACCGTCGGCGGAGGCGTCAATTCCTGAACGAGCGGGGCCTTCATCCGTCCGCCTCCGTCGATCGCGCCGCCGCTCGAGGGGCGACGGCGCTGGCCTCGTCTTCCGTCAGCATGCCCCACTGCAGGGCTTCGTCCTGCACATATACTTTACCCAGCGTGAGGGCCGTCGAGGCTTTGGCCAACTCGTACCCGAGATAGAAGGCATGCGAAGCCGATAGCGGACGCCCAGCATCTGCCGCGGCCTTCTCTGCCGCGTCGAACACTCGAAACGGATCCCGTCCGGTATGAAGGCCGTCTCGGTTGAAGAGGTGAATCGAGCGACCGTCGATCAGCACGCGGAAGTTCGCATCCGTCACCGACTCGGCCAGTTCGGCGATCTCCGTCGAGGTCGCCCGCCGCGGCCGGGGATCGCGGAGCATGACCAGTGCATCGGACAGATGCTTCGGAACCGTGCCGCGGTCCGCGGCACACTTCATCAAGCGGCGGGCGGCGTCGAGTTCCCGCACGCTGCTTTGCGCCCACGGGATCACCTGGGTGGTCAGCACGCTGAAGATCCTTCGTTCTTGGCAGAACCCCGCCAACAACGTATTTACCCCCGCCGAATCGACGCCGGTCAACTCCGTCAGGTTCCCCACGCCCATCAGCATCGCCGCGTCGGGGAGCCGGCGACGCACTTCGGAATACCGATCGAGCGACGCCGCGAACCCGAAGTGGATCGGTTCGAGGATCGGATCGAGCCGATGGGCGACGCCGGCCTCGCCGAGGGCCTCGGCGGTGCGGAACAGACTGTCCAGGTCCGACGGCTCATCGGGGATCACGACGAATTCCACGCCGGTCTCGCGGCCCAGCGGATCGGCCCAATCGAGATTCGTCCCGTTGCAAGACAAGACCAGTTCGGCCCCGGCATCGACGGACGCCGTCACCTCGCCGCGGTCGAAGCTGTCGACGCTCACCCGATGCCCTTCGCCCCGCAGCAAGCGGACGAGGTTCGGCACGCGGGCCGTGGGCGCGCCGGGGGTGGCGCCGACGTCGATCAGGTCCGCCCCGTCCGCCCGCATCGCCGCGGCGGTCGCGACGACCTCGGCGTCCGTCAGGCGGGCGGCGTGGTTGATCTCCGCGACGATCTCGATGTCCCACCGCGAAAGGTCCGGCGGTTCACGATCGCCCTCTCCGAAGAACAGCGGCAGATCGTGCAGATCCTTCGGCCCGCGGACGAACGGGAGGCTGAATCGCTCCGACAGCGCCGCGACGTCCAGGTCGCCCAGCCCCGGCAGCACGATCCGGTCGAAGGATTCGCCGCTGGCTTCGATGTGCGGGCCGAGTCGATTCAGCAGGAGAGGCGTGTGCATCAGCGCAGCGACCTGCACGCCGGGGACGGCGACTTCCCATTTAAAATCGTGTCGCCGGCCCAGCGGGGCGAGCGTTCGCCGCAGAGCCGGTTCCGCCAGCTTGCCGGTCACGAACAGGAGGCGCATCCCCGCCCAGCCCGTGGGAGGGTCGCTCACCGCACCGCCCCGCCGTTGACGTTCACGATTTGGCCGGTCACGAAGGAGGCCTCGTCGCTGCACAACCAGCGGGCGCAGCGGGCGATGTCCTCCGGCGTCCCCCAACGCTTGAGCGGCGTCTCCCGCAGCACGCGAGCCTGCCACTCGTCCGGGGCGGTCTCTCCCCACGCCGTGAGGATCCAGCCGGGGGCGACGCAGTTCACCCGGACCTCCGGCGCCAGCGACAGCGCCAGCGAACGGGTGAAGGCCATCACGCCGGCCTTGGCGATGGCAAACAGCTCGCCGCTGTCGCCGTCCATCCCGGTCGCCGCCTGATCCCAGCCGATGTTCAGGATCGCCCCCGAACCGCGCTGCCGCATCGCGGCCCCGACGGTTCGCGACAACAGGGCCGTGGCGGTCACGTCGACCGCCAGCAGGGCCGCGAGCTTCTCCTCATATCCCAACGTCCGCCCGGCGCCGGTCAGCAGATCGACGCCGGCGTTGTTCACCCAGACGTCGGGCGTCCCGATCGCGGCGCCGGCCTCGTCCCACAGACGATCGCATTCGCGGGCGTCTCTCAAGTCGCCGACGAACCGCCCGACGGCGCCGAGTTCTCGACAGAGCGCGTCCAGCTGATTCGCGGACGACCGACAGGTCAGAAAGAGATTCGCCCCGGCCGCTTTCAGCTCAGCGGCGATCGCGGCACCGATGCCGCTGCTCGCCCCCGTCACCACCGCCGTACGGCCGCGCAGAGACGCAAATTCGGCGGGCATCTTCGGGGAGTGATCTGACATTCACGTCATGTTAGCAAACGGCGTCGCGGAGACGCTTATGATGGCACCGGCGCCCATCCCACAGGCACGCAACGCCACATTGCGATGTGACGCAGAATCTCAATCGAGAATATCCGGAATCCTCAATGGCTCATGCTGTCGCTGCGTCCCGCCCAGTACGAACCCCTGCAAACCACTCCGCTGAATGAGAAGACCTGCGGAAATTTGCCGCCGCATCAACATTTACCGTTGACTCAATCTCTTAGCTCGAGAACACTCCCCACAGGAACACGTTTCAACGGCTTTCCCCGGCCCCCCTCAACGCCCGCTTAGAGGCGAGGGGCGAAGGGGATTTCAACGTTGCGGGTCTTCCTTTTAGAGTCCTATCTCAGAGTTCGCCTTGGATCGAAGTTTGTTCGCCTCATCGGCACGCCGCTTGCGGTAGCTCCGATCCGACCGCCGGCCCTCATCGACTTCCGGCACGCTATCGGCCGATCGTCGCTCGATCGGCCGCCTTCCATGTTAACCCCGCCGGTCTGCCGACCGGCTCACACCATCGACCATCTCATGCTCGCCACCGCTGTCGCCCACACGGTCGCTTCGCCTCGCTCGGCCCCGTCCGCTTCGTCCGTCAACAACTCGGTCAACGTGACCGGACGCGCCGGACTCGCCGCTAAGTCTGACGACGTGTTGGACGACGATTTCGGCGCCGGACTCGCCGAAGCGCTGGACGCGGACGCGGATAGCGAACACGACGGACGCTTTCCGGTCCTGCCGGACGCCCTCGAGCAGGATCTCGTCCAGGTCTTCAAGCTGCTGTCGGACGAGACGCGGTTGCGGATTCTGCTGTACCTGGCTCGCGAAGGCGAACTTCACGTGACGGCCCTGTGCAAGCGGCTCTCCCAGAGCCAGCCGGCGGTCTCCCACCACCTGGCGCTGCTGCGGAACGCCGGCATCATCGAGCCCCGCCGTGACGGCAAGCACAACTTCTACAGCATCCGTCAGCAGCGGTTCGTGGGACTGATCGCCGAGTTCTTCGCCTCCGTCCGCGATCCGGAAACCGACGCGGTCGAGTTCGACGAGTTCGTGTTGAGCAAGACGGAGTAACCTTTCTCCCGCAAACTGTGTTGATCACGCCCCGGACGCTCCGAGCGTCCGGGGCGCTTTGCGTTAGGATGCGGGCGTACCCCGTCGCCACCGCTCCGGGGGCTCCCGCCCCCCGCTCGCCTGATGCCTCATTCTTCGCCCAAGCCCGCCAAGCTCGCCCTCGCCGACGGCACCGTCTTTACCGGAGAGCACTTCGGAGCGATCGGCGAAGCCTTCGGCGAAGCGGTCTTCAACACGTCGCTGACGGGTTATCAGGAGATCCTCACGGACCCCTCCTACGCCGGTCAGATCGTGACGATGACCTACCCCGAGATCGGAAACTACGGGGTGAACGCCGACGACGTCGAATCGAAGGGCATCGCGGCACGGGGGTTCGTCGTCCGCGAACTCTGCCGCCGGCCGAGCAACTTCCGCAGTGAGAAGGGGCTGAACGAATACCTCGCGGAAGCCGGCGTGGTGGGGATCAGCGGGGTCGATACGCGGGCGTTGGTGCGCAAGCTCCGCAGCGCCGGGGCGATGACCGCGGTGATCTCTTCGGAGACGCTCGACGACGACGCCCTTGTGGAAAAGGCCTGCAACAGCCCTGAACTCGTCGGTCAGGACCTCATCAGAACGGTGATGCCGGAGTCGGCCGCCAGCTGGGACGAACCGCTGCACAAGTTCGCCGCCCCCAGCGCCGCCCCCCCTTCCCCCAACGACGGCACGCCCGGTCGGACACCGCATGTGGTCGCGATCGACTACGGCATGAAGTGGAACATCCCGAGGCATCTGTCCGCGATGGGATGCAAGGTGACCGTGCTGCCCGGAACCGCGACCGCCGCGGAGGTGCAGGCGCTCAAGCCGGACGGCGTGTTCCTCTCCAACGGCCCCGGCGACCCGCGGCCGCTGGACTATGCGGTCGGCACGATCCGCGAGTTGCTGAACGACGACGTGCCGATCTTCGGCATCTGCCTCGGTCAGCAGCTGTTGGGTCTCGCCTGCGGCGGGGAGATCGAAAAGCTGAAGTTCGGCCACCGCGGCGCCAACCAGCCCGTGCTGGAGAAGGCGACCGGCCGCGTGGAGATCACCAGCCAGAACCACGGCTTCGCCCTCAAAGAAGCGACGCTGCCGGCCGACGTGGAGGTCACGCACGTCAACCTGAACGACGACACCGTCAGCGGCATCCGCCACAAGACGCGGCCGGCGTTCGCCGTGCAGTACCACCCGGAAGCCAGCGCCGGCCCGCACGACAGCGGCCACCTGTTCGCCCGCTTCCGCGAGATGATGTCCAAGGCGTGAGCCTCAAGGCGGAGGGGCGACGGCGGAGGGCGGAAGGAACTCTGCGGTAGCGTTGAGGTAAGTCGTGACGGCGATACCCTCTCCTTCCGCCCTCCGCCTTCCCCCTTCTGTTTTATCCTATGGCTCTCGAACGCACCCTGATCCTCGTCAAGCCGGACGCCGTCCAGCGGCGCCTGACCGGGGAGATCCTCTCCCGCTTGGAGCGCAAAGGGCTGAAGATCGTGGGCTTGAAGATGCTCCGCATCACGCCGGAACTGTCCAGGCAGCACTACGCGGAGCATGTCGAGCGGCCGTTCTACCCGGACCTCGAACAGTTCATCACCAGCGGCCCGGTGGTCGCGCTGTGCGCGGAAGGCCCGGGGGCGATCGCCGTCTGCCGGACGTTGATGGGCGCCACGAACGGCCGTGAAGCCGCCCCCGGCACGATTCGCGGGGACTACGGCCAGAGCCGCAGCATGAACCTGATCCACGGCAGCGACGGCCCCGAAGCCGCCGCCCGCGAGTTGCCGCTGTACTTCCGCGACGAAGAGCTGTTCGACTTCGACAAGCTGATCGAGCCGGTCCTCTACGAAGCGGCCGAGGCCTGAACCGCGGCTTGGACGGACTCCCTAGGCGACCGGCGTCGGTTCTCGGCGGGCCGGTCGCTCGGCGCCGCACATCGGGCAGTTCGCCGGGTCGGCCTCGCCAATACCGCCCGCGACCAGCGCTTCGCCGCATTCGCGGCAGGTGTCCGCCAGCGCATAGCCGCTCGCGGTCAGACGGGCGGCCTCTTCGTCACGCTCGAAGCGCTTCTCCTCGCGCCGTTCGCTCTGCCAGTGGAACAGCGTGCGGAACATCCAGATCGCCGCGGCGGCGGCTGCGATGCCGACCAGCGATTCCGCAACGGAGAGATAGCAGGCGAGCTTCGCGACCGTGAAGTCTCTTCCGACCGGTTCCTGCATCGCGAGGCGACCGGCGATTTGCCCCAGGAGGCCAGCCACGATCCATAGCCCCCACCAGACGCCCAGCAGGCCGGGCACGGCGTTGTCCTGCCAGCGTTCCGGCACGCCGCCTTCGGACCGCGGGCGGCTGGCGCGGAAGAACTCCGCCATGGCCTGATAGGGCCGCACGAGGTTCAGAATCGGGATGAAATACCACCCGACGGCCCACCCCGCGTCGTGTTCCAGCCCGCGGGCAAGCCGATGGGCGTTCGCCCCCGCCCGATAGGTGAGGAAGCAGAAGCACACCACCGTGACCAGGAAGATCAGCAGCATCAGGACCGCGGCGCCGCCCATCGCCACGCCCATCGCTTCGGCGTCGGATTGAAGCGTGTCGTCCAGAAATGCGTCCGGGGACTCGGCCCGCTCGTAAATCGAGAGTTCCCACAAATCGAGCGGGATGAACACGAGATCCATCGCCGCGTTGGCGACCAGCAGGCCGATCACGGCGGTCAACAGCAGGCCGCCGGGGCGGTAGCGGTAGTTCTAGCGGGCCACGGCGTTCGGGGGGGCGGAGGGACGGGACGGCCCCGCCGTTATGGCGGCTCGATTCGTCCGTCGCGAATGTCTCCGGGTTTGGACGAACTCATCACGGAGAGTCGCTGGGAGCGTCCGCGGCCTCCAGCAACCAGCACCAATTCGCTTCCGCGGGCGTGCCCAGATCGCGGTACACCTCCCACGCCAATTTCTTCGGTCCGTGCGGTTCAGCCGTGGTGGGCAGCCGTCGCAGGCCGAGCCGCAGCGGTCCCTCGTTCGGATGGTCGATCCAGCGGTGATTGTGAAACGCCTCGACGACGGTCAATTCACGGAGTCGGTCCCAGGTGTAGAGGAACGCGGCGGCCTGCGTGCGTTCGTGGGTCTCCCGCTCGGCCGGGTCGGTCGTCTCCGGCGTGTGAAATCCCTGCTCGGACAGCAACACGCCCCGCACCCTGCCCTCGCTTTCCCCCGACGCAGAAGCGCCCGGCGGGCGAAACAAGAGGTCCTCCCGGTGCAGGAATCGTTCGAGCACGCCCAGATTGCGGGTCGTGATCATCGGCGTGTCCTCCGCCTCGGTCGGTAGCGGGTCGCTCCACGGCGTGGGTCGCAGCAGGCTCTGCGGATAGGGGTGATAGGCGACGCCCCACTCGAAATCCCCTTCTTGGCGGGACAATGCCGCGAGGTCCTCGAGCAATCGCCTCGGCGCGTACGTTCGCCACGTGGGGTCGGCCGGTTCATCCCAGTAATGCGTCAGCGAAATGAACGTCCGGGCGTGCGGATCGTTCCGCCGGGCGAGGGCGTGCACCAGTCGCATCGCCCGGTAATAGGTCTCCAGATACCGCAGCGGGGGCTGTGCCCCCATGTTCGTCCACTGGACGCCGCGGTCGATTTCGTTGTGGAGGATCCAGTTGCTGATCCGACCGTGAAAGGCCCCCTGAGAACCATCGACCGGCCGCGAATACCGCTCGCTGAGCAGCGCCACGGCGGCCCCGTACGCGACGACGCCCTCGGGCGTGTCGAGGTTCGGCATCGCATAGATGCCGGCCCCGCCCGCCTCGGGATGAGCGAGGAGCCGGCCGAACTCGGTTTGCGTGTAGGGGATCAGCAGGATCGCGCTGAGCACGATGCCGCGGTCCGTCACGGCCTCGATCACTTCGTCGTATCGATGCAAGGCCTGATCGACGACGTACCACGTCCGCCCGTCATGCTCGAACGGCGTGCGTCCCGGTCCGGGTTCCGTTCGGAGGAACAAGTTGAGCGGGACGTTGATCGTGCCGTTGTGCAGGCCGAGATCCTCCCAGTCCGACCGCGGCCCCCGCTCCGTCAGCCCGCCCAGCCCCTTGATCGACCGGGGCGTCAGGCGTTCGAGCGGATGCCGAGCCGGGATCGACTCTGGATGGCGGGCGGCGCTTTGCAACGTCCAACCGTCCCCGTCCGGCGCCGACTCGGCGAGCGCCCAGCGGGACGTGACGCGATCCGTGCCGGCCTCGACCCGCGGCAATTGGAGATCGAACGGCCCCGCGGGCAATTCCGCGACGACCCGCACGCCGTCACCGGACACCGCGCGGGTCGATCGAATCCACGGTCGCAATTCGAGCAGCGTCGCCGGCCGATCCGTTCGTCCCGCCACCTCGATCGAATCGGCCCCGACCGAAACCCGCGGCGGGGCGGCGGGCGGCGGATCTTCCAACAGCGCCCGGATCGCGGCTTCGTCCCGCAGCTTCGCCGCCTTCGCCTCGGCTTGAGCGGCGGATGCACGTCGCTCCGCTTCGTTCGCAGGCCGGAGACGGATGCCACGCAAACCGATCTGCACGCCGGCCTGATCGCCGAAGTCCAACCGCAACTGGTTTGCCGCGAGCGTCCAACCGCCGCCGGAGGCGGTGACCAGATCGACGGTGAACGTCCGCCAGACCTGCGACGGCTCAAGCCGACCGGCGGAGAACGATTTGTCGGCGGTGATCGGCGACCCGTAGTAGATCCGCAAGTCGTTCACGCCCGCCGGGGCGCGATACTCGAACGTCAGCCGCGTGGCTTCCGGGCCGGCGAAGTCCGGGGCGAAGGGGGCCAGAAAGACGTACGGATCGTTGCCGGTGGTGGCGATCCTCACCCCGCCCTCGACCGCGGCGACGTCCGCGTCGTGGGCGGAGTTCGTCAGGACGGACAACGCCGCGCCCCCCTGCGGTGCAGCGACGGCGATGAGAAGCGGTACGAGCGTCGGGATCAGCATGCCGGCACATTACCCGAACGGCACGGCCGAATCCCGACGGAACAAACCGCGGCGACGCCGCGCACGAAGGCGGGACGCCCCGGCCATCGTCGTCGGTCAGGCCATCGCGCGCTGCACCGCGGCGCCCATGTCGGCGGGGCTTTCGGCGACTTCCACGCCGGCGGCCTTCAGCGCGGCGATCTTCTCTTCTGCCGTGCCGGACCCGCCGGAGATGATCGCTCCGGCGTGGCCCATCCGCTTGCCCGGGGGCGCCGTGCGACCGGCGATGAAGCCGGCGACCGGCTTGGTGACGTGCTCCTTGATGTACTCCGCGGCCTGCACCTCGGCGTCGCCGCCGATCTCGCCGATCATCAGGATGGCGTCGGTTTCGGGGTCGTCTTCGAACAGTTCCAGCAGGTCGATGAAGGTCGTGCCGATGATCGGATCGCCGCCGATGCCGACCGCGGTGCTCTGGCCGAGCCCGACGTTCGAGAGCTGCCAGACGGCTTCGTAGGTGAGCGTGCCGCTCTTGGAGATCAGGCCTACGCGGCCCGGCGTGTGGATATAGCCGGGCATGATGCCGATCTTGGCCACGCCCGGGGTGATGATGCCGGGGCAGTTCGGGCCGATCAGCCGGGACTTGGTTTTGGCGACGAAGTCGTAGGCCTTCACCATGTCCAGGACGGGGATGCCCTCGGTGATCGCGACGATCAAACCGCCGCCGCGGCTTTCGTAGGCGTCGGCGGACTCCATGATCGCATCCGCCGCGAAGGGCGGCGGGACGAAGACGAGCGAGCAGTTCGCCCCCGTTTCCTCGACGCACTCCTCCACCGTGTTCCAGACGGGGAAGCCGTCGACCTCGGTGCCGCCCTTGCCCGGGGTGACGCCGCCGACCATCGGCGTGCCGTACTCGCGGCACTGCTGGGAATGAAACAGGCCCGCCGACCCGGTGATCCCCTGCGTGAGGACCTTGGTGGCGGAGTCGACGAGAATGCTCATGCGGGCAGCGGTGCGAGTCGTACGCCGGACGGCCGGCGGGAGATGTGCGGGGTCGGGTGAGTCGTCGGCAGGCGAGCTAGGCGCTCGGTTCCTCAGGCACTGAGGGAGGCGACGACCTTCTGGGCGGCGTCGGTCAGGTCGGCGGCGGTGGCGATGTCCTTGCCGCTGTCGGCGAGCATCGTGCGGGCCTGCTCCACGTTGGTGCCTTCCAGCCGAACCACCAGAGGCACGGTGATGCCGACCTTGTCGTAGGCTTCCAGCAGGGCTTCGACGACGTAATCGCACCGCATGATCCCGCCGAAGATGTTGACGAGGATCGCCTTGACGTTCGGGTCGGCGAGGATGATCTCGAACGCCTCCGTGATCGCCTCGACGCTGGCGCCGCCGCCGACGTCCAGGAAGTTCGCCGGCTCGCCGCCGTGCAGTTGGATGAGGTCCATCGTGCTCATCGCCAGCCCGGCCCCGTTGACCAGGCAGCCGATGTTGCCGTCGAGTTTCACGTAGCTCAGCCCCGCCTTGCCGGCGCGGATCTCACTGTCGTCCTCTTCGGTCAGATCGCGGTAGGCGTCGAGGTTCTTGTGGCGATAGAGGGCGTTGCCGTCGAAGCTGACCTTCGCATCGAGGGCCACCAGGGCGCCTTCGCCGGTGACGACCAGCGGGTTCACCTCCGCCATGTCGCAGTCGGAGTCGAGGAAGAACCGCACCAGTGCCGGCAGGAACTTCGCCGCGGCGCGGACAGCCTTCCCTTCGAGGCCTAACTGGAACGCCAGTTCCGTCGCCTGGAAGGCGTGCAGGCCGTAGCCGCCGTCGACGGCGACCTTGAGGATCTTCTCCGGCGTGTGCTCGGCGACGTGCTCGATGTCCATCCCGCCCTCGCTGGAGGCGATCAGGATCGGCGTGCGACGATCGCGGTCGACGGTGACGGCGACGTACAGCTCCGTGGCGATGTCGAGACCTTCCTCGACCAGCAGCGTGTTGACCCGCTTGCCCTCGTCCCCGGTCTGGATGGTGACGAGCGTGGAGCCGAGCATCCGGGCGGCGTTCTCCTTGGCCTCTTCGGCGGACTTCACCAGCACGACGCCGGCTTGCTCCGGGTGCTCTTGGAATCGGCCCTTGCCGCGACCGCCGGCGTGGATCTGACTCTTCACGACGGCCAGCGGGCCGCCGAGTTCGCCGTACGCCGCGGCGACTTCGTCGGCCGAGGTGCAGACGATTCCGCGGGGCGTGGGCACGCCGGCGTCGCGGAACAGTTCCTTGGCCTGATACTCGTGGATCTTCATGGCCGCAGACTAAGCGAGCGGCCGCGGGGGCGGAAGCGTGCCGAGAGGACGACCGGCGGGCGTCTGTGATCCCACCGCCTCCCAGCGTGCGGGGCCGAGGGATCGGCGCCTCCGTCGGCGCCGGCGACGCGGTAAAACGGTCCGTCGATTTTCGACGGATTCGGGTGCGACCGGGAAGCGCCGCGATGACCGCGACGTAGCGCTTCGGGGCGTCCAACCGTCGCGGCGCCCTGCCCGCTTGCCTCCGAGACCGAGCTCTCCCCATGCCCGCCGCCAGCCCGTCACGCCCCAAGGTTCGTTCCCGCGCCAGCCTGCTGATCGCGATCGCGGTGGTGGGCGCCGTGCTGCTCGCTGTCGCCGCGGCCGTGGGCGGCCGCCTGTTGTGGGAAGAGTCGTATCGCACAATCGACTTCCCCCCGGATCCGACGTTGGACGACCGGGAGAATCTCATCGGGCAGTGGGTCGTGCGAGAGGCCACGCTCGCCGGGCAGCCGGCGCCGAGATTCGTCGGCCGAGGGGTCGCCTTTACGGAGGACGGCCGGCTGTTAATGACGGACGGCCCCCGGATCGAACGGGGCGTGAGTTTTCCGTTCCAGGTCGAACCGAGCGACGAGCCGCTGACCGGATCCGTGAAATACGGCACGCAGCCAGCCGGTTCGATCCTCCCGAGTCCGGTGACGTCACTCCTGTACCGGTTCGAGGACGGCGGTCTGACGCTCGTGGGAAATCCTCGCGGCGGGGCCGCGCCGACGGAGTTCTCCAGCACCGCGAAGAACGGCTATCTCGTGCGACGCCTCAACCGCATGGAATAACGCTCCGTCGTCGTCCCTCGATTCGCAGCGTCCGGGTCCGGTTCGCCCGCGGGCCAGCCTCCATGCTTGTCGAAATGCTTGTTGAACGATTGGGGGCGCTTGCGTGCCGGCGGCGAGAGAATCGACATGGACCTCGGAACCGATCACGATTTGAGGCTTTCGCTCGGCCCGTAGAGAGGCCGCGTTCGACTTCGCTCCGCATCGCCTCCTCTCTCCCGCCGCGATGTCGTTCACGACGCTCAGCTTCGCCCTATTCTTCCCGGGCGTGTTTGCGGCGTACTGGCTGCTGCGGTCCGTGCGGCGCCAGAACTAGTTGCTACTCGGGGCGAGCTATCTGTTCTACGGCTGGTGGGACTGGCGGTTCTGCGGCCTGCTGTTCGCCACCAGCCTGATCGACTATCTGATCGCGGGGCGCATCGCCGCGGAGGAGCGTCCGCGGCGTCGCCGATGCTGGCTGTGGCTGAGCGTCGGCACGAATCTCGGCGCCCTGGGGTTCTTCAAGTACTACGGGTTCTTCACGGACTCCGTGCGGGCGGGGTTCACGGCGCTGGGGTTGGAGACGTCGTTGCCGACGCTGTCCGTCGTGCTGCCGGTGGGAATCAGCTTCTACACGTTTCAGTCGCTCAGCTACGTCGTCGACGTCTATCGCGGACGGCTGGAACCGGCGAAACGGGCAAGCGATTACCTCGTCTACGTCGCTTTCTTCCCCCAACTGGTCGCGGGGCCGATCGAGCGCGGCAGCCATCTGCTCCCGCAGTTCCTGCGGCCGCGGCGCTTCGATCCGGCGTGGGCTGCGGAGGGGGGGCGGCTGATCCTGTGGGGCCTGGTGCAGAAGCTCGTGTTGGCGGACAACCTCGGCCGGTACTTCGTCGACCCGACCTACGACTCCCCCGAGGGGCACGGCACGCTGGTGCTGGCGTTCGCCACAGCGTGTTTCGCGTTTCAGATCTACTGCGACTTCGCCGGGTACTCCAACATCGCGATCGGCCTGTCGCGAACGCTGGGGTTCGATCTGATGCGGAACTTCGCCTACCCCTACTTTTCCCGCAGCCCCGCTGAATTCTGGCGGCGATGGCATATCTCGCTGTCCACTTGGTTCCGCGATTACCTTTACATCCCCCTCGGCGGGAATCGATGCGGACCGGGGCGACAGGCGTTCAATCTGCTGTTCACCTTTCTGGTCAGCGGGCTATGGCACGGGCCGGCGTGGACGTTCCTCGTGTGGGGCGGGCTCAACGGGCTGGGCGTGCTGCCCTCCCTGCTGCCGAGTTCATCCGGCAACAGTCGATCCGGCGGCGGGCCGGACGAACCGCCCTGCGGCCGCGGCTGGCTGCCGTCGATCACGGATGTGGTACAGATGGGCGGGACGTTCGCGTTCATCTGCCTGACGTGGGTCTTCTTTCGCAGCGAGACCTTCGCAGACGCCTGGGTCGTCCTCACCGGTCTGACGCAGCCGGAAAACGGCTTGGAAGAGTTGAAGAGCGCCGGCACGATCAGCGGGTACTGGTCGCTGCTGCTCGCGGCGCTGCTGGCGGGCTATCTGCTATGGGAGTGGGCGGCCCGCGAACGGCCGTTTCCCCTGTCGATCGGCGACTGGCCGGTTTGGGTTCGCTGGCCGGTGTACGTCGCGTTGGGTTGGACGATCATTTTGATGTACCCGCAGGCCAGCGGGGCGTTCATTTACTTCCAATTTTGAGGGAGCCTTGCCGATGGTCGCCCCGCCGCCCGCCGCCGATGCGTCCCGCCCCGTCGGGATCCGTCGGTTCCTGCTCAAGGTCGGACTGTTCCTCGCCGTACAGGCGGCGAGCGTGTGCGGGCTGATCGTCGCCGGACAAGACGACGACCCGTATTTTGCCGCGTACGCACAGAAGCGAACGCTCGCCGAGACCGCGCCGGGGCCGCGCGTCGTGCTGGTCGGCGGATCGAACCTGGCGTTCGGCGTGGACTCCGTGCGCCTCGGCGCAGCGGTGCGACGCACCCCAGTGAACCTGGGGCTCAACGCCGGGTTGGGGCGCCATTTCATCCTCGATCAGGCGGCCGCGTCGGTCAAAGAGGGGGACCTGGTGATCCTGTCCCTGGAAACCGGGCCGGGCAATCAGGCGACCGTGATGAACGATCTGCTCTTGCTGGAGCCGACCGCCGCCAGACATCTGAGGCTGCCGGGATGGAAGACAGTCGGCGATACGGCGCTGGAGTACGTCATGCTCAAGGCCCGCGGCGGCGCCCGTCGGCTCACGTTGGACTCCGAACGAGAACGTGGCTATCGCGGCTCCGGATTCGATCAGAACGGCGATTACGTCGCCCATCGGACGATTACGCCGGACCCGAACCGCGTGCTGGTCGGCATCGCCGGAGCGACGCCCCCCGAGAAGCTGGAGCACGTCGACGCATTCGCCCGGACGGTGCGGGAGGCCGGCGCGACGCTGGCTGTGGTGCACCCGCCGGTGCCTCGGCGCCGCTACCTGGAGCACAAAGCAAACCTCGACGCCTGGGATCGCTCGCTCCGCGAACGGCTCCCCGTGCCGGTCCTCACGACCCCGGGCGATGCAGCCCTGCCGGAAGAACTCTTCTACGACACCGCCTATCACCTGACGGGACCCGGGATCGAACGTCGCACGACCGCGCTGATCGACCTGCTGACCGCTGCGGGTCTGGCCGAGCCGCCGACCGAGCCTGGCGCCGAGCAGCAGCGCTGACGGACCGAATACGCCGTCACTTCTTCCCTCTGCGTTTCCTCTTGGACGGCCGTTTCTTTTTCGGCGTCCGTCGACGGTCAGTCCGGGACGGGCCGTCCAGCGCCTTCGCGAGTTGCGCGAACGTCAGCCGGGTTAGCAAACGCTCGACCTGAGGATGGTTCGGGGCGACGTCTTCGCACAACTCGTAGTCTCTCTCCGCAGCGTCGTAATCGCCGATCGCCGCGTGATATTGGCCCATGAGGGCATGAAAACCGATGAACTCGCTGACGTGAAAGCGTCCTTCCCTCTCCGGGTACAACCACGCCAAGGCGAGGCGCCCCCCGAAGACGTCCGGGAACTCGTCCAGGCGATCGGCCGCGATCAATTGGCCGGCGTAGTTCAGACGGGCGAACAGATAATCGGGGAAGAGGCGGTAGGTCGCTTCGATTTCGGCCGCGGCCTCTTCACCGCGGCCCGCCGCCTGGAGGGCGACGGCGAGGAAGTTTCGCAATGGCGGATGGTCCGGGTGGCGTTCGATCAGAGTTCGGATCTCGTCGAGCCGGTCCGCTCCCTCCCCCGCAACCGCTGCGGCGCCGACAGCCTCGATCGCCGCCCGCTCGGCCGGCGGCAGCGATTCGTCGTACTCCTCAAAGATCGGCTCTTCGGTCACCTCGTACTGCACGAGGTGAATCTCTGTCGGTTCCGCCCCTTTGCCGCCGGGTGCCCCGCGGTCGCGGGGGCGGGTGGGCGCCCCCAAGGCGGCCGACGGGTACCGCTCCCGCCGCTCCGGCAGCATCCATTCCCAATCCAGTGGCGAGAGGTCCAGACCCTCCCGGAGAATCCTCGCTTTGTTGTACATCGTCGCGGGCGAGACGCCGCAGGCCTCGGCGACCTCCTCTGCCCGCATGTGCGGATCCTGCGACGGGTCCGTCAGGAAGTTGAGCGAGCCGACGCTGTAGATCACCCCCGCCGCCCAGCTTTCGGGCTTCCCGCGTCCGACCGGCGAACCGTCCTGACAAAGTGCCGCCGCCATCGTTCGACAGAGATCGCGGTAGCCGTCGCCCAGGCGCGCTTCGCACAGGGCGTCGGTTCGCTCGACGATCTGTAGAAACCGCGACCGTAGCCGGAGCGGAACCTCGTCCAGCAGCGAACCGGCTTCGTCCGATCGGTCTGATCGGTCGTGCACTGGCATGGGCCCGTCGTGCTAAAACATGGGTCAGGGGCGACCGGGCCTCACACCCGGATCGTTTGCGCTCGATCCGGGCCGACGCCGACGTAGGTCAACTTGGAACCGAGCAGATCCGCGATCGTTTCGAGGTAGGCACGGGCGTCCGCGGGGAGATCTTCGTAGCGGCGGCAGGCCGTGGTGTCGTCCGGCCAGCCGGGCAGCGTGCGATAGATCGGGGTCGCCTCGGCGAGGTCTTCGGCGTGGCTGGGGAAGTCGGTCGTGCGTTCGCCGCGGAGCGTGTACGCCTCGCAGATCTTCACCTCGTCGAAGCCGTCCAGCACGTCGAGCAGGCTGATCGCCAGCGCGTCCACGCCGGACAGCCGAGCCGCGTAGCGGGCGGCGACGGCGTCGAACCAGCCGCAGCGACGCGGGCGGCCGGTGACGGTGCCGAACTCGTTGCCCCGGGTGCGGATGCGTTCGCCGGTGGAATCGTCCAGCTCCGTGACGAACGGTCCGCCGCCGACCCGCGTGCTGTAGGCCTTCACCACGCCGAGCATCGTGTCGAGATGCCGTTCCGGCACGCCGCTGCCGGGGTGCACGCCGCAGCCGGAGCTGTTTGAACTGGTGACGTACGGGAACGTGCCGTGGTCGATATCCAGCATCGAACCCTGTGCGGCTTCAAACAGGATGTTCTTCCCGGAATCGACCGCATCCAGCAGGAACGACGTGGTGTCGGTGATGTACGGACCGAGGCGTTCGGCGAACGACAGGTAGCGGTCCGCGATCTCCATCGGGTCAAAGGGTTCGAATTCCCCGTTCCCCGAGGAGGCGGCCATCGCCCCGAGCAGGCCGTTCTTGAAGGCGCAGACTTCTTCGACCCGCCGACGGAATCGATCCGGTCGCAGCAGATCGCCGGCCCGAATCGCGTGGGTGCGGCCGGCCTTGTCGCGGTAGCAGGGGCCGATGCCGCGGAGCGTCGTGCCGATTTTTTCCTGCCCGGCGTCGCCGCGGTCGGTTTCGAGGGCGGCGTCTTCCGCGATATGCCAAGGGAAGATGAGATGGGCGCGGTCGGAGATCAGCAGCCGCGTCCCTTCCGGGGGGACGGGTCCGCCCATCGACTCGTTCGCCCGGTCGATCTCGCCCAGCAGCGCCGCGGGGTCGAGCACCACGCCGGTCGCGATCACCGCGGTCTTGCCCGGGTGCAGCACGCCGGCGGGCAACAGGCTGAGTTTGAAGGTCTTGCCGTCGAACACGACCGTGTGGCCGGCGTTGTTCCCGCCCAGATAGCGGCAGACGACGTCGTGGGCGTCGGTGAGGACGTCCACGAACTTCCCCTTCGCTTCATCCCCCCACTGCAAACCGATCACGCTGGTGGCGGGCATCGGGACGAAACTCTCGGTGGGGTCGCGGAACGGATTGGGAACGACGCGGACGCGCCGCGCAGCAACGCCCCAGCGTAACGACCGCCGCCCGGTCCGTCACCGCGGACCGATCACCGCGGCTCCGTCACCGCGGCTCCGTCACCGCGGCGGGCGACGTTCCAATTGGTCCCGCATCCGCTCCCGCAGTTGTTCGATCTGCTGCATTTGCAATTCGGTTCGATCCCCGTTCGCCCGCTCCCGGTCGAGGAGCTGCTCGACCCGATCGAGCGCTTGCACGCGCAGCGCCTCCCGACGCAGCGCTTCCGGCGAACGGTCCCGCCGCACCTCGCCCGCGTCGCGGCGGAGCGACGGATTCACGGGGCGAGCGTCCGCCGCCTCGCCCGTTGCAGCGTCGTCCGTCGGCGTGCCGTCCGCGGCGTCGGCCTCTGGAGCCACGCGGTCTCCGGCCTCCGTCAGACGCATCCGCCAGTGCTCCTGCAACTGATTGTTGTTGTTCCACAGGTGCAGTACGTCGCCGGCCGGGGTCACGGCGCTCTCCTCCAATTCGTCGAGGACCGGAACGAGCGCCCGCATCAGTTCGCGGCCGGTTTGTTTGTCGAGAGCGACCAGTTCCACCTCGGTCAGTTCGCCGCGGCCCGCGTCCGTTTCCGCCGTGAGCAGCGTGACGAACGAGGCTCGATCCAGCCCGTCCCACAGCAGTTCGGAGCCGGAACCGTCGGTCCGCCACAACCGACCGCCATCGCGGTCGAAGACGTCGATCGTCCCGCCGACGGTCAGGGTGGAAAGTCGATTGATGCTGTAGCGACGGGACGTGCCGCGGGTCGGACGGGCGGCGATCAACACGCGGTCGGCGTCCGCGATCGCGGCCAACGAGGCCCCGCCCGTGTTCACTCCGCCCAACGTCACGGAGGCTCCGGTGCGGAGATCGACGAGCAGACCTTCCTCCTCGTCGTCATCGTCGGGACCGTCGGGGGAGACGATCACGCCGATCGGCACGCCGGCGCCGGGCAGGACGATCAGTTTCGCCTCCCCGTTGACGCCGCGAGTCCACAGCGGGCGATCGTCGCCCGGATCCCACGAGGTGAAAAAGTACCCGCCCCCCGGGCCTTCGAAGACATGCACGATCCCCGCCCCGGCGACCGCCAAGGCTTTCGTGACGACGTCCAGCGCCCGCTCCGCCGTGGGCAGCGGAAAGCCGTCCCGAGCCGCCAGCGCCAGCCCCGGCGGGCTGGCGCTGTTGCCGGGGGCGACGATCACGGCGGTGGAGGTCGCGATCGCGGTCGCGTTTTGCGGTTCCAGCCGACGCCGCAGCCAGATCGTTTCGCCCGTCAACGCGTCCAATGCCGTTAGGGTTCGATCGTCCAGGACGACGACGATCTCCGCGTTGGCGGCGACGACGCCGCTCCGAGGCCGCTGATCGCCGGACCGTGCCCAGCGAGCGGCCCGCTGCATGATCTGCGGCGCCTCTTCCGAGGAGGCGGGAACGCCTAACGCGAGCTTGCCGGAGCTGTACGGCGCGGCCCCCTCGACGGGGCGATTCCAGAGCGTAATGCCGGTCTCCGGGTGCACCGCCCCGACGGCGCCGCGGGTCACGGGGAAGATCACCCCGCCGGCCGATCCGACGGCCATCCGCCCGGTGGGCCTGCGGTAGGAGGTGGACAGGCCCATCTGGACCAAACCGCGAATCTGGTTGAACTGCTGCACGGTGCTGGAGGTCACCTGCCCCAGCAACGGGAACCGCGCCGCGACGGTCGTTCGCCCGCCCGGGGCGCCCGCGTCCAACACGTCCAGCCTCGCCCCGTCCGTCGAGACGGCCAGCACGTGCGATTGGAAGAACGGCCGCAGCGTCGCCGGAGCCGGCAGCAGCGTCGGCGGAGTAATCTGCGAGTCGCCCGGAACAGCCTCGGCGACGACGGACCTCAAACTGTCTCCCGCAGACTCCGGCGGCGCCTCCCGCAGACTCCCCAGCGCCTTCTCCGCCCGTTCACCGACGGAGTCGCCGCGGGCGTCCGCGAGTCGAATGAGCGTTAGCTCCCCGGCGGCCGCGGTCTCCCGCGACCCCAATGCGTTCTCGGCCCAGGTCAGCAGTCCCTCTGCCACCGCGGGATGAAACGACAACAGCTCCGCGGCGGGGGACGAGGGGCCGCTCACACCGTCGGCGTCGGACATCAGATCCGCGGCGAGGTCGTCGACGGCCTCACGGCCGGCTTTCTCCACGTCGGTCGCGTGGTCGGCGCCGCCGGCTTCCCAGATGCCTCGCAGCTGCCGGGAGACCGCTCGGCTCAGACGGACCTCCGCGTCCGGTTCGGGGGCGACCGGCTCGGCGGCGGGCGGCGGCGGTTCGTCGTCTCCCGCGGCGGGAACGAGGGGGTTGTCGTCTGGCACGGCGCCCTCGTCCAACCGGGCGCCCATCAACTCCCAGAGGGCCGTGACGGCCTTGGCCGGTTCGCCCCGCGACCGCAGCCGGTCGGCTCGCAATCGATCCGCGGCGATCACGCGGGCGGGGGTATCGGCCAGCGCGGAGAGCCGATCGAGCAACTCATCCTGTCGATCCGGTTCCGGCAGCGGGCCCTCGGGGAACCCGAGGATCGCGTCCCGCAAAGTACCCCGCAGCAGGGCGCGATATCGCTCCGCGTCCGCGGGGGACAGCCCCGCCGGCGTCTCTCGACCCGCGGAGCCGTCGCCGTGGATCGCGTCGAGCTTCGCCAGCACCTTCGCCGTCTCCCCGCCGGTGCGAAGCAACTCCGCTTCCCGCAGCATCAAGAGAGCGTCTTGCGACTCGGGAGCCTCCGCGGCCGCGGCCAGATCCGCCGCCAAACCGGCCCGGTCCTCAAAGCCGACGAAGCCGCTCGGCCCGACGCTGATCAGCCGCCCCGCGGAGACGCCCAGCGCTCCCAATCCGCGAGCCGGCCCGCCGGCGTCGGTCCGCCAAGAGACTTCCGCATCCTTCCCGGTCACGGCATCCACCGAGACCAACGCCCCGCCGGACACCGGCAACAGCAGCCGGTCGCCTGCGACCAACGGCATCCCGCTGGGCCGCCCCAGCTCCGGCGGCAACGTGTAGGTCCAGACCCGGGTGGAGCCATCCGTCAGCGAGACCGCGGCCAAGCCGTTCGGCCCGACCAATACTAAGGCGCCGTCTTCCGTCTTGCCGGTGGCCTCAAAGAGCGCCGGGGGAAGCAGGGCCGTCATCGCCTTCCAATCACGCCTCCGCCGTGGCCGCCAGAGGCGTTCGCCGGTCATCAGGTCGAGGGCGTACAGCCGGTCTTCGCCCGGCGGGGCGAGGACCACGCGATTGTCCAACACCAATGGGGGACCGGGACGCCAGTAATCGGCGAGGCCATCCCGCGGAGAGGCCGAAATGACCGCCCCGCCCCGCCAGATGCGCTGCCCTTCCAGATTGCCGACCTCCGGTTCATAGACCCGTTCCACCCACAGCACCTCTCGGGTCAGTCGATCGATTCCCGCGACCCAGCCCACCGTGGTGGGCACGACGATCACGCCGTTAGAGACGGCGCACCAGGCGCCCCATTCCGCCCGGACGGGGTCGGTGGTGATCGTCGATTCGGCCGCCGCCACGTTGCGGTTCCAGCGGGGGCGACCGGTCGCGGGGTCGAGACAGAACAGGTTGATCTGACGAAGCCCCTCCGCCGCGACCCGTTCCGCAACCAGGAAGAGATCTCCCCCGTCGACCACCGGGGCGCCGAGCGGTCGCCAGCCGGCCAGCGGCAGGTCGAACGGTTCGTCCCGAAAAGTGCCGCCGATCTCCCAATCCAGTCGCCCGGTCTCGATCCGGTACGCGACGAGACGGACCGGCCGGCCCACCTCGCCCAGAATCCGCCCGCTGTAGTTCGTCGGGACGCCGGGCGTTTCTTCATCGGCTTCGAGCAGGAAGACCCGGACGCCGTCGGTCGATAGCTTGCCGAAGGACGCCTCGCGGTACACGGCGGAGATCGTGTCGTTCTGCTCCGCTTCGTTTTGAGTGTTTCGACTGCTGTAATAAAGGATTCGCGGTTTCGCCCCCCGGACCGCCAAGCCGGACTCGCGGCTACGCCACTGGATTTCGCCGGTCTCCGCATCCGTGGCCACGACGCCGGCGGTGGTGCGGGCAAGCGTCAGATGCCTGCCGCCGACCGTCACCGTCAGCGGCTCCCAAACCGGCAGCAACGCCGCGTCGCTGCGCTGGAGGCGGTCCACCGCTTCCCGAAACTCTTCCCGTTCGCCCGCATCGGCGATGATCGGCGTCGTCCAACGCGGCACCAGCAACGGTTCCTCGATCAGCGCCGGATCGACGCCCCCCGCCGCGCTGCGGGGCGGGGCGGGCGAGGCC
>NZ_WTPX01000140.1 GCF_013036045.1 Alienimonas chondri
GTCTTCGCCGGCCATTTGCGGACCGCGGCGGCGGGCGGCGGCGGGGCGGGCGCCTCCCCGGTGAGGGAGCGTTGGCGCTTGGCCTCGGCGGCTCGGGCGGCGGCGCCGTCGGGGTCCTGGAACTCCGGCCGCAGATAGCGGATCTGCCCGCGGGCCTCCTCCGCGGCGCGCTCGGCGTTGAGAGCCACCAACCGCGTGAGAATCTCCTCATCCGTCAGCTCCGCCGGCCAGCCGTAGGCGTCGGCGACGGCGGCGTCGAGGTCGTCGTGCAACGCCCGCAACACGCCGACGAGCCCGCGGTCGTGCACGTCCCGCTGCTTGTCGGTCAGCGCCGCCCCGGCCCGCAACGCCTCCAGCACGTTATACAACCCGGTCAACGTCAGGTCCGCGTGTTCGCTTTGAACCCGCTTGCGATGGGCGTCGAGCTGCTCCCCGAGATCGCGAATACGCTCGGCCTGTGCGTCCGTCGCATCGGGGAACGGGAACGGATCGAAGCAGCGGGTGTTGTTATAAACTGGATCATTCCCAACACCCATCCTGCCCCCGCTCCGCAACGTCCACACCGTGTGGACCTTGGACGAAAGGACCCCGAGGACAAATGAGTCGTCAGAACTAATCGCAAATAATGCGCCGTCCCACACATATTTTGTCTCAAAAAAGGCGAAGTAGCGATGTTTGGAAGTGCCGAGAGTGACAATATAGCGGCCTAGATCTCGAAGAGCTTCTCTGATAACTGGCCGCTCCCAGGCAAAGCGCCACCATATTTCACGGATCGACTTCCGCTTGTTCTGATCCCTATCCGGCTTAACGTAATCGACAACTCGCTGATACGCAGATGGATGAAGCCTCCTTGAGTCTTCCACGTTCAGGCCGAAGAAATCGATAACGTTCCGAGGTTGTGTCCCATACTTCACCTCCTTGGTAGATATGTACGGTCGAACGATTGTTTGCTGCGTGTTTGGGTTAACCTCCCCAAGAGGGAAGTCGCCGCCCACAAAGAAACCTTTTCTCTTGTCTACGAGCTTCACGCCTTGACCGCAAAGCCCGAAGTTCGATTTAAGGGGCAATGCCGCCGTGAGATTCGCTCCAATCGTCAGGTCTGAATTGATAGCTCCCTCTCTCTCCTCGAACTCTACGTCGATTGCAAGTTCGTTCGATTCTCCTTCAGACACCACGGTTGCAAGCTTGCCCTCTATCGATCCCCGATTAATGACCGTCATTGCAACTCGAACTGCGGCGCCGTCGGCTTCGTCGACCCACGGATGATTCGGAATTGCATAGGCCAGCGACACATCGGACAAATGCCTTTCGACAACACGGCGACTAAACGTCTGCGTAATACTATTCGTGGTAATCAGTCCAGCTCTCAAACAAGCTCCTTGTGCCACAAGTGATGCCGCACGGTCCCACCAGTGCATAACGTAATCGCAACTATCGGGAACGGTTCCCCAAGCTTCACGTAAGGCATCAACGTATGCCCAGCCAAGATCATCTCTCATCCGTTTGTTCCCCACGAACGGCGGGTTGCCGATGATGTAATCGGCCCGGGGCCAGTCGGCGGGGCGGGGGTTTTGGTAGTCGTAGACCGGGACGCGGGCGGTCTCGTCGGGGACCTCGGCGCCGGTGACGGGGTGCGGTTTGGTGGTGCGGCCGTCCCAGGTGGTCAGCGGCTCGCCCTGCTCGTCCAAACGGGGAACCCGTGCGTCGTAGGCCAGCACGGCGTCGCGGTGCTCGATCGTCTTCTGCGAACTGAGGATCGGGTCCGGCAACGTCTCCACCCCCCGCGTCGCCAGATGCCACCGCAGATAGCCGATCCAGACGACCAGCTCCGCGATCGCCGCGGCCCGGGGGTTTAATTCGATCCCCAATACGTTCTGCGGACCGACGGTGTCCGTGAGGGTCTGCGTTTCCTCGCCGAACTCCCGCAGCGTCTCCAACACCTCCCCTTCCAATTGTTTGAGGTGCTCCAGCGCCACATACAAAAAGTTCCCGCTGCCGCACGCCGGGTCCAGGATCCGCAGGTCGCACAGCTGTTCATGGAAGGCGCGCACCGCGGCGCGGGCGTCGTCGGCGGCGCCGGCTTGCAGCTGAGCGGCGGCGGCGGCGCGGGTCGCCTGCCATTCGTCCCGCAGCGGTTCGACCACGGTGGGCAACACCAGCCGCTCCACATAGGCCCGCGGCGTGTAATGCGCGCCGAGTTTATGCCGCTCCGCCGGGTCCAGGGCGCGCTCCAACAACGTGCCGAAGATCGCCGGCTCCACCCCGGTCCAATCTGCCTTCGCCGCTTCCCACAGCAACGTCACCCCGTCGGCGGACAGCGGCAGGGCGCTGCGATCTTTGAACAGCGACCCGTTGAAGTGCCGGACCCGCCCGCCGGTCACGCCGGAATATTTGGCGCCCTCGTCCATATCCGTCCAGAGGCGCTCCGCGGCGTCCGGGAAGACGGCGGGGTCCGCTTTGCAGCGTTCCAGCAGCGCGGTGAAGGAGGCCGCCGGCAGCAGACCGGCGTCTTCGCAGAACATGGTGAACAGGCAGCGCATCAGGAACCCGGCGACCTCCGCGGGCGGTCGGGCGGGGTGCGGGCCGTCGCCCTTCTCCAGCCGCTTCGCCAACTCCGCCAGTTTGGCGGCCAGTTCCCGGGTGGCCCGGGCGCTGCGTTTGGCCGGGTCCAACGCCGTCGGGTCCGTCCAGACGGTCTTGAGGATCGCCCGCACGTCCGGGTCGGTCAGATCGTCCAGCCGCACGCGGTGGGAGCGACGCCCGGGCCGGACCTCCGTGAACGGCCGGTAATGCTTGCCGGTGCCGGAGAAGTCCGCATAGAGGTCCAGACAGTGGCCGACGTCGCAGACGATTAAAAAGGGCGGCCAGTCCGGGACCAGCTTGGCGTAGCGTTCCGCCTGATTGCGGGCCTTCAGCATCGCCCGGTCCCAGGTGCCGGTGCCGCGACGGGCCGTGCCCGCTTTCCGCCGACCGGCGGCCTTCTCCTCGGACAGCGGCTTCGGTCCGGCGGGGGCGTCGGCGCCCTGCTTGCTCTCCAGGACGAAGCAGCCGGCCTTATACAGGTCGATAAAGTTCGTCGTGCGTTCCTCCCCGCCGTACTGTTTGACGGCTCGCTCGAACGTATAACGGTTCTCCTCCGTCTCCGGCACGGCGGGGTCCGGCGGGGGCACGTCCAACAGCTCGCACAGATCCCGCAGGAACGATTGGCTGTTGGCGGTCTCCGCCCCGCCGCTGGCGGACCACTTCGCAACGAACGCGGCGGCGGGATCGGACATGGACGACACGGCGGCGGGGCAGAACGACGGCGGGGGGAGGCGCACCGGGGCATGACGAGCCGGGGCGGTCGGAGCGTACCGGCGGGCGTCGGTTCGCTGCCACATCGGCAGAACCCGCGCCACCGGCCGGGGACGACGGGTGCGCATCCTACTCTCTGACAGTCACTTCCAGCGAATCGCCGCGTCTCGGTCCGCCGCATGCAGGGGTGACTGGTCGCGGCTCCCGGTCCGCCCCGGTCGTTCTCGACGTCGGTCGACGAACGCGGCGGTCCGGCAGCCGGCGATCGATCATCACGTCACCCCGTCCCGTTATCTCTGAACAGGAACCGATCCCCGTGGCCAAGCTGCTGGAATTCGACGACGACGCCCGTAAGCACCTCCTCAGCGGGGTCGAAAAGCTGGCGCGGGCCGTCAAGAGCACCCTCGGCCCCCGGGGCCGCAACGCGGTGCTGGATAAGGGTTGGGGCGCCCCCAAGATCACCAAGGACGGCGTCACCGTCGCCGAGGACATCGAGCTGAACGACGCCTTCGAAAACATGGGCGTTCAGCTCGTGAAGGAAGCCGCCAGCAAGACGAACGACACCGCCGGCGACGGCACCACCACCGCCACCGTGCTGGCCGAAGCCCTCTTCAAAGAGAGCTTGCGGTTCCTGGCCAGCGGCGTGGACGCCACCCAGATGGCCCGCGGCGCCCAGAAGGCCGTCAACGCCGTCGTCGAGCATATCGGCAAGATCAGCACCCCCGTCGACGCGACCGATAAGAAGTCGCTGCAGACGGTCGCCACGATCTCCGGCAACAACGATCCGGAAATCGGCAAGACCCTCGCCGACGCCTTTATCAAGGTCGGCAAAGACGGCGTGATCACGGTCGAAGAAGGCCGTGGGATCAACACCACCGTCGACCTCGTCGAGGGCATGGAGTTCGATCGCGGCTTCCTCTCCCCGCACTTCGTCACCGACGAAGACGGCCAGGAAGTGGTGCTCGACAACCCGCACATCCTCGTGTTCGAGGAGAAGATCTCCAACGCCCGGAACCTCGTTCCGCTGCTCGAAGAGATCAGCAAGGACGGTCGCCCGCTGCTGATTATCGCCGAAGATATCGAAGGCGAAGCCCTCGCCACGCTGGTCGTCAACAAGCTGCGGGGCATCCTCAAGGTCGCCGCGGTCAAGGCGCCGGGCTACGGCGATCGCCGCAAGGCCATGATGGAGGACATCGCGATCCTCACCGGCGGCCGGGCGATCTTTAAAGACCTCGGCGTCAAGCTGGACGCCGTCACGGTCGACGACCTGGGAACCGCCAAGAAGATTCGGATCTCCTCCGATAAGACGATCGTCGTGCAGGGCGGCGGTTCGTCCGAAGCGATCGACGGCCGGGTCAACCAGATCCGCCGCGAAATCGAGGACACCGACAGCGACTACGACCGTGAGAAGCTGCAGGAGCGCCTCGCCAAGCTGGCCGGCGGCGTCGCCCAGATCAACGTCGGGGCCGCCACCGAGACCGAGATGAAGGAACGCAAGGACCTGTTCGACGACGCCTTGGCCGCCACCCGTGCGGCGCTGGAAGAGGGCATCGTCCCCGGCGGCGGCGTGGCGTTGCTGCGGAGCGCCGCGGCGGTCAAGAAGCTTAAGTTGAAGGGCGACGAAGCCTTCGGCGGCGAGTTGGTCGGCCGCGTGCTGGGCATGCCGCTCCGCACCATCGCCGAGAACGCTGGCCAGGACGGCGCCGTCGTCGCCAACCGCGTGCTGCGGGATGAAGGCGTCAACTTCGGCTACGACGCCTTGGCCGATAAATACTGCGACCTGATCGACGCCGGCGTCGTCGACCCGGCCAAGGTCGTTCGCACCAGCCTGCAGAACGCCCTGTCCGTCGCGATGCTGCTGACCACCACCGCCGGCCTCATCGCCGACGAACCCGTCGACCCGGACGAAGCCGGCGGCCACGACCACGACCATGACGGCATGGGCGGCGGAATGGGCGGCATGGGCGGCGGCATGCCGGGCATGGGCGGAATGGGCGGCATGGGAATGGGCGGCATGGGCGGGATGATGTAAGCCCGCTTCGCGGGCCGTCGAGAGTTAAAAGGGGTTGAGAGTCGAGAGCTCACACGCCTCGCTCCCGTCCCCCGGCTCCGGCGCCCGCTCCTTTTATCTCTCAACTTTCAACCTTCAACACTTAACTCCACACGATGACTCTGAACCCCCTCGACGATCGCGTCGTCATCGAGCCGCTCGAAGCCGAAGAAACCACCGCCGGCGGCATCGTCCTGCCGGACGCCGCCAAGGAGAAATCCCAGCGCGGCAAGGTCCTCGCCGTCGGTCCCGGCAAGCTGCTCGATAGCGGCGAACGCAGCCCCGTCGGCGTGGAAGTCGGCGACGAAGTCCTGTTCGGCAAGTACGGCGGCACCGAGATCGAAGTCGACGGCAAGGACGTCAAGATCCTCCGCGAAGCCGATATCCTGGCCAAAGTGCTGTAGTCGTTCGGCCGCGTTTCGTTTGAGGGGCCGGGGGAAAGGCGTGAGGCGTAAGTGACGGCGGCGATCTCGCTCCACTTGCCCCTTACGCCTCGCCCCTTTCCCCTCCCCTCTTCAAATCCCGAATCTATATAACGCCCGCACCATCCCATGGCCAAGCAACTCCTCTTCGACGACCCCGCCCGCCTCAAGCTGAAGAAGGGCATCGACACCCTCGCCGACGCCGTCGCCGTCACGATGGGGCCGCGCGGCCGCAACGTGCTGATCGATAAGTCCTTCGGCAACCCCGTCGTCACCAAGGACGGCGTCACCGTCTCCAAAGAGGTGGAGCTGGAAGACCCGTACGAGCACATGGGCGCCAAGCTGGTCAACGAGGTCGCCAGCAAGACCAGCGACACCGCCGGCGACGGCACCACCACCGCCACCGTGCTGGCCCGCGCCATCTTCACCGAGGGGCTGCGGAACATTAACCTCGGCGCCAACCCGCAGGTCGTGCGTCGCGGGATTGAAAAGGCCGTCGCCAAGGCCGTCGAGACCCTCGAAAGCCTGTCGAAGCCGGTCGACGGCAAGGGCCAGATCGCCCAGGTCGCCGCCATCAGCGCCAACAACGACAAGGCCGTCGGCGACCTGATCGCCGAAGCCTTCGAAAAGGTCGGCCGCGACGGCGTCATCACCATCGAAGAGGGTAAGAGCGGCGAGACCGTCCTCAACCTCGCCGAGGGGATGCAGTTCGACAAGGGCTACAGCAGCCCCTATTTCGTCAACGATCCGGACACCATGTCCGTCGTGATGGAGGACTGTTATATCCTCCTGCACGAGAAGAAGATCTCCAACCTGCGGGACCTCATTCCCCTGCTGGAGAAGATCAGCACCACCGGCAAGCCGCTGCTGATTATCGCCGAAGACGTCGAGGGCGAAGCCCTCACGGCGCTGGTCGTCAATAAATTGCGCGGCGTGTTGAACGTCGCCGCGGTCAAGGCGCCCGGCTTCGGCGAGCGTCGCAAGGCCATGCTGCAGGACATCGCCGTCCTCACCGGCGGCACGTTCGTCTCCGAGGACCTCGGCGTGAAGCTGGAAGCGGTCGAGCTGGAGCACCTCGGTACCGCCAAGAAGGTCGAAGTCACCAAGGACGAAACGACCATCATCGAAGGCGGCGGTTCCCAGGAGAACCTGCAGAAGCGCGTCGCCCAGATTAAGAAGGGCATCGAGGACACCGACAGCGAATACGACCGCGAGAAGTTCCAGGAGCGCCTCGCCAAGCTGGTCGGCGGCGTGGCCGTGGTCAGCGTCGGCGCCGCCACCGAGGCGGAGATGAAGCAGACCAAGGCCCGCATGGAAGACGCCCTGCACGCCACCCGCGCGGCGGTTGAGGAAGGCATCCTCCCCGGCGGCGGCACGGCGCTGCTGCGGTGCATCAAGGGTTTGGACGACGTGAAGGCCCGCGGCGACGAGAAGGTCGGCGTGGAGATCGTCCGTCGCGCCTTGCAGGCCCCGACGAAGCAGATCGCCAAGAACGCCGGCGAAGACGGCTCCGTCGTCGCCGACGAGGTGCTGGGCAAAGAAGGCCCGAACGGCTTCAACGCGCTCACCGGCGTCTACGAAGACCTGTTCGCCGCCGGCGTGATCGACCCGACGAAGGTGGTCAAAAGCGCCCTGACCAACGCCGCCAGCATCGCCGCCCTGATGCTGACCACCCAAGTCCTCGTCACCAAGACCGAAGAACCCGGCGAAGACAAGCTCCCGGCCGTCGAGGGTGCCGTGCGGTAGTGCGGAATCCTCTGGATTTCCGGCCCGGGAGATCCTCCGAATCTGGCAGGTTGCCTTGACGATCCCCTTTCTGCGGGTCAACCTCTCGACGGTGCCCCTACCCCTCGACTCGGATTTTCCGGTTGGACGATCACCGGTCAACCACTAGAACTCGCGTGTGCTCACAGCCGGGCTCGCCGGCTGATGACGAGCCATTTCAACCCTTACTAAAAAACCAGGAGACATTGATGCAAATCGAAAGCATCACCATCATCGGCTAACGAATCAAATGTTGTTTCGCTTGCCGCTTAATGACTGACCTGCGTAGGGATACCTACGCAGGTCAGTTTACGCGCCACCTACGTCATAGATCCAGCATGCCCACTATAACGAACGAGCCAGACAAGCCAGGCGTCGAACGTAAGGTGGCTAAGAGTCCCGCTGTAGCAGAAAAACCGCGGTCCATATTCCAGCCTGTGTGGTCGCGGGTCACCAAAGTCTGGGACAAGTCGAAGTCGTTCTTAGGGTTCTTCTCAGGGTATCTCTGGGGGGGCATTACCTTACTGCTGATCGGCATAATTCTCGACCAGGCCTACGGCGACGAAATACCGTTCGTCGCCGGGGTACTTACAGACATCTGCCGCTCCCTTGGCGTCGCCGTCATAATTGCGGCCATATTCAGCTACACAGTCGGAACTGCGAGGTTTATCGACAGGGTCAGGGAAGATTTGCAAAGCATTATTGCAAGTCGCCGTTTCCTGTCAGATATGGATCACCAGTCTAAGAGGGACGTCTTGCGGGCTGTGCTTACTCCGACAGAACGACAAAGGCGGATATATGATAATGTGGACAGCTACTACGAACACTTCATCGAAAAGTCCTTAGGCATCTCAAACACCTGTGTTCGCAGCAACTACCGCCTATCATGTAAATGCTTCTACGACCTCGACCTCAACTGCGTCGTCTGCGAACAAACAATCAACTACCGACTTTACCCCGCTTCTGGCGGTTATGAAGACGTAGTCCTGACATCAGTAGGTCCCGATGAACATAAGGTCTGCGTGGAACACTTAAAATTCTTCTACCCAAAAGGGGACCCGGAAATATTCAAAGCTTCGGACATAGCTGCTCGACAATCTGAGCTAAGGGCACAGATGGGCACGGGAGAGCAAGGGGAGGATACCATGTTGAAAATCCCGGTATGCAACCCTCGAGCCCGTGCCGATTGGACACTGGATCCGCCTCATGTGGATGTAGAGATGAAAGTGGTTGTATCTGGCGATGACCACTGGATCAACTTGGCATTCAAAGCACTTCAGCCCACAGATGGGTTCAGGTTCTCAGTGCAGTGCGAGGGAATGCTAGTCATACGAGATTACAATGTGCTCATACATTCGGCCGACTTTCGCGTCGACCCGGCTAAACCGGCCGGTTCAAAACAAGTGGTTATCAACTGCCCACAGTGGATGGACCAGGGGGCCGGCGTCGCTGTTATAGTCGGCGTCCCTCATGCTGCTGCGGACGAAATCAAGAAGCAGATGCGTTCTGCCGCAGGCCATGCTCTTGCGGAAGAGCTTGCCGAACACCTGCGAGTATCGTAACCGGGCGCCGGGTGCCTGGGGCAGCCTGAGCGTCCGATTTCCCTTCCCCATGGGTGGCTGGGGCAGTAGGGAGGGAGGCGTCAGCCGACTGACCGGATGCCCCAGAACCAGTGACGCCCGATCGTTTCTCCTCTCGTTCGGACGCAACACGTTCTGGGGCATCCGCTTCGCTTCTGCCCCAGCCACCCGAGCCGAGAAGAAGATCGCCTGGGGTCTGGGCCGGGTGCCTGGGGCAGCCAGAGCGTTCGATCTCCCTTCCCCATGGGTGGCTGGGGCAGGAGGAAGGGAGTCTTTACGACCGACCGGATGCCCCAGAACCAGCGACGCCCGATCGCTCCTCCCCTCGTTCGCACGCAACACGTTCTGGGGCATCCGCTTCGCTTCTGCCCCAGCCACCCCGGGCGTGGGGTTGACCGGCCAGGTTGGGCGCTTCACCGTGTTCGCATGGCTCGTCGCCGGAACTATAACGATCCCGGGCATGCTCATAGTCTGACGTTTTGCTGCTATCGTCGACTGCCGTTGCTTGCGAAAGATCGAAGCCGGAACTGGTTGTGCGAGGCGATCAACGCCGCCCGGGAAGAACTGGCCTACGACGTGTGGGCCTACGTGCTGATGCCGGAACACGTCCATCTGCTGGTGTGCCCCCGCGAACGGGTTTATGACATCGCTGCGTTTCGCAAGGCGATTAAGGAACCCGTCGGACGGGCCGCGATGGCGTATCTGAAGCAGCACGCCCCGGACTTTCTGTCGAAGCTCACCCGCCGACGAGGACGCAGAGTCGAACGCCTGTTTTGGCAGTCCGGCGGCGGGCACGATCGCAACGTGTTCACGCTGGAAACGCTCCGCGCCCAGATCGATTATCTGCACCTCAACCCCGTCCGCCGGAGATTGTGCGAACGGGCGACGGATTGGGCGTGGTCCAGCGCCCGCGATGATGCCGCCGCGGACCGGGGCACGCGCCGGCGCAACGCGCCGGTGTCGCTCGACCTGGGTTCGCTGCCGGCCCTCCTCGATGGCGGCCGGGTGGAGGGCGTCCGGGTTTGAGGATGTTTGGGCTTGAGGGCCGCCGCACGGGGCCGTGGCCGTCCCGACGGGTTCAGGCGGGCTGGATCGACTTCTTTTGCCCCCTCGGCTGCCGGGCCTTATCTTCGGCCGTCTCTCCGCACGGTCGGGCGCGGCGGCGTCCGCCCGGTCGAACGTCTATCAAGTTGGTCGAAGCATGAAATCGCCTTTCTCCGACGAGGTGCAGTCGCTCGCCAGCGTGTTTCAAGACGATCTCCGAAAGCACCTGATCGAGGTGCGCAGCGACCCGGACGTCTACGGCTACGCGATCATATTCGGCGATCAGGGCGCGGACCAAGCGGGAGCCGTCGCGGCGTTCAGTCGCCACGAGGATCTCGCCGAGTTCGACGACGACTATCGCGACGAAGCGAAGTTTAATCCCGACGAATGGCAGCGCCGGTCTTTCGACGCGTTCCCGAAGTTCCGCGAGCGGTTTCAGGTCCTGCTCAAAGACTTTCAACAAACGTCCCCCGATTGGGACGAGGAACGACGATTGATCGATGAACTTCGCCGGATGTATCTGAGGGTCGCCGAAGCGGTCGTCGAGGAGGGCGGGTTCGGCCACCTCTCTTATCGAGTCCTCTGGACTCCCGGCTCCAGTCACCCGATCCTGGCGGAATCCGCCCGTCGGCTGAACTCGCCGGAGGTTCGCGCCGCCGCTCAGTGTATTTTTGACGAGGATCTCGGCTGACGGCGGGCGACGTCCGAGCTTGGAACCGAGGTCTGTGTCGCTCGCATGTTCACCCGTCTCGTCCGCTCCGCTCCCGAGCCGTGAGAACATGGCGCCCCGCGGCGGGCGGGTGGCGCTGGCGGCGTTCGTCAGTACCTTGCTCCGTCGGGCGGCGCCGGCTCTGACGACGCCAGCGATTCCCGACGGTCGTGGCCGTTGGGAACAGCGCTCTCGTCCCCCGTGCCACTGCGAGCTGACGTGCGACGCGCTCTCCAATTCGACCGGCTCGACGACTGCGTCGCGGAATGCCGGAGCCTGCTTCGCACGGGTTATCTTCAAAACGGGAATTGGACGCTCGCTCAGATCTGTCGTCATTTGCGGCTCACCATCGAGGCGAACCTCCGGGGCTATCCCGCCTGGATGACCGTCCTCGGCTTTCCGCTCCGCCCCGTGCTTCGCCGGTGGATGTTGCCGCGACTGCTCGCCGGCGATTCCCCCTCCGGCGTGAAAACCGCCGGCATGTTCGTCCCGGATTCCGCTCTCAACGACGCGGACGAGGTCGACGCCCTGTCGCGCTGCGTGGAGCAGTTCCTCGCCCATTCCGGAGACCTTCACGCCCACCCGGGGTTCGGTCGGATGACTCATGAAGAGTTCGGTCGGTTTCATGCGGCCCACGCCGCCCACCACCTGAGTTTCCTGGCGGTCGCGGAACCCCGATCCGCTTAGATCGGCGCGGGCGCCTGGGGCAGCTTGACCGTCCGGCCGCCTGTCCTCATGGCCGGGTGTCTGAGGCAGTCTGAGCATTCGATCTCCCTTCGCCATAGATGGCTGGGGCAGTAGGGAGGGAGGCGTCAGCTGACCGACCGGATGCCCCAGAACTAGCGACGCCCGATCACGACTCCCCATCGTTCGCTCGCAACCCGTTCTGGGGCATCCGCTTCGCTTCTGCCCCAGCCGCCCCGGGCGTGGGGTTGATCGCACGCTGGGGGCCGGCGGGTGGCGCTGGCGTCTCGCCAGGGAGGGCGACGTGGTGCGTGGCGTCGTGTCAAAGGTTTTTCCCAATCGCTCTCCACTGGCAGAAGGCCTGCGCCGCCCTGCCGTCACTCTTCCGGGGGCGGGCGTTCCGGGGG
>NZ_WTPX01000141.1 GCF_013036045.1 Alienimonas chondri
GCCCCCTCACCCCCGGCCCCTCTCCCCCAAAAAGGGGAGAGGGGAGAGGGGAGACGAGTTCGAACGCCCGACAGCGGTTCATCACCCCCCGTTCGTGCCCCACGGCTGTCCATTGAGGTCCGCGACGACGCGCACCAGCACCTGCGTCCCGTCCCGTTCGCCGCCGGCTGCGGCGACGGCGTTATACAGCTGCTTCGCGAGCGCCAGCCCCGGCAGACAGAGCCGCATCCGGTCCGCCTCCGCGAGCGCCAGCCCGAGGTCTTTCAGGAAATGCTCGACGTAAAATCCCGGGGCGAAGTCGTTCTTGAGCATCCGCGGGGCGAGGTTCGACAGGCTCCACGACCCGGCGGCCCCGCCGCTGACGCTTTTGAGGACCGTTTCTAAATCAAGTCCCGCCCGGCTCGCATAGACCAGCGCCTCGCAGACGCCGATCATGCCGGAGGCGATCAACGTTTGATTGACCATTTTCGTGTGCTGCCCGGCGCCGGGCCCGCCCTGCAGAACGATCGTTTTGCCTAACACGTCAAGCAGCGGGGCGAGGGCGTTGAACGCCTCCTGATCGCCGCCGCACATGATGGACAGCGCCCCGCTTTTCGCCCCCACGTCGCCGCCGCTGACGGGGGCGTCGAGACTCCGAACCCGCCGTTCCGCCGCCGCCGCGGCGATCTCGACGGCGAGCGCCGGGGAACTGGTGGTCATATCGACGAGTATCGAATGGGGACGCGCCCCGGCGAGGACGCCGTCGTCGCCCAGCACGACCTGCCGCACGTCGTCGGGATAGCCGACCATCGTAATCGTCACGTCGCTGTGCTCCGCGACCTCGCGGGGGCTGGCGGCGGGCTTCGCCCCCTTCTGAACAAGCGGTTCGACCTTCTCCGGGCTGCGATTGAACGCGGTGAGCGCGTAGCCGGCGTCCAGCAATCGATCGGCCATCGCGGCGCCCATCACGCCGGTGCCGATCCAGCCGACGGAGGTGGTTTCAGGAGAGACGGGCGACATACGAGCGTTCCAAACAGTCGGCGAGCCGGGGGGCTTGTCCCCCCGGACCGGGGAACCGGGTCGGGGAGCGAAGCGGTCCGCAAACGATAGGCTATCGGCGTGTCCTCTTCGCCTCCGCCGACTGACGTTCCGATCTCCTCCCTGGCCGGGCGATTGCTGCCCGCGAGCGAAGCCTCCCTGCCGTTGGACGACGCGCTGGTCGCCGGCGGGGCGGCGGTCACGGAGCGATTGCGAACCTTCGGCGGAGTGCCGTTCGCCGTCGATCGGCACCTCGCCCGGCTGGCGCAGAGTGCGAACGGGGCGTTTATCGACCTGCCGGGGCCGCTCGGCGAACTGGCGGACGCGATCGTCGCGGTCGTGCGGCACAACTTCGCCCTTTGCGAACCGGGGGAGGAACTGAGCGTCAGCCTGTTCGTCTCCGCCGGCTCGCCGATCGGTTCGCCGCACCATCGGGGGTCGATCGCTGGGGTGACGACGACGGTCCTCCCCGCCGGTCTGTTGGCGGCGGAGTACCGGGACGGCGTCCGGTTGGCGGTTCCGGCGACGCGGCAGATCCCCGCGGCGTGCCTCGACCCGCACATCAAAACCCGCAGCCGCCTGCACTGGCGGATCGCCGCCCGGCAGGCCGCCGCCATCGACCCCGGCGCCAAGCCCCTCCTGCTGCATCTGGATGGAACCGTCGCGGAGACCGACACCGGCAACGTGCTGTCCGTCCGCGGCAAAACGATCCGCACCCCGCCCGCCGCCGGGGTGCTGGAGGGCGTCACGCAGGCCGTCACCCGGGAACTGGCGCTCGACCTCGGCTTCGACTGGCGAGAAGAACCGCTGACGCCGGACGACCTGTGCGCGGGAGACGAAGCGCTGATCGCCTCCACCACGCCGACGCTGTGGCCCGCCGTCCGCATCGACGGCCGCCCCGTCGGCGCCGGGGTTCCGGGACCGGCGTACCGGGCGTTGACGGCCGCGTGGGAACGGCTCGTCGGGGTCGCCTCTGTTGCGGAATCGTCGTCACAGTGACGGCGCATGATGCGAGTCCGCGACAATACCTGTTGCCACGCACATCTGCCGTAATGAAGCGTAAGTCACTGCCATGGTAGCACTTACCGTCAGAACAAAGCGTTGTGGCGCCGATACTGCGGATACGAAGGGTCGGTGCGACGTGATGTGCGTCCCCCCGACTTCCCCCTTCTAAAAGAGACTCCCATGACCTCCCGATTGATTCCCAAGATCGTCGCCGCCGGCGCCCTGCTGTCCATGGGACTGTTGGCCGCCCCCTCTGCGGAGGCCGGCAATTACTACGGCCATCGCGGCGGCTACCACAGCGGCCATTACGGCGTGCCGGCGTACGGCTACAACCACGGCCGCTATCGCGGTTCGTCGTACGGCTATCACCACGGCTACCGCAACTACGGCTTCAACCGCGGCTACCGCAACTACGGTTATAACCGCGGGTTCGGCTACGGTCGCGGCTACGGATATAACAGCCGCGGACTGACCATCGGCACGGGGAACTTCTTCCTCAACATCCGCCGGTGACCCCACGCTCGCGGCGCTGTCCGCGGATGAGTCCGGCGATGCAGCCCCAAGAGAACCTGTCTCCCAACCCGTATCCCAAGAGGCGATGACGCCATGACGCCCATTCTGTGAGAGCGCGACCAGTGAGAGCGTGAGAGGGAGTTCCGTCGTCAGACGGAACTCCCTTTTTGATAGGCAGCGTGCGAACGGGACCGTTTGGGAACGGTTTGGGGGAAGCGTGTCGCGGATGACGGGCGTCATGCCGAACGGCTAGACTGCCGCGCCCCGCCGCGTCCCGACCCCCGCGTTTGCTGATGTCCGAGTCTGCCGCCCTCGCCGCCGCCGTGCAGGCCGGTCGTTGGGCCGCGGCGGCCTGTCAGGTCGTTCGCTCCGCCTCGGGGCTGGAGGACGGCCCCGCAGCGTTGGACAAAGCGGACAAAAGCCCCGTCACCGTCGCCGACTTCGCCGCGCAGGCCCTCGTCTGCCGGGCGCTGGCCGAGGCGTTCCCGGACGACCCGGTCGTCGGCGAGGAAGACGCCGCGGCGCTGCGGACCACGGCCGACTGGCAGGGCGAGAAGGCCGGATTCGTCGAGCAGGTGACGCACGCCGTCAATGCGGCCCTGGCTCAATTCAAGCTCCCGACCGCCACGACCGCGGAGATCCTGGACTGGATCGACCGCGGCGGCGCCGACGGCGCCGTCGGCGAGAACGGCGGACGCTTCTGGACCGTCGACCCGATCGACGGCACGAAGGGCTTTTTGAGGGGCGGCCAATACGCGGTCGCGATCGCATTGATTGAAAACGGCATCCCGACCGTCGGCGTGCTCGCCTGCCCCAACCTGCCGGTTCAGAGCGACGGGCACAACGGCGACGGGGCGGACGGCGGGACGGGGGCGTTGTTCTCCGCGGAGAAGGACGGCGGGGCGACGGTTCGTTCGCTGGAGCCCGGCTCGACCCCGACGTCGATTCACACCTCCGCCACCGCCGACGCGGCCGCGGCGCGGTTGTGCGAGTCGGTGGAGTCCGCGCACACCGCCCACGGCGCCGCGGCGGAAATCGCGGCGAAATTGAACCTCACCGCGGACCCGTTGCGGCTCGATTCGCAGGCCAAATACGCGGAGGTCGCCCGCGGCGGGGCCGATATTTATCTGCGTCTGCCCACGCGGCCGGGGTACGTCGAGCGGATCTGGGATCACGCCGCCGGGGTGGTCGTCATCGAAGCGGCCGGCGGACGGGTGACGGACGTCGACGGCCAGCCGTTGGACTTCACCCACGGCCGGGGGCTGGAAAAAAACCGCGGCGTGATCGCCACCAACGGCCCGCTGCACGACGCCGTGCGGGCCGCGACCGGCGCCGTCCTGAACGCGTCGAACTAGCGACGATCGACGCGTGCCGTTCACCCCCGAAATCGGCCTCACGTTAGGCACCCTGGCCGCCTGCGTGCTGGCGTTGATGTTCACCGCCGCCGCCCCGGACGCCGTGTTGTGCGGCGGGCTGACGCTGCTGGTCGCCTGCAACGTCGTCCCGCTGGCCGACGCGTTGGAAGGTCTGGGCAACCCGGGCCTGGCGGCGGTCGGCGTGCTGTTCGCCGTCGCCGAAGGGCTGCGGCAGACCGGCGCCGTGGAGTACGCCGGGCGACAATTATTAGGGCGTCCCGCGGGGGTGGCGTCTGCGGTCCTCCGGGTGACGACGCCCGCGGCGATCGTCAGCGCCTTCCTCAATAACACCCCGGTCGTCGCGGCGGCGCTGCCGGTCGTCAGCGACTGGTCGCGTCGGCACGGCATCAGTCCCAGCAAAGTCTTAATGCCGCTGTCGTTCGCCGCGGTGCTGGGGGGGATGTGCACGCTTATCGGCACCAGCACGCTGCTCGTATTAAATGGCGAATTAGTCAAGTTGAAGGAGCCGGACGGCTCGAAGCATCCGGGATTAGAACTGTTTGATATCACCTGGGTCGGCTTGCCGTGCGCGATCCTGGGGGTGGCCTATCTGGCGATCGCGTCAAAGTGGCTGCTGCCGGATCGCACCCCGGCCGGCGTGAACCTCCGCGATACGCGGGAGTACGCCGTCGAAATGACCCTCCAACCCGGCAGCCCGATGGTGGGCGAGACGGTCGAGGGCGCCGGTTTGCGGCATCTGCCGGGGGCATATCTGTTGGAGATCGTCCGCGACGCCCCCGTCGAGCCGCGCGCCGGACAGACCGACGACGATTCGCCGCCCGGCGCCGCCGCGGGGCCGCCGCCGAAAGTCGAGCATGTGGAGCAGGTGCTCGCCGCGGTCGGGCCGAACGAACGCCTGCGGGCCGGAGACCGACTGGTGTTCGTCGGCGCGGTGGACAGCGTGAAGGATCTTCGCCGACTGCCCGGCCTCACCCCCGCGGCGGATCAGACGTTCAAATTAGACTCGAACGTCCGCAGCCAAGGCGCCCGGCAGTTGGTGGAAGCCGTCGTCTCCGACGGCTACCCCTTCCTCAACCGCACCGTGCGGGAGAGTCGATTCCGCAGCCATTACAACGCCGCCATTATCGCCGTCGCCCGCGGCGGGGAACGGGTCGTCGGGAAGATCGGCGATATCCGCCTGCGGCCCGGCGATACGCTCTTGCTGGAGGCTCCCCCGGGGTTCGTAAAGCTGCGGCGCTTCGGGAAGCATTTCTTTCTCGTCTCCGGGGTGGAAGACAGCGTTCCGCCGCGCTTTCATAAAGCGTGGATCGCCCGCGTGATCTTGGCGGCGATGGTCGCGGCGATGTTTTTCGACGTGGCGCCGGCGCTGGCGGCGGCGATCGCCTGCGGGGCGATGATCGTCTCCCGCTGCCTGCTGGTCAGCGAGGCCCGCCGGGCGGTCGATTGGAGCGTCCTCATCACCATGGCCGCCGGGCTGGGATTGGGGGCGGCGCTGGACAGCAGCGGGACCGACGATTATCTCGCCCATCATCTCACCACATTGGCGGGGAAGAACGCCTACGGTCAGATGGCCGTCGTGTTTGCTCTGACGGCCGTGCTGGCGAACCTCATCACCGCGAAGGCGGCGGGGGTGTTGATGTTCGGCATCGCCGTCGCGGTCGCACAGGGATTGAACCTCGAACCGCTGCCGTTCGTCATCGCGGTGATGGCCGCCGCCAGCGGGGTGTTCGCCAGCCCGGTCGGCTTCCAAACGAACCTGATGGTCTACGGCCCCGGCGGGTATCGAACCAGCGATTATTTGCGACTGGGCCTCCCGCTGACCGGGTTGGTGTTCGCGGTGACGATGCTCGTGATCCCCTGGGTCTGGCCGTTTGCTGCGGTCGAACCCGCCGAGGAACCTCCGGCCCCGCCGGCCGCGGTCGCCGCTAAACTGGTTCCATGAACGCCGCCCCCGCCTCTTCCGTGACGTTGCCCACGCTGCCCGCCGACCTCGCCGCGCTGCTGGACGCCCACGGCGAGTTGCGGCTGACGCACCCCACGACCGGCGAACCGATTCACCTCGTCCCGACCGGCGAGAACAGCGCCCCGGCCAATCACCCGCCGGCCGAGTAGACGACGGGCGGACGGATCTGGAGGCGATTCGCGGGGACCTGAGGATGCCCGCGAGGGCCGTTTCGTGACCGATGCGGAGTTTGCAGCATTAATAGAGACAGCGTTTCCCGCCTTGCAACGGCGTTCGACCCGGTATCGCCGTCAGCCCGAATACCAATAATTTTTTTCTAAACACGCTCAAGCCTGAAGAAAATCCCGTTCATAGAATCAACCCGTTTCCGACTGCTCCGACTGGCCCCCGCGGCGTCGCTCAAGGGGCACGACCCACTCAAATCGCCCGGAGTCGTCACGGAAGAGGATCGGCTTGCGGAATCGTTCGACGGTGATCGTGACGCTTAAATCCTTCGCGGCTTGTCGTAACGATCGAATGCGGGCTTGGACGTCGGATGACGGATGATCGGAGTAGATCCAGATCGGCACCGGCCCCGCGGACCGACCTTCCGTCTTCTCCCGAAGAGCCGCAGCCTCACCGTTCAGAGGCACGACGTCTCGCCCTAGGTAGAGACGCCCTTCATTTGTGACACGGAACTCTCGATGAACGTTCGAGCGTGCTGAGGAGGGGCCATTGAATAAACCGACGACGGGCTCGACATCACCCATATCGCGAACGTATCGAGGCTGCGCAGGTTCGCGAAGATCCGGGACGCCCCGCGGGTGGGTACTTCTCGACCTATCGAAAAACGGCCCGGGTACCTCCGCAGATGGATCTGCCACGCTCTCACGATCGGACGGGTCCGGCGTCGCCCGCAGGGCGATCTTGCTCAGCCCGGCCTCGGTGACGAGCTTCACCGCTTCCTGCACGACTCGGCTCGGAGCGCTTTCCACCGCTTTAATGACGACCGAACGACGGGGCGCTTCTTGCGCCAGTTTGGTCAAATAGGCGCCGTGGGTCCCGGGAGTAAACTCTTCCCGACCGTTGATCGATTGAATGCCGTTCGGCCCCACGACCACGATCACGGGGTCCGCATCGGCGCCCCCGGACAGGGACGCGGCCTCTGAGCCGGCGCCGTCTGTCGCCTCGTCCCAGCTGCGTTCGGCGGCGCTGCGGCGGAGGGAGGACAGCAGATCCTCGATCTGCCGATGCACCGTGGTGGTCTGCCGCACGGCGAGCAATCCGTTGAAGTGCTCCAGGCTGCCTTCGCCCTCGCCGGTCTCCATCCAACCGCCGCCGAAGTTCGACCCGCCGGTGACGGACAGAATCATCGCGACGAGGTCGTTTGCGGCGCCGTTGGCATTTTCGCCGCCACTGCCGCCAAATTCGCCGCCGCCAAATTCGCCGCCGCCGAATCCGCCGCCCATCCCGCCGGAGGAGGTCCGCACGTCGGTCAGCAGATCACGGACGTTGTAGATGCGCGTTTCCAGATCTAGCCCCGCTGCCTCCTGCGTCGTGATAAATAGGATGCCGTCCCGCGGCACCGCGAGGAGAGACTCTTCGCTGACTGTCGAAAGCAGGACATCCAGCGTAGTCCGCAGCGAGTAACCGCTCAATTGCGGCGGGTTATCGATCGGCAAGTCTCGCAGATCGATCCCCTCGAGATCGAGGGCGCGGCTGTCCGGCAGGATGGCGATCTGATGGATGCCCGCCAGCGTATCCAGAGCCTCCGCGACTGTGTCTCCCGGCCGGAGGCCCGCGAGGGTTGTCGGGACCTCCAACATCTCCTCCAGGCGGCTCGCCTCGGGCAGGTCACGGGTTCCGGGCCGCCGCGGAAAGTCGCCGGTGACGTACAGAATGCCGTCGCGGTTCTCCACGCGGAGGTCCGAGGCGAACTGCCCCAGCACGGTGTTCAGCATCTGCCGCAGCGTGAACTCCGGCCCGAGGTCGAGCGACTCGTTCAACCCATTGAAGTTCGGCGGGAGGCCCAGACGAGTCAGCGTTCCCCAACCCTCCGGCAGGATCTCATTGTCGGCCAAGACCGGGATGCCGGTCTTGTGGCGGAGGTTCGCAAAGAACGATTCGACAGGCGTGCCGGGGCGATAAAGATTCTCCGGTGCCGGGCCGTCCAACTTCGCCTCTAGTGCCGCCGCGGGGTCGGGCCGCTCGGGGGCGTCCGCGTCGGCCGCGTCGTTCTCCGGCGGGGGCGCGTCCGCGTCCTGTGCGACGGCCGGCCCCGGCGGGGCGAAGGCGCGGTTCGGCGGGGCGAACAGATAAGCGACGGCGATGCCGCAGGCGAGGGTCGCGGCGGCGGAGGCGGTGACGCGCATGAAAGTCTTTCGTCGGCGGCGGCGGGCGAGGATGCGAAAGGCGTGAGACATCTGCGACGCCAGCCCCGCGGCGTCGCCGAACTCCTCCAAGGCACGCTGAATCGCCGCGGCGCGGGGCACGCCGGCGGCGGTCAGTTCTTCCAATCGGCTCTCTAAATGATCGCGGAACTCGTCCTCTAACTCCGCCCGCCGGCCCGGCTTCAAACGGAGCCGGGCCCGGAGCGTTTTGAGGTAGGCGTCGAATTCCTCGGCGGGCATTCCCGCAGCTCCTCAGGCAGGTTTGAGAGTGGGAACGGGCGGGCCGACCGCCGGTTCCAGCAGACCGCGGACGGTCTCCGCGTAGGCGTACCACTGGGCGGCGCGGTCGGTCAGCCGGCGCCGGCCCGCGGCGGTCAGCGTGTACCACTTGCGGCGGCGGCCCTCTTCGACCCGCCAGTCCGCGGCGATCAGCCCGTCCGCTTCCAAGCGGTGCAACAACGGATACAGCGTGCCGGGGTTCGCCTCGACCATCCCCCCGCTCGCCGTCCGCAGCCGCTGTTGCACGGCCAGGCCGTAGGCGGCGCCCTCCGACAGCGTCGCCAAGGCCATCAGGTCGAGGCTGCCCCGCACGAGGTCCGGGGCGAGACGATCGGGCGGGGGATTCGAAGCGGCCATGCGACGGGCCTGAGGCGGAATGAACCGGGGGAGCCGATATCGCACGGCGATTGCGGCACCGAGACGACGTTATCGGCGCACGATATCGGCGTCAACGGCTTCTTCGCGGAAGTTCTTCAACGCGGGAACGTCCGCTGAGCGAATCATGGGGCGGAGCGTCATTCTGCCCCGCGTGCGCGGGCGTGGTTGCTCCCGCGTACGGCGTACCGACACTGAGCGCGACGCCGACGATCGCCCCGAGTTCGCCCGCCCTCCGCGACCGTCGCCGCCGGGAGGAACGCTGCGATGGACGTCTTATTGCTGAGCCGATTGCAGTTCGCGCTCACGATTATGTTCCACTATCTCTTTCCCCCGCTCACCATCGGGTTGAGCGTGGTGATGGTGTATCTGGAGGGAATGCATCTGTGGACGAAGGACGGGCGGTATCACGCCGCGGCGAAGTTCTGGACGGGGCTGTTCGGGGCAACGTTCGCGTTGGGGGTGGTGACGGGGATCGTGATGGAGTTCGAGTTCGGCACGAACTGGGCCGCGTATAGTCGATACGTCGGCGACGTCTTCGGCTCGGCCCTCGCCGCGGAGGGGATCTTCGCGTTCTTTCTGGAGAGCGGTTTTCTGGCCGTGCTGCTGTTCGGCTGGGATCGAGTCGGACCGAAGATGCACTTCTTCGCCACCTGCATGGTGTGCCTCGGCGGGATGTTCAGCGCCGTTTGGATCGTGATCGCTAACAGCTGGCAGCAAACGCCCGCGGGGCATCAGCTGGTCGAACGGGAGATCAACGGCGTCGTCTTTCAACGGGCTGAGATCGTCGACTTCTGGGCGATGTTGACCAATCCCTCGGCGATCCATCGGCTGACGCATGTTTATCTCGGGTCGTTCGTGCTGGGGGCGTTTTTCGTGCTCAGCGTCAGCGCCTGGTATTTATTGAAGGGCCGGCACGTCGACTTCGCCAGGCGGAGCTTCACCGGCGGATTGCTCCTCGCCACGACCGCCAGCCTCGCCCAGCTGGTCAGCGGGCATTTGCAGGCGCAGAACGTCGCGGAGCATCAACCGGCCAAGCTGGCGGCGTTCGAGGGGCTTTATCAAACCGAGCAGCCCGCTCCACTGTATCTGTTCGGCTGGCCGGACTCCGAGGCTCGCGAGGTGCGTTTCGGGCTGGCGGTGCCGGGCGGATTGTCGTTTCTGGTGCATGAGGACTTCGAGACGGCCGTCCCCGGCCTCGACGATCTCAAGGAGGACTACGGCGAGCCGCCGGTGTGGATCACCTTCCAGACGTATCACCTGATGGTGAGCATCGGCACGCTCTTTATCGGCGCCACATTGCTGACGAGCTGGTGGCGCTGGCGGGGAACGTTATGGGAGAAGAAATGGGTGCTGCGATTCTTCGTCGGCGCCGTCGGCCTGGCGTTTTTGGCGAACGAAGCCGGGTGGGTCGCCGCGGAGGTCGGCCGGCAGCCGTGGGTGGTGTATCCGTCGATGATCGACGGCGAATTGATGGGGGGCTTGCGCACCAGCGACGCCCTCTCCGAAGCGGTCGAGGCGAGTCAGGTGCTGTGGTCGATTATTATGTTCGGCCTAATCGACCTGCTGCTGTTCGCGGTGTGGGTCTCCGTGTTGCATACGAAGATCATGAAAGGGCCGGACCCCGAACACTTCGACCCCGATCCGCACGCGCCCGGTCCCCGCGCCGAGGGGTTGTTAGATGCGGCCTCCGAGCGCGTCGACCACGAAGGCAGCCTCACCGACGCACGCTCAAGCTCCGGGGGCTGAACGCCCCCGGCTCGCCATGTGATTCACTCCGCCCTTCCTCTTCCGCCTGTAAACGATGGACTTCCCGACCCTTTGGTTCTGGCTGCTCGGGGTTTTATTGGCCGGGTACGCGGTGTTGGACGGGTTCGATCTGGGGGTGGGCATCCTGCATCCCCTGGCGAAGACCGACCGCGATCGCAACGTGCTGGTCAAGACGATCGGCCCGCTGTGGGACGGGAATGAAGTCTGGCTGGTGACCTTCGGCGGAGCGTTGTTCGCCGCGTTCCCGGAGGCGTATGCGACGGCGTTCAGCGGGTTCTACGTCCCCTTTATGCTGCTGCTGTTCGCCCTGATCTTCCGGGCGGTCAGCGTGGAGTTCCGGCATAAGTTCGATTCGCCCCGCTGGCGACGCATCTGCGACTGGGGGTTCACGCTCAGCAGCACGCTCGCGGCGTTTTTGTTCGGAACCGCGGTGGGGGCGAGCATCGACGGCGTGCCGCTGAACCAGCGGGGCATCTTCATCGGGTCGCTGGCGAACGAACTGTCGCCGTTCGCGCTGCTGATCGGCGGGCTGGCCGTCGCCGCGTTCGCCCTGCACGGGGCGTCGTTCCTGCGGCTCAAAACGACCGGCGAACTGCGGGAGCGCGTCACCCGCTGGGCGTGGGGCAGTTATTGGATTTATCTCGCGGCGTTCCTGCTGACCACGGGATTGACGCTGGCCTTCGTCCCCGGGGCGACGAAGAATTTTCGCGGGTTCCCCTGGGCTTATGTCGTCGTCCTGTTGAACGTGCTGGCGCTGGCGAACGTGCCCCGCTGCCTGATGCGCGACCGGCCGCGGGAGGGGTTCGTCAGCACCGGCGGGTCGATCGCGGCGCTGGTCTTCTTATTCGGCACGGCGCTGTATCCGAACCTGATCGTCTCGAACCCGAACCCGGCCCACAGCCTGACGATTCAAAACGCCGCCAGCAGCAATTCGACGTTGATACTGATGGCGACGATCGCCGCGATCGGACTGCCCTTCATCGCGGCGTACACCTTCATCGTCTACTGGACCTTCCGCGGTCCGGTGACGGGGGAGGAGGAGCCGCTTCATTAACCTGAGAAGCGTCACCGAGGACATACAATCGCCCGCAGACATCCTCTTGCGGGCGGATCCCCAGTCTCCCCTCTCCCTTGAGGGAGAGGGGCCGGGGGTGAGGGTGACGAACCCGCATACGTGCTCGATAGCTGGATGACGGTTCGGACGACAGAGAAGCAGCAGGGGGCGCCGGCTTGTCGGACCATCAAAGCCCCCTCACCCCCAACCCCTCTCCCCCAAAAGG
>NZ_WTPX01000142.1 GCF_013036045.1 Alienimonas chondri
GGAGAGGGGTCGGGGGTGAGGGGGCTGAACCCAACCGGCCCCCCTTCACGCGGCCGACGCTCTTTGACAGTTCATGGCCCGCCCCCGCAGCAATGGATGCGGGAGAGCGATCGCTCACCCTCACCCGCGGCTCCTCTCCCTCACGGGAGAAGGGAGAATCGGCCGGCGAGCGTCGACGATTTCACTCGCCGAACCGATGTCCCTCCGCGGGGCCGTTCTGCGTGGCGGTCAGCACGTCGAGGCCGTGATCGGTCATGAATAACGTGTGCTCGAACTGGGCGCTGGGTTTGCGATCCTTGGTGCGAACGCTCCAGCCGTCGCGACGGTCCGGCTTGCCGGTGTCCTGCGTGCCGGCGTTCAACATCGGTTCGATCGTGAAGCACATCCCCGGCTTCAACACGACGTTCTTCGCCCGGTCTTCCGGGTAGTGGGGGATGCCGGGTTCCTGATGAAACTCCGTGCCCAGCCCGTGCCCCTGGAAGTTGCGAACGACGCCGTACCCGCGGTCGCGGGCCAGGCTGAAAATCGCCCGGCCGATGTCGAACACCGTGCCCCACGGTTTCGCCGCGTGGATGCCGGCCCAGAGGCTGTCGAAGGTGGCCTGCACCAGATCGACCGTTTGCGGGTCGACCTCGCCGATGAGGAACGTCTCGCTGCTGTCGCCGTGCCAGCCTTCGACGACCGTGGTCAGGTCCACGTTGACGATGTCCCCGTCCTTCAAGACGTAGTCGCAGGGGATGCCGTGGCAGACGACCTCGTTGACGCTGGTGCAGATGCTCGCGGGATAATCGCGTCCGCCATGAGCGTTCTCGTAGCCCAGCGTCGCGGGGCGGTGGCCGTGATCGAGCGTGTACTCATGGGCGATCTTGTCCAGCTCCGCGGTGGTCGCGCCGGGCGCGACGTGCGGACGCAGCACGTCCATCAGTTCCGCATTGAACCGCCCAGCCTTCGCCAAGGCCTCGTGTTCGGCCGGGCCGTAGATCGGAGCCGGCATCCGCTTTTTGAGCGGCTGGCCGTTCTTCGACTTCCCATTCGCACGCCGTCTCTTGACGGCCGGGCGGGGGGCGAGGGAGCGGAACATACGGAAGCGGGGGGCGGACGGGTCGAACGAGCGAGCGCACGATCATCCGCGCCGGCAGCGACGCGGGCAACGCCGCGGGTCGGCGACCGCCTCGGCGCGTACCGGTCTCCCGTGGAAGGCGCCTGCGAGGATGGCGGCGCGGAGGCGGACTGACGACTGTGGGGCCGCCCGTCCATGCTTCCCCCCCGCCGCCATGACCGCCGCCCTACTCCCGCTGCTGGCCTTCGCCGCCCTCCCGGACGTCGCCGAGCCCGCTGCAACCCGCCCGAATATCCTCTGGATCGTGGTGGAGGATATGTCCTGCCACTTCGGCTACCAGGGCGAACTGCTGGTGAACACGCCGCACGTCGATCGACTCGCCGCGGACGGCGTCGTCTTCGAAAACGCCTACGTCACGGCCCCGGTGTGCTCCGCCTGCCGCTCCGCATTGATCACGGGCATGTATCAAACCTCCATCGGAGCCCATCACCACCGGAGTTCCCGCGGGACGCACAAGATCCGGCTGCCCGCCCCGGTCGTCACGACTCCGGAGTTATTTCGGGCCGCGGGGTATTACACCTGCAATCTGTCGTTCTCCGCAGGCGAACGGCCCGGCAGACCGAAGCCCGGCAAGGAAGATTATAACTTCGAGTTCGATCGGGCGGCCCTCTACGACGGCGCCGACTGGTCGGGCCGAGAAGACGGGCAACCCTTCTTCGCTCAGGTGCAGCTTCATGGGGGAAAGATCCGGGGGACGAGCGAACCGGCGTTCCGAAAGCTGGCCGCCTCGCTGGACGACCCCGTCGCCCCGGACGAGGTCGAACTGCCGCCCTACTACCCGGATCTTCCCGCCTTCCGGGCGGACTGGGCGGCCTATCTCAACACCGTCCAACGAACCGACGAGGAGGTCGGTCTCATTCTCGATCGACTCGAACGCGAGGGGCTGCGGGAGGACACCGTGGTGTACTTCCTTACCGACCACGGCATCAGCAGCCCCCGGGGCAAGCAGTTTCTCTACGACGAGGGCGCGAAGATCCCGCTGATCGTCTCCGGCCCCGGGCTCGACGCCGGTGTCCGCGTCGATCCGGTTCTGCAAATCGATCTGGCGGCCGACTCGCTGTCGATGGCCGGCGTCGAGGCGCCGGCCTGGATGCAGGGACGCCCGCTGTTCGGGCCGACCGCCGAGCCGCGGTCGTTCGTCGCGCTGGCCCGCGACCGCTGCGACGAAACGGAGGATCGCATCCGTGGGATACGAGCGGGGGACTTCAAATACCTCCGAAACGATCGTCCCACTCGGCCGTACCTCCAGCCGTGTGCCTATAAAGACCACAAGCCGTTCATGATCGCCCTGCGGGCGTCGATCGCCGCGGGCGGACTGAACGCGGTGCAGTCGTTGCATCTGGCGGAGAGCCGACCGGACGAGGAGCTTTACGATCTCTCGGCGGACCCTTGGGAGGTTCGGAACCTCGCCGCCGACCCCGCCTACGCCGAGCGCCTCGCCGCCCTGCGGGAGACCTTGAACCGCTGGGAGATCGAGACGGGGGATCTGGGGCGGGAACGCGAACCGCTGCCGGCCTACGAGGCCGAAATGGAGGCGTATCTCACCCCCGGCTTCCGCGCGAGAAAGCCCGAATACAGCGCCGACGTCGAGGCGAACGTCGAACTGATGAAACGCTGGCGGGCCGCAGGTCGCTGAGCGGCGGAAATCGACCTGCGGCGTGCGGGTCGGGGATTACTCCCCGCGCCACTGGCGGCCGCTGTCGCTCATCAACTGTTCGGCGGCGTCCGGTCCCCACGTGCCGGCGGGATACTCCTGCGGTTTGTGCTCCGGCTTGGCCCACGCCTTGAGGATCGGGTCGAGGAACCGCCAGGCGGCTTCCAATTCGTCGTCCCGGGTGAACAGAGTGCGGTCGCCGCGCATCACGTCCAACAGGAGACGTTCGTACGCTTCGGGCAGCTTCGTGGGGAAGGCTTCGCTGTAGTCGAAGTCCATGCGGACGGGGTGAATCTGATACTGCATCCCGGGGCGCTTCGAGGAGAAGCTGAGTTCGATCCCTTCGTTCGGCTGCACGCGGAAGACCAGTCGGTTCGGCTGGGCGCCAATGAGGTCGCAGACGTCGCCGCTGCACTCGACGGTGCGGAAGAGCTGCATCGGCGGCAGTTTGAACTGCACGGCGATCTCGGTGAGCTTCTCCGGCAGGCGCTTGCCGGTGCGGAGATAAAAGGGCACGCCGCTCCAGCGCCAGTTATCGACCCGGCATTTCAGCGCGGCGAAGGCTTCCGTCGTGCTGCCCTCTTTGATGCGGTCCTCCTCCAGATAGCCCTTTTTGCCGTTCGCGGCGACGTATTGACCGGCGATCGCCCAGTCGTCCAGTTTCTCGCCGCCGGGCCGGAGCGCCTCCATCACCTTGCGTTTCTCGTCGCGGATATCGTCCGCGGCGAACTTCGCGGGCGGCTCCATCGCCACCAGCGCCAGCAGTTGCAAAACGTGGTTTTGCAGCACGTCCCGCAGCGCGCCGGCGGTGTCGTAATACCCGCCGCGGCCGCCTTCGATGCCCTGCGATTCGCTCACCGTAATCTGCACATGATCGACGTGCTGGCGATTAAACAACGGTTCGAAGATCCCGTTGCCGAACCGGAACATCAAGACGTTTTGAACCGTCTCCTTGCCAAGATAATGATCGATTCGATACAGCTGCGTTTCCCGCAGTTTAACGCGGAGGTCGTGGTTGAGTTCCTTGGCGCTTTCGAGGTCGGTGCCGAACGGCTTTTCGACCACGACCCGCAGCCAAGGCGGATGGTCGTCCTGATCGTCCTCGGGGATCAATCCCCCGCCCGCGAGGGCTTCGACGCAGTCGTGGAACAGGGACGGTCCGACGGCGAGATACGCGATCCGGCGATCGGTCACGCCGGCTTCGCGTTCGATCGCTTTGATTGACTCCCCCCACGCGGGGTACTGCTCCGGCGTGGCGATATCCAGCCGGCGATAAAAGAGCCGGGCGGCGAACCGGTCCCAGTCGCCGGGGGCGATCGGGGCGGTGCGGGCTTCCTCGTTCACCGCGACGTGCATCTCCTCGCGGAACTCGGCGTCCGTTTTGTCCCGCCGGGCGACGCCGATGATGGGGGAGGCGTCGGAGAGATACCCGTCTTGCCAGAGGTCGTACAACGCCGGCAGCAGTTTGCGGGCGGTGAGGTCTCCGCTGGCCCCGAAGATCACGAACGACGCGGCGCCGGCCTCGCCGTCGCTTTTGAGAATGCGGTCGGTGACCGGCTGAACGATCGGACGGATCGCGGTGGGAGCGTCGGACACGGTCTATTTCGTTGGACGGACAGGGAGATCGGACATCCTACCAGCCCGACGCGCCAGCGTCGGCCGTGCGCGTCGCGATCAGACTTCGTCCCCCCGCCGGCTGCGCCGACGGCCGACGCTGGCGCGTCGGGCTGGTATTCTGGAGCGATGTCGGCGCCGTATTCCGATCCCACTGCTTATTTCCTCACCTGGACGACGTCGGGGACATGGCTCCCAGGCGACGAACGTGGATCGATCGGTCGGGGCGGGATCCGGCTTGCCCCGGACGAACGGCGGCGTGATTTCGCCTCTCGCATCATGCGTGAGGAACCCTGCCGACTGACCGCCTCCCAACGACAGGCGGTCGAGGCGATCGTGCAGAGGCACTGCGAGATTCGAGGCTGGACGCTTCATGCGGTCAACGTACGAACGAACCACGTGCATGTGGTGCTGACTGCGACTGACGTCCACCCCAAGAAAGCTCGGACCGAACTCAAGTCTTGGGCCACGCGAGTCCTCAAACAGTTAGACGGCGCAGGACGCCTCAAGTGGTGGTCTGACGGCGGCAGCGCCCGATACATCAACGACCAATCAGGGTTGGAAGAGACGATCGACTACGTCCGCAACCGGCAATAGCCCCTGCCTACCAGCCCGACGCGCAAGCGTCGGCTGTGTGCATCGCGATCAAACCCCGTCCCCCCGCCGGCTGCGTCGACGGCCGACGCTGGCGCGTCGGGCTGGTAACGCAGGAGCTCCTCACACCAACGGCAGCGCCCAGGCCAGCAGCAGGCTGCTGAGGAACGAGGTGACGCCCAGGATCGTCAGCAGCGGCGTCCAACTCTTGAGGGTCTCCGCTTCGGTCAGGCCGCCCATCTTGGCGAAGATCCAGAAACCGCTGTCGGTCATCCAACTGCCCACCAAGCTGCCGCCGCCGATCGCGGTGCCGAGGTAGACAGGGTGAAACGGCAACTCGGCGGCGTCCGGGCCGGTGACGAACTTCGCCAGGATGCTGCTGGTCACGATCATCGCCGTGGTGCTCGACCCTTGGGCGGACTTGAGCAGCACCGCGACGCCGAAGCCCAACACCAGCAGACCGAAGCCGCTGGTGGCGCTGTCCCCGAAAAACTCGCCGATCGCGGCGCCCACGCGGGCGTCTTTCAACATCGCCCCGAACGCTCCGCCGGCACAGGTGATGAGAATAATTACGCCGCCGCTCATCAGGCTCGTCTCGACCAACCGGCCGATCGCTTCGCGGCTCGGGCGACGCTGCCGCCAGAGCAGGAACAGGCTGGCCGCGGCGCTGAGCAGCAGGGCGAAGTTCGCGTCGCCGATCACCCGGGCGTAGCCGACGAGGCCGTCCCGCCGACGACGGTACTCCACGACCGCTGGGTCGTCGTTCGTCTCGTCGGCCGCCAACGCGTCGGCGGCGCTCTCCGCGGCGCCGGGGGCCAGGGTCGACTCGATCATCCCGGCGTCCTTCATCACGCCGATCTGACCTCGCAGATAAGTGTCGCCGGACGTCTTCAACCCGACCAACGCGACCGGCAGCAGCACCGGGACCAGCGCCAGCCAGAGCGGCAGCTTCGGCGCCCGGCGGGCGTCCGCCGCCTGAGGGTTCGTGAGATGAGCCGCCGCGTCCGGGTTCGGCACGTCGGCCGGCTCGCCGCTGGCCAGCGTGTCCCCTCCCAAGCTGGTGCTGCTGTCCGGGCCGCCGGGCAGCGCGTCCGGCGCCTCCGCCATCCCCGGACCGCCCGGCGTGACGGGCATTTTCCGGTCGATCCACGAGCCGAACATCAAGCCCACAATCGCCGAAGGCAGCGCGATCAACGCTCCCACGCCCATCATCACGCCGAGGTCGATATCGAGGTTCTCCGCGAGCGTCAGCGGCCCCGGCGTCGGCGGCACGAGGGTATGCGTGATCGCCCCGCCGGCAGCGATCGCGATCAGGCACTTCAAATAATTCTTCCGGGTGCTGGCGTAATAACTGCGCGCCAACGGCACCAGCAGATAAAAGACCGTATCGAAGAAGACCGGGACGCTCAGGATATATCCGCTGCCCAGCAGGGCGATCGGGCTTTTCTCCTGGCCCAGCAGACCCACGAAGCTTTTCACGATGCGGTCCGCCGCCCCGCTTTCCAATAGGCAGGTGCCCACGACCGCGGCCAGGGCGATCACCAATCCCACGTTGCCGGCGTACCCGCCGAACGCCTCCGCCACGCGGGCCACCTTGGCTCCGACCTGCACCGCCTCGAACCCGTCGCCGTCGGCGGTCAGCGGGTTCATCAAGCTGACCGTCAGCGCCGCGGTCAGCAGGGCGAGGAAGGCGTTGATCTTGAAGCCGAGAATCAAGATCAGCACCACCGCGACCCCGACGGCGAGGATCAGAAACGGGGACATCGGCGCGGCGGGTCTGAGGACGAATGCGGAGCGAACGCCGCATGAGCGACGGCTGATCTGACCGGGGAGAATGACAGCCCGCGGGACGCCCCTCAACGCCGTCCGGCACGCGACGGGCGGCGGAATCGGAAACCGCCCCTACGATTCGCATCTCCCGCCCTCCGCGAACGAGGCGGGCACCCCTCGCTCGCCGACTCCGTGCTCTACCACACCGACACCTTCGCCCTGCCGCTGCCGGACGGGCATCGGTTCCCGATGGCGAAATACACCCTGCTGCGGGAACGCGTCGCCGCCTGGCTGGCCGATGCGGCGCCAGGGGGGCTGGAACTGAAACTCCCCCCGGCCGCGACGAATGAACAACTGCTCCGCGTGCATGCGGCGGACTATCTGCGGCGGATGAGGACCGGCGATTTGACCCGGCAGGAGGTCAATCGGCTCGGATTTCCCTGGAGCAAAGCCCTCGTGGAACGCTCCCGCCGCAGCGTTGGGGCGACGATCGCTGCCTGCGGCGATGCGGTCGCGGGGTTGCACGCCGGCCGACCGTTCGCGGCCAATTTGGCCGGCGGCACGCACCACGCGTTCGCCGATCACGGCGAAGGCTTCTGCCTGTTCAACGACGCCGTCGCCGCCGTTCGCGACCTGCGTTCGCGGGGACTGATCGAACGGGCCGCGATCGTCGATTGCGACGTCCATCAGGGCAACGGCACGGCCAGGCTCTGCGAGGACGACCCGCTCACGTTCACCCTCTCCCTGCACGGCGCCCGCAATTATCCGGGGCGGAAGGAGACCAGCGATCTGGACGTCCCCCTGTCGGACGGAACCGGGAACGCGGCGTATCTCGCGGCGCTCGCGGAGGCGCTGGGGGAACTCGATCGCCGATTCTCCCCCGACCTCGTGATTTACGTCGCCGGGGCCGACCCGTATGAACAGGACCGGCTCGGACGATTACGCCTCTCGACCGCGGGGCTGCTCGAACGCGATCGCACGGTCTATCGGTGGGCGAACGATCGGCGCCTCCCGGTCGCCGCCGTGATGGCCGGCGGCTACGCCCCGGACGTGGAGGCGATCGCGGAAATTCATTTCGGGACCGTTCGGTCCGGATTTGAGGAGATCGGTGGCGCGAGGCGGCCGTCATGACGGTCGACGGCGTCGAATCGAGTCGCAGGTCGTTCCCCGAGGCGCCGACGGAGGGCGCCGTAAAGGTCGGCTTCACTGGAAATCCCGACGAGGTCAATCGCTCTGAAATTCGCTCCCGCCGCGTTCGCCCGAGGGACGAGAACGGCGGATCGATCCCCGCCGCGGAGGACTGATCGCGGTCAAGCTGCGATGCGAAGAACGATGCGTCCGCTCCGGGCCGGCGATATGCTTCCCGGCGTTGCACAAGCCTCCGGTTCGTTCGCGTTATGTCTCGCCCCGTTGACGATTCTGAAAACGAGCCGCTCGCCGAAAACGGCGAACCCCGGAACGGCGATCCGGCGGTCCGCGCCGATGGCTCTGTTCAACCAGCGGCCCCCGAGGAGACCGAAACTCAAACTCTCGCCTCCGGGACGCCGAAGCCCGCCGATCGGCTGGAATCCGACGATCGAGCGGAAGAGGACGACACCGGCGGACGCGACGACGTCACGATGATCGCCCCCGGCGGGATCGACGCCTCCGATTCCGCCCCCCCGCCCGTCGGCGACGCCCCCCCGACGGTCGCTGAGGTTCCCCCGACGCTCGCCGACGCCGCAGTGACGGAAGCTGCGGGAGACGGCCTGTCGGAGGCGGACGGAGAGAGCCGGTTCCCCAGGGACAGCCTGGCGTTCGGCCGCTATCGCATCGAGCGGGAATTGGGACGCGGGGGGATGGGGTCGGTCTACCTCGCCCATGACATGCAACTTGATCGGGACGTCGCGTTGAAGATCCCTTCCGACGCCGCGGCCTCCTCGGCGGACCACGCCGACCGCTTCCTCGCGGAGGCCCGCGCCGCCGCCACGCTGCGGCATCGTCACCTCTGTCCGGTGTTCGACGCCGGCGAGCAGGACGGCCGGTTGTACCTCACGATGACGTATATCCCCGGCCAAAGCCTGCGGGACGCCGTCAGCGGGCCGCAACCGATCCGATCCGCGGTGCGGCTGATCGCCCGACTGGCCGACGCGATGGCCCACGCCCACGACAACGGCGTGGTACACCGCGATCTGAAGCCCGGCAACGTCATGCTGGACGAACAGGGCGAACCGTCCATTACGGACTTCGGCCTCGCCCGCCGCGTCACCGGCGAAGACCAGGGCCGCCTCACCCGGACCGGCGCCACGCTGGGCACGCCGGCCTATATGAGTCCCGAACAGATCGCCGGCCAGCACGAGCAGATCGGTCCCGGGACCGACGTCTACGCCCTCGGCGTGATGCTGTATGAACTGCTGACCGGGCGTTTGCCGTTCGAGGGGCCGGCCTCCGCCGTGATGGCCAAAGCCTACAGCGAAGACCCCCGCCCGCCCGGCGAGGTTCGCGCCGAAATGGCGCCGGACCTCCCCCCGGTCCCGCCGGCCCTGGAGGAGATCTGGCGCCGAATGACGGCCCGCGACCCCGCGGAACGGCTCGAGAGCATGCATGAGGTGCGCGACGCATTGACGGCGCTCCTCTCCGGCAGCCCCGACGGCGAAGAGGTCTCGCTCGCATCCGACGTCGTTCGCAAGGACGGACACACGACGGGGCGCCCTTCGCGGAACGCTCGGTTGCTGTGGGGCGGAGCCGCGCTCGCGGCGCTGGCGGGCACGGCGCTGGCGGTCGCCGCCATGTGGCTTCCGGAGGAAACGAGTCCGACGCCGGACGTTCCCACCCTGATCGCCGCCGGCGAGACGACGGCCGTCTCCGGCGACGCGGACGCGACGGGCGACGCGGACGCGACGGACGGCGGTCCGCTCGCCCCGGCGATCCCCTCCGTGGTCACCACCCCGGACGAACAGTGGCCGGAGGAAGGCTGGATCGATCTATTCGACGGGCGATCCCTCCACGGCTGGAACGGCGAACGGGAACACTGGTTTCTGGAGGACGGCGCTCTGACCGGGTATCTCCCGGCCAGTACGGATCGCTGGCCGGCCTATCTGCGGCATGAAGAGTTCTTCGGGAACGTTCTCATCCGGGTGGTTTATCGAAACCCGAGCGGGTTCTACAGCGGAGTCCGCGTCCGCTGGGACGGCCAAGATGAGGGCGGCGTAACGGTCTATACCTCGGACGACACGTCCGAGAGCGGCGCTGGACGCCTCCACCGGAACGACGGCCGCGACGAACCCCGCATTTCTCCAGCCCCCCTCGCGGAGGCGGCTGAGCACGCGGCGAAGACGAACGGCGAGCCGGACGGCTGGAACGTGCTCACGCTCCGGCTTGTCGGGAACGATGTCGCCTCCTATTTGAACGGCGTCCAGATTCAGCAGGAATCGTTCCCCGAACTGGCGCCGAGGGGTTCCGTCGCGCTGCGTCTGAAACCGAACAGTCAGAGTGACGTACGGCTCGAATTTCGCTCGATTCGCGTGCTTCCGCTGGACGAGAACGGCGATCCCAAACCGGTTCCCGAGCCGTCTCGATACGACGACGCGATCGATTTAATCGCGACAAACCCGCTGGAAGAGTGGACCGGCGACCGGGACGCCTTCACGATCGAGGACGGCGTCCTCATCGGCGTCTGCCCGCCCGCGTCGCCGGGCGAGCCGCTTGAAGGTCGCCTCCTCTACGCTCCCGACAAGTATCGCGATTTTCGATTCCGAGCCGCGGTGCGATCCGAGAACTGGATCTATAACGGCTTAACCGTGCGCAATGACATCGACAAGCCGACGGAAGAGTGGGGCGCCAAGATCGAGATCGCGCCGACGACGACGGAGGATCAGATCTCAAAGGGATTGATCCTGCGTCGACGCCCGAACAAGCCGCAAATCCAAGTCCACCCCGACGAAGCCGTGCAGAGACAAATTGCCGCCGCGCAGGCGACGAACGGCGAACCGGACGGGTGGGACGTTCTTGAAGTCGAAGCGCTCGGCCGGCGCCTCACGACCTTCGTGAACGGGGTCGAGGCGGCCAGCTTCTTATTCAACGATCTCAGGCCGACCGGCCCGGTCGGCGTCAGCCTCTGGCAGAACCGGGAGGATACAAACCGCTTTGAGGTTCGCGACTGGAAACTCGTCCCGTTGGAGCCGGACGAAGACCTGCTCGTCGCTCACACGGCGGCGCCGAACCTCGAAGCGGACGAGGACGGCTGGATCGATCTGTTCGACGGTCGCACGCTGAAGGGCTGGACCGGCGATGCGACCGTTTGGTCGGTTCAGGACGGTTCCCTGGTGGGACGAGCGCCGCTCGTCGGGTGGGACAAGACGTATAACCTCCGCCATCAGACGGAGTTCAAAAATGCGGTCATCCGCGTCGTCTACAAGCCGGTCAATTGGTATTACGCCGGCGTCTTCGGCCGTTATCGATCCCAGGCCGAGCAAGGCGTGCTGGCGTATACCTACAACGGATACGCCTCGAGCATGGGCGGACGGCTACGCCGAATGGACAACCGCCCCGGTCCGCCTGCAACGCCCGCGACGAACTCCGAAAACGCGTATCAAGCGCAGAAGGAGAACGGCGCACCGGAGGGCTACGACGTCATGGAGCTGCGGATTGTCGGCGACGAGGCGACGTCTTATCGCAACGGCTTTCAAACGGATCAGAGCACGTTTTCAAACCTTCCGGCGTCCGGCCGGGCGGCGTTGCGACTGGTGTCGATGAAGCATGAAGTCGCCGGCATGGAAGTGCTCTCCGTCCGCGTGCGTCCGCTCGACGACAACGGCGATCCCCTGCCCCCGCCCGCCGCGTCGTCCGATGAGGGGGAAGCGGAACCGCCGGCGCCGGAAGCCTCTGATGCGGAAGAGGCTTCGACCAATGAGTCTGCGGTGGAGACGAATGAGTCTGCGGCGGATGAGTCAACGGCTGCCGAGTGCGAGGCGGCGGGGTCGTGACGTTCGCCCACCCGGCTCTGTTATGGCTCGTCGCCTCCGCCGGCGTTCCGATCGCAATTCACTGGCTCGCCGGACGGTGGGCGCCGGTGGAGCCGTGGGCGGCGATGCGGTTCCTGACCGCCGTCACGCCGGCCCGTCGGCGGTCGGAACTCCGGGATCGGCTCGTGCTGGCCGCCCGCGTCGCGGCGCTGGCGGCCGTCGCG
>NZ_WTPX01000143.1 GCF_013036045.1 Alienimonas chondri
GGGCGCTCCGATGCCGCGGAACGATCCGGCGGGGAATCGGCGGGGTCGGTGTCGAGGATGTGTGCGAGCGGGCGGGACGCGGCGGGCGGGTTACTCTAAAGCGATTCGCCCGCCCCGCCACCGGACCGATCCCCGGATGTCGCCCCCTCTCTTTCCTGCCGCGGCCCGACGTTCGCCGGCGTGGGCGGTCTTCGGGGGCGTGGCGCTGCTCGCCTGCGTTCTGCGGAGCGTCGCGGCGTGGCGGTGGGGAGCGGAGGTGAACGACGACGTCGACATGTACCGCGGTCTGGCGGAGAACCTGCTCGACGGCGCCGGCTACGTTTCGCCGGAGACGAACGTGCCCACGGCCTTTCGCCCGCCGTTGGTTCCCCTGATCTACGCGGCACTGGGGAACGCGGGCGCGGCGATCGTGCTCTTTCACATCGCCGCCGGAACGGCGACGGCGGCGCTGACGGTTCGGTTGGCCGGGCTGCTGAGGCTCGGTTGGATCGGCGCCGCGATCGCCGGAACCGTGGTCGCCTGCGACCCGATCCTGCTGCGGTACACGCCGCGGCCGATGACCGAGGTGACCGCGGCCCTGCTGACGGTCGCGCTGCTGTGCTTGATCTGCGCACCGCCGCGGACCCGACCGAGCCCCGACCGTCAGGGAGGGGCCGCTCACCTGGGTTCGAAGAACAGAAGTTCGAAAGTTGATCGCACGATCGAGAGCGGCCGCCACCCTGACGGCCGGGGCTCATGGGGGCTCATTGTTCCGCTGCTGATTGGGATACTTTTCGGCCTGAGCGCGCTGTGCCGACCGACGATCTGGGCGTTCGGCGGGCTGTGGGCGCTGGCGTGGGCGTGGGATCGCCTCCGCGGCCGGGCCGGCTGGCTGCACGGTTGGGGGCGAATCGCGGCCGGGGCGCTGGGAGTCGTGTTGACGGTCGGGCCGTGGGCGGTTCGCAATCAGTTCGTGTTCGACAAGCCGATCGTGATGACGACCCACGGCGGTTACACGCTGCACTTGGCGAACAACGCAGTGTTCTACGAGGAGGTCGTCCGCAGTCCGGCAGGGGCGGTGTGGGACGGGGAGAGTCTCCTTCGATGGCAACAACGAACTCGCTCCAACTATGAGACTGACGTTGGATTTGGCTCCTTCGTCAGATGGGGGCGTGGTTATTGGTTCCCGCCAAAAGAGGGCTGGGAAGGAGCACCTCGTGAGGTTCCTGTAAGTTTATTCCGAGCGATGGAAATGGATCGCAGAATGATGGACGCGGACTCATTGCGTCTTACTTGGCTTGAGGGAGATGACCTACTGGTGGAGTGGGGACCTGGCGACTTCCGGACCGCCGCGGACGAAACCCGCCGCGACCGCTGGCACCGCGATCGGGCGATCGAAGCGATCAAGGCCGACCCGCTGGGCTTCGCCCAAGCCGTGCCGCTGCGGATCAGTCGACTCTGGAGTCCCGTGCCGATCGGACCGGCGGCGGACGGGGTGCCCAAAGTGCTGTGGTGGGCAGTGGGCGGGTGGAACGTCGCCGTGTTCCTGCTGGCCGCGTGGGGAACCGTGCGGGCGTGGCGGAGCGAGAACTGGGCGGCTTGGCGGCCGGTTCTGCTGCTGCTCCTGTCGCTGACGGCGGTGCATGCGGTGTACTGGTCGAACGCCCGGATGCGGGGCGCGGTCGTGCCCGCGATCGCCGTGCTGACCGCGGCGGGGGCGTGCGGGCTGGTGCGACGGGGACAGCACGCGATGACGGAACCCGAACCGGGGTCGGGAGTTGGGTCGTTCGGGGGCGAAGAGAAATCGTCGGCGCTTCGGGCGACTTCCCGTTGACCGCCCGCGGCCGGGCGGGCTAGCACCCCCGGTTCCCCAATCGCTGCCGCACCCGGTCCGCACGTTCGTGCGGGCTTGCGCGGTGATTGGTTCACCGAATACGGACGAACGGCTTCGCCCTTGCCGGCCCCCGCCCGCCGCCGATTGAGTCTTGCCGACGCCGCCCGGATCGCTCCGGTCGCGGCGGCGTTGAGCCTGTGCGTGTGCGGAACCGCGTGGGGACAGAACGCCCCAGCCCCGCTGTTCGACCCCGGCCCGCCGCCCGCTCCGCCGGCGGATCTCGGAGTGCTGGACGGCCCCCCGGGCACGCCCGCTCCGCCGCCCGCCGTCGCGGCTCCGTCGCCGGTCCCGCTGTTCGGGGACCCCTTCCGCCGGCTCGGTCGGCCGCCGCAGCCGATTCCGACGGCCGCGCCCCGTTTGCAAGGGCTGCCGGGGCTGCCGATCCCGGCCCCGCGACCGCGGCCGCTGCTCGATCTGCTCAATCCGTTCAGCACAGCGGCGCCGGTCCCTCAGGACGCCGAGCCCCCCACCGACGCCGATTTCGACGGCGAAACCGAGCCGGTCGTGAAGGGGCTGACCGTCTCCGCGCTGCGCGTGCGAACCTGGCAGCCGGACACCGGCCAAACCGGTCCCGGCGCGAGGAACATGGCGGCGGCGCTGGAGAAGATCTCGTTGCTCCGCGGCGACGTGACGCTCACGCAGGGCGACGCGACCGTCACCGCCCGCGAAGGCGTGTTGTGGCGGCGCCCGAACCCGACCGGCTCCGGCGAGCTCGTCACGATCTACCTGAACGACGACGTTCGGCTGACCCAGCCGGGGCGCACGGAGTCCAAGCCGTCGATCGTGCTTGAACTGGCGCCGTCGTCGCTAACGGTGGACGCCGTTAACGAAACCGTCGGCGAACCCACGACGCCCGATCCGCTGCTGACGCGCGCCGTCGAGGCTCGGAAGTACAGCGGCGGCCTGAATCGCACCACCCGTCTGGTGCCGCCGGATAGTTCGCTCCGCAGCCCGCAGGCCGGGTCCGGCGTGAATCTCCTCACCCCCGATCCGCCGGAGGAAGAACCTTCCAACGACCTCGGCGACGGCCGTCCGGTCGGCGGCGACAGCGGCGTGCGACGCATCCAAATGTTGCCCCGCACCGCGGTGCCCCCGTCGGTTCGATCGTTCGAGAACGACGACGTGTTACCGGCGGAGCAGGTCACAGTGGTCACGGGCGGCATCCGGTTGATCGTCGATGGGATCGACGCCCCCGGCGGCTTCGGCGATCCGCTGCCGGGCGAGCCGACCGATCAGATCAGCCTCGCGGCGGAGAACGCCGTCGTCTGGACCCGTTCGTCAGTCGGCGGGGCGGGGGTCGTACCGAACCAGGCCTCCGTGCAGCCGGCGGACTTCCCGCTGACGGTCTATCTCGAAGGCAACATCGAGATTCGGCAGGGTCGAAACGTCATCCACGCGCAGCGGGCCGTCTACGACATTCGTGCCGACCGCGGTTTGCTGCTGGATGCGGAACTATCCACCACGGTGGCAGGCGTGGGGCCGAACCGCACGGAAGGCAAGGTCCGCGTCCGCGCCCGCGAACTACGGCAGCTTGCGGAGGACAACTTCCGCGCGAGAAACGCCTGGACCACCACCAGCGAGTTCGGCTTCCCCGGCTATCGCCTGCAGAGCCGTGAATTATTCCTCGAACCCCGCTACGACGACGCTCCCCGCGCGGGGGCGGAACGCGTCGTGAACCCCGCGACCGGCGAAGCCACCACGAAGCGGAATTGGATCCGGAGTTACGACAACCGTTTGATCTTCAATTCGCCCACGACCGGCGACGTCTCCTCGCCGTCGATTCCCTATCTCGCCGCGCCGGCCGAAGATCCGCAGATCCCGATCCGCAATATCCGCTATGTGAATAACAACCAGCTGGGGAACGGTCTGGAGGTGACGTACGACCCGTTCGTGCTGTTCGGGATCGATCAGCCGTCGGGCGTGAACCTCGATCTGTTGACCGGGGTTTATTCCCGGCCCGCGATCGCCGCCGGTCTGCGGGGGTCGTATAGCGATCGCAACCTGTTCGGCATGCCGGGCAACGGGGCCGGCGAGGGCATCGCCTGGTTCGTGCATGACGACGGTCTGGATCGGCTCGGGATTTTTCGCCGCGATATCGAACCGACGCAGAACGGCCGCTATCGGTTCTTCTGGCAGCATCAACAGATTCTGCCGTCCGACTTCCTCTCCGGCCGCGGTCGAGTAATCGCGAAGGTCGGGAAACGCAGCGATATTAACGTGCTCGAATCGTGGTGGGAGAACGACTGGGACACCCAACCCGACGAGAGCACCCTGATTTACGCCACCAGTTCCTTCGAGAACTACGGGTTCTCGAACTGGGCATGGGAGGCCCTGGGGCAGGTTCGCACCAACGACTTCGTGACCGATACCGGCTGGTATCCGAAACTCGATCTCTACGGCCTCGGCGAGCCGCTGCTGAACGGCGCCGTGACGTATTCGCAGCACAGCAGCGTCGGTTACGGCGATCTGGACCCGGCGTCCTACCCGGAAGGCCTCGGCTATACGATCAATCCGCTATTCACGAACGTGGATTACACGCCGAACAGAAGCGGCGGCGTGGCGCTGACCCGGCACGAATTCTCCGCCCCGTTCTGGACGGGACCGTTGAATATCACCCCCTTCGTGATGGGCGAAGGAGCGGCGCAGGAGGAAGGCCTGGACGGCAGCAGCGCCGTGCGATTCGCAGGCAGCGCCGGCGTGCGGGCGGCGTTGCCGTTCTCCCAGGTCTGGCGGGATATCCATAGCCGGACGCTCGGCGTAAACGGACTGGCGCACAAGGTCCGTCTCGAAGCGGAGTACCGCGCCACCCGCACGACGGAACCGTTTACTGAGTTCGCCCAATACAACTCGCTGGACGACGACGCTCAGCAGCAGTATCGGGCTCGCATCCCGCGATCGATTCTGGATCTGCCGCCCGGCACGCAGGTTCCGCGCGAACTCGACCCGCGTTTTTACGGCATCCGCACCGGCGTGGGCACGACCGTCTCCAGCCCGGTCTGGGAACTGCTCGAGGACCAGAACGTCCTGCGGCTTGCGGCTCGGCAACGCCTGCAGACGAAAGTCGGCGCCCCCGGGTTCGAACGCATTAAGGACTGGATGTCGCTGGATCTCGCCGCCTCCCTCTTCCCCAATGCCGACCGAGACAACTTCGGGGAGACGTTCGGTCTCGTCTCGGCGGATTACACATGGAACGTCGGCGATCGCACGCGGTTCCTCGCGTCGTCCATGTATGACTCCTTCGAGGGCGCCCCGCAGGAATGGAACGTCGGTTTCCTGACGCAGCGGACGCGCCGCGGTAGCCTGTACGCCGGCGTCCGACACGTCGAGGGATCGAATATTGACTCTACGGCCCTCGTCGGCAGCTACAGCTATCGCATGGGGCCGAAGTGGGCGACGACCGCGTCGGCGTTCGTGGACGCGGATGATTCCCGGAACGCCGCGGAGACCCTCACGCTCACGCGGATCGGGACGGAGTTTAACGTTTCGTTGGGCCTTCGCTATAATAACGCTCGCGGCGATACCGGCATTATCTTCCAGATCGAGCCGAGGTTAGCGTCGAGCGCTTTAAGCGGACTGCTCGGGCCGCAGCCGGATCTGTGATGCGCCCGGACCCGTCCGCCGATGCGGATGCGAACCGACCTGTTCTCCCGCCTTCGGAAGGCCGCCGCTTGACCGTTCTCGCCGCCCCGCCCCGCCCCGAACCGGATGCGGACGACGCCCCCGGTCCACGGCTCGCCGCACTTCCGACGAGTTCTGAACGCGTCGCCGTCTCCGACGTCTCCCTTCCACCGACCTCCGGCCGGCCGGGGCGTTTACTGGGGCGCCGGATCGCGGCGGTGCGGAAGCTGCAAGGCGTCCGCCGTCGGGCGACGTGGCGGCAACGGCTCGTCGAGGCCGAACGCGGGTTGGTCCTCGGATTCCGACGCGACGGCGTGCTCGCCGGGCATGTCTTCGTGCTGACGTTAGCGATCGCCGCCGGGGTGGTGTTCGAATTGAATACGTCTCGCTGGTGCGTGATCTTTCTCGCCCTCTCCGGGGCGATGGCGGCGGAGTTGTTCGGCCAAGTCATCGCCGCGCTCGCCGCGGCGGTGGTTCGCGATGAAGAGGCGGATTCCGAGCTGACCGCCCAGGTGACCGGTGCGGTGCGGCTCTGTTCGGCCGCCGTCGCCGTCGCGGCCTGCGGCGCCGCCGCGGCGCTGGTCGCCGTCTTCACCCCCGCGGTCGTCCAAGCGTTGGGCGGGTGAGCGCCCGCAGGGACGTTAAGGGATCGTTTCCACGGCGTCCCGTACCAGCCGTTTTAAGACCTCCCTGGTCAGCGGAACGTCCTCCTGCGTCCGCGACACGCCCGGTTCCGTGCGATAGCGGGCCAGCGTGAAGGCGCCGGCGCCGGCCGCGCTCAACATGACTTCAAAATAACTCGTCGCCCCGGCGTCGCGCGTCGGCGGCACGCTGCGTATCAACAGTTCGTCGCTTTGCGGGTCGAACTCCAGAGGACCGAGTCCCTCCAGTAAATACGTGATCCTCGCACACAGATCGCGGCCCCATTGCTCCAGCGTCGCCTGCGAGGCTCCCGCCAACGACGGCACGTCCAGCGACAGGTGCGACAGCGCCACGCCCAGCGTCTCCACCGCGGCGAGGTGCGCGTCGACCGTGACGCCGTCGTCCGCGGTCAGCAGCAACGTCCCCCCCGTGGTCCCGCCGGATCCCCCGGCCAACAACCGGGCGAGTTGCGAATCGATCTGCTGCGGCAGCGTGGCGGAACTCATGAGGGCTTCCCGCGAGGCGGTTACAAAGGTCGATCAGCCGAATCGCATCGCATCCGGGCGACGTCGACGGGCGCGGGGATTCTTCGGGGTCACGTCGAACTCGTCGCGGTCGCAGAACATGACCGCGGGTTCGTCATCGACGGTGGTCTCCAGATTCACCGGGCGACCCCACAGCTCAGACAGATTCGAGAGCGTCGCTTTCGCCCAGTCCTGCCGCAGTTCGACGCCGCCCCAGTCGTGCCCCAGCAGAAGCTCGCCGCGGTTGCGGTAGTTGCCGTCCAGCACGCGAATCACCGGCCGACCGTGATTCGTCAGGCTGGTTAATAACTGCTTCTTGATTTTCTGAAACTCGCGGGAGGCGATTTCGTAGTAGTCCGTGGAGTCGTTGTAGGCGAAACTGAACATCTTGTGCTTCGCGCAGAACTCCGGCGTGAGGAATTCTTCGATAAAGGTGATGTCGTTGTGCACGCGGCGGACCTCGAAGATCTTCTCGCGGCCTTCCCCGAGTTCGAGATCCCAATTTTCTTTCGCGCCGCGGTCGTCGCACGTTTCCCAGTCCGAGCCGTACTGACCTTTGTTCCAGCGCTCCTCGATGTCGCGGAACAATTCGATCCCCAGCTTGTAAGGATTCAGTCGCTGGGGGCTGGTCGCCATCGTGCCGCTGTGATGGTCGGCGTAGGTCACCACCTCGGACGGATCGAGGGCGAATTGCGTCATGATCGTGGTGTGCCAATAGCTGGCCCATCCTTCGTTCATGATCTTCGTCTGGCCCTGCGGGAAGTAGTAATAGGCTTCGTCCCGGATGATCGACAGGACGTCGTGCTGCCAGTCCTTCAGCGGGGCATGATCCAGCAGGAACAGTAAGACGTCCCGCTCGGGACGTTCGGGGAACTTGCGGGAGTCGCGGGCGGACTCGTCCCGCTCCTTCCGCTCGCGGTCCTGTTTCTCCAGCGTCTCGCGCGGATTGACGAACTCGTCCATATAACTCTTCGCCTCGAACCGGTCCGCCGGGGGGGCAGTCTCGTGCCGTTTGCGCTCCTCCTCCGCATGCCGGGCGACCTCTTCCCGCGGTGTGGCGAACGGCAGGTGCGGATCGATGAGATCCTCAATGCTCAGGCAACGGTCGACGAACTTTTCGACTTCCTCATATCCAAATCGGTCGACGTAGCGATTGATCCGTGCGGCGTGGTTCGCCATCTGATCGAGCATCCGTCGGTTCGTTTTGGAGAACCAGGCGTTCTGCTTGAAGAAATCGCAGTGCCCGTAGACGTGCGCGATGACGAGCTTCTGATCCGCCAGCTCGTTCGCCGTGAGCAGATAGGCGTAGCAGGGGTCGGTATTGATGACCATCTCGTATATTTTCGAGAGGCCGTAGGAATACGACTTCATCATCTCGTCGTATTCCGCCCCGAATCGCCAGTGCGGATAGCGGACCGGAAACCCGCCGTACGCGGCGAGCATGCTCATTTCATCGTAGTCGACCATTTCGAAGACGGTGTCGAAGAAATCGAGCCCGTATTCGGCGGCCTTCGCTTCGATGGAGTCCTGCAGCTTGCGGATCTCCTTCGGCAGCGGGCGGTGGGTGGAGAACGGCATGTCAGCGCCCCGTCCCGAGGAAGTCTTTAATCGAGTCGAAGATCGCTTCGCGGTTCTCGATCTCGCTGAGGATCAGGCGATCGTGCTCCCCCTCGACGCGCCTGAGTTCGCGGAGATAATCGCCGCTGCCGTAGGGGCTCTCGACCTGCCCGTAGCAGAACAGGTTGCAGTCCGGGAGGATGTCGTCGGTCAGTTTGGCAAGGCAATCCGCGTTGTCTTCGCCCCAGTTGTCGCCGTCGGAGAATTGAAAGGCGTAGACGTTCCATTCGGACGGGGGAAAGTCCCGGGCGATAATTTTTTCGCAGGCGGCGTAGGCGCTGCTGATGCGGGTGCCGCCGCTCTCCCGGGTGCGATAGAAGGTGTCTTCGTCGACCTCATGAGCGACGGCGTCGTGCACGATGTAGCGGCGTTGCAAGCCGCCATATTGTTTCTTGAGCCAGGTGTCGATCCAAAACGCCTCGGTTCGGACGATCCCCTTTTGCTCCTCCGTCATGCTGCCGGAGACGTCCATCATATAGATCACCGCGGCGTTCGCCTGCGGCTCCGGACGAGTCGTCCAGCTGCGGTATTCTTCGTCGTCGCGGACGGGAATCACGACGGGGTTCTTCGGATCGAACTCCCCCGCGGCGATGCTCCGCTTGAGCGCTCGCTTATAGGTGCGTTTGACGTGCCGGAGGCTGTCCGGGCCGGTGCGGCGAACGCTGTTGTAGCGGTCCTTCGTGGCGCTGATTTCGTCGCGGCCCTTGGGTTCGATATTCGGTAGCTCGAGCGCCTCGCCAAGCATCTCCGCCAGTTCTTCCAGCGAGACTTCCACCTCGCGGATATGGCGCCCCGGTTCGTTCCCCGCTGTGCCGGGACCGTCGCCGTCGCCGGGGCGGCCGCCGCGACCGATCGGCTGGCCGTCCTCGCCCTCTCCCTGCCCGACGCCGCCGCTGCCCTTTTTGCCGTGGCGGAAATGGGGGATCTGAATATTCGGGACGGGGATGGAGACCGTCTCCCGCCCCTTCCGACCGAGCATTTCCCCCTGGGTCACGTATTTCTTCAGGTCGCCGCGGATTTTGCCCCGGACGATCTTTTTGAAGCGCTGCGAATCGCGGTCGATGGCGCGGGACAAGGGACGAGCATTGGGTCAGGGCGAGGGAAGAAACGGAGCGACGGGAGATTAGTGGTCGTCCCCCTTGGCGTCGCCGCGGGCGAAGATGCTGGCGACGTATTGGAGGACGTCCGTGGCGCTCTCGTCGTCGTAACCGAAGTCTCGGATGAGCCGGGCTTTGACCACGTCGATTTTCTCTTGGGTCGCTTCGTCCACGGTGTTCGAGACGATGGAGGACAGCTTGATGCTGTCCTTCTGGTCCTCGAACAGCTTCATTTCCAGCGCCTTCTGCAGGCGCTCGTTGGTGCGGTAATCGAAGCGTTTGCCGTCGAGGGCGAGGGCGCCGATGTAATTCATGATCTCCCGCCGGAAATCGTCCTTGCGCGCTTCGGGGATATCGATTCGCTCCTCGATCGACCGCATCAGACGTTCGTCCGGCTGTTCCTCCTCGCCGGTGAACTTGTTCTTGACCTTCTCCCGCTGGGTATACGCTTTGACGTTGTCGATGTAATTGCCGCACAGCCGGGTGAGGGCTTCTTCGTCGGCGGCGATCGCCCGTTGGACTTCGTTCTTGACGACGTCCGTATATTCCTCCTTCACCACGCTGATGAGGTGTCGGTAGTGCTCCCGGGCCTCGTCGTCGGGGATCAGGCTGTGGTGCTTCAGCCCTTCCTCCAACTCCCGGAGGACCATGAACGGGTTGAGACTGCTGCTCTCCGCATTGATGACCAGCGCGTTGCTGATCTTGTCCTGCACGTAGCGGGGGGAGATGCCGTGCAGGCCCTCGTGCTTCGATTCCCGCCGCAACTGTACGACGTTGTCCGAGGTGAACCCCGGCAGCGTTTTGCCGTTGTACAGCTTGAGCTTCTGCAGCAGCGTGAGGCCCGCGTTGTTCGGCTGTTCGAGCCGCGTCAGCAGCGCCCACATCGCGGCGACCTCCAGGGTGTGCGGGGCGATATGTTTGCCCTTCACCCTGCGGCCGTTGTAATCCTTTTCATAGATCTTGACCTCTTCCTTGAGGCGGGTGACGTAGGGGACGTCGATCTTGATCGTGCGGTCCCGCAGCGCCTCCATGAACTCATTGCTTTGGAGCTTTTTGAACTCCGGCTCGTTCGTGTGGCCGATGATGACGGTGTCGATATCGGTCTGCGCGAACTTCTTCGGCTTGATCTTGTGTTCCTGGGAGGCGCCCAACAGGTCGTACAGGAACGCCACGTCGAGCTTTAAGACCTCGATGAATTCAATCATGCCGCGATTGGCGACGTTAAATTCTCCGTCGAAATTGAACGCGCGGGGGTCGGACTCGCTGCCGTACTCGGCGATCTTGCGGAAGTTAATGTCGCCGGTTAGTTCCGTGCTGTCCTGGTTCTTCTCGTCCTTCGGCTGGAACGTGCCGATGCCCACGCGATCGGCTTCGGACAGCGTCAGGCGTCGCACAACGACGCCTTCGAGCGCCTTGGTCCAGTCGCCGTCGGCCTCGGCGAGGCGCTCGCGGAAGAGGAACCGGCTCAGCGGGCAGACCTCCCCGGTGATCGAAACCTGGTGCGCCTCCTCCGGTTGGCCGGCGTTCAGCATCTCGCAAACCGCGTCCCGCTGGGCCTGCGGGATGAGCTGCAGCGGCTCGGAATGCATCGGATCCCACTGGATGCGGGTCTCTCCGGTCTCCGGGTCTTTCTCCTTCCAGCCGAAGGTATACAGCGCCCCGTCGTCGGTGTGGCTGTAGCGTTCGAGTCCCTTCTTCAGCAGCGCGGCGATCGTCGATTTACTGCTGCCGACGGGGCCGTGCAGCAAGATGACCCGACGCTCCGTGCCGTAGCCGAGGGCCGCGGACTTCAGCGTGTTGACGAAGTCCGTCAGGGTGCGGGTCAGGCCGAAGATCGCGTTGCGGCCGCCGGTGTCGGGATCGTCGAAGAAGCGATAGCGAATCAGCCCCTGCTTCTCGTCCCCGACCGGGTAGGTGCCGTAGCTGACGACCATGTCGTACAGCCGCTGATAGGCGGTGCGGGCGACGCCGGGGTTCTCTCGAACGAGATCGAGATAGTCCGCGAACGAGCCTTGCCAATGCACCTGTCGATAGGCATCGACGGATTGCTCCGCCGCGAGTTTGGCCAGCATCTCCGTTCCGCGGATCGGAACGGGACCGGCGGTCTGATCGGGGGCCAATCGTTCAGGGGCCAGTCGATCGGACGCGTTCGCCGCGGGGGCGGCGGTGTCTGCGGCGGTCATCGTGTCGGCCATAAGGTCGCTCCGTGGTTCCGAACTCGGGGGCGGGGCCGGCCGATTGCGGGCGGATCGGCCGGGAGCGGGCGGCGGTGGGATTTGCC
>NZ_WTPX01000144.1 GCF_013036045.1 Alienimonas chondri
GGGCCGGGGGCGAACGCCGGCGGGGCGTTCTAGCCCCAACCGCAGCGATCGTCCGTTCTCCACAGGGATTCCTCCTCCGCGGTCGGGCCGTCGGTCGGTTCGTCCCAGTCCCCGGTCCAGTCGGAGAGGGCGCGGAGTTGCTCCAGCGCTTCGTCGAGCTGCGGCACCCGCATCGCCCGACGGACGGCGGCGGCGTCGCAGCGGGCCAGCGCCTTCAACGCTTCCCCGTCCGGGTGGGCCGCCAATCGACGCCACGCTCGCGGCGACAGCTTCCCGCCGATCCAGCGTCGGCCCTCCTCCAAATGCTCCACGAACCACCGCGTGCGAGCGGTGACCAACCCGTCCAGCGCCTCCAGCGTCGCGGGGAGCGGGTCGCGATAATGGATCGCCTTGCCGACGTCGTGCAGCAGGGCGGCGAGCAGGAACTCCTCGTCCCACGCCGTCTCCCGGGTGGCGAAGACGTACGCCTGCAAACTGTGGGTGAGGCAGTCGCCCTCCGGATGGCGGGGCGAACCGAGCGTCACGTCCGCCAGATCGTCCAGCAGCGTCCGGTAGGCGGCGAAGCGGTCGTCGTCGTGACCGTCGGCTCGGGCTGCGTCGGCTCGGGCTGCGTCGGCTCGGGCTGCGTCAGCGTCGAATCGCTCGGCCTGATCGTCGAGTCGGGTCAGTTCGGCGACGACGGCCCGGGGATCGGGGATCTCGCCGATTCGGGGCCGCGCGCGGCAGACGCGGCGGGCGGCCTTCTGCAGGGCCGCGGACAGGTCGGGCTGTTCGCCTCCCCGGAGCAGTCGGGCCGCCTCACGGGCGATCCGGCTCTGCCGGCGGGGATTCTCTCGTTGGGAAGTCGCCATCGCGGCGCAGGCCCCCGCGTCGGGGGCAGTTGAGGGTGAGTCGCACGGTACGCAGGCCAGCCCGCCGCTGACAAGCCGTTCGTCGAGGGCGGAAGCCTTGCTCGACCGCCGTCGGCGCCCGGTCTGCCAGCCGGCGCTCTGCCGGTCGCGACGGCGACGGCGGGCTGATCGGTTCGCACTGCCGAGCACGCCGAGCGACGCCGGGAGGTGCGGAACCCCCTGTTGTGCGGAAACCCCGCACGGCTCCGCAAGGGGTCGTGTCGGTCGTGCGGGCTGGGTGGAGGTTGCGCGTCGGTCGTCTCGTTCTGCCGCCGGGTTCGTCCGGCGCGGTCGATCAGTGCGACCTAGCGTTCCGAACGCATGTTCTCTCGAACGTCCCGCCGCCGCCCGAGTTTCCGCCGCCGTCCCGCGCCGCGGCGCGGGGCGGCGTTGACGGAGTTCGCCGTCTGTCTGCCGCTGTTCGGACTGTTTCTGGCGGCAATTCTGGAGATCAATCACGCGTCGATGACCGCCGCCACCATGCGGGCGGCCGCGGAGAAGGCCGGCCGTATGGGGGTGATGGACGGCGTAACCACCGCCGAGGTGGAAACGCTCGCCCGGGAGACCGCCGGCGCCGCCGTCCCGAACGGGAACATCCGGGTGCACGTGAAAAACGCCGCCGCGTTCGACTCCGGCGGCGACCCCTCGGAGATCGCGGTGGACTCCCTGCCGGATATCGAAGTCGCCGACGCTCGCCCGCGGCAGTTATTCGTGGTCCGGGTCGAGGTGACCTACGCGGACGTCAGTTTGATCCCGCCGTTTCTGCTCAAGGGGCCGGACGGCGGACCGAAGGTGATCTACGGGCAGGCGGTGAATCGTCATGAATAATCTTCGCTCCCCCGCTTGCCGTACACGCCGGGCGCCCGCGTCCGGCATAAAACCCCGATATCACGAGCGCCGCGGGGCCGCGTTCGTGGAGTTCGCCGCGGTCGCGCCGTTCTTTATCTTCCTGGTGGTGGCCAGCGCGGAGATGAACGCCTGCATTCAACAGGTGCACCGGCTCTCCGCCGCGATGCGGGAGGCCGGACGGTTGGCCTCGATGGATTGGGACGAAAGCCTGCCCGGCAATCAAACCCCGGCCCAGAAAGTGGCGGAGGACTTTGAGAACTTCCTCGCCGCCGGCGGCACGCCGCGGGACGAGATTCAATTCGCCATGACCCACGCTGAGGGCGATTCGGCCGGCGAGCCGTTTGCGTTGGGCCAGTCCGGGAACCGCCTAGAACTATTCACGATGGAGGCCAGCGTGCCCACGCCCGGCGGGTCGTTCTCCAGATTGTGGTTCGGCGAACGGTTGAACGCTCGATTCACCTTCCGCGCCGGCCGCGACAGCCACACGCCCTGACCTTGCCCGCGGAGTCGCGTGACTCCGTGGGACTCCGAAGCAAACTCGATCCGACTCTCCCTGACTCTCTACGATGCCATGCAGCCTTCGACGATGACCGCCCGCGTTCGTCCCCCGCAGCCCGCGCGTCAGGATACTGGCGAGCGCAAGGGCGTTTTCACGCCGGTGGCGGTGGTGTGCCTGTTCGCGGTGCTGGGGTTCGTGGCGCTGGGGGTGGATCTGGGGCTGATCGCCCTGACCCGGGCGCGAATGCAGTTCGCGACGGACGCCGCGGCGCTCGCCGCCGCGCACGAACTGGCGGACGTCGTCGCCGAGGGCGACGATCCGAGCGCGCTGGACGCTGAGATGGCCGAACGCGCCCGCGCCATGGCGGTCAAAGTCGCCGGGATGAACGAGACGTTCGTCGATTCGGAGATCGATATTCGTCTGGGAAAACGCGTTTACGACAACGACCTGGGCCGCTATCGCATCCAGTGGGGCGGGGCGCCGTATAACGTGGTCGAGGTCGCGGCCCGCAAAGAGAACCCGGACACCACGGCCCCGGACGGGCAAATGCCCGCGTTCTTCAGCCGCATCTTCGGGATGACGGGGCACTCCTTCCGGGTCTCCAGCATCGCTTATACGGAGCCGCGCGACCTGGTGCTGGTGCTAGATTATTCCGCTTCCATGAACGACGACAGCGAGTTCCCCGCCTTCGATCGCCTCGGCGAAGCCGAAGTCACGGAGAACATGTTGGAGATCTACGACGCCCTCGGCCTGGACGACGCGATGCTGCCGGACGAACCGGAGCGCGCCACCCTGCGCGGCGTTCCGCAGAACAGCGGCTCCGGGATTCCCCACGTTACGCTCACGCCCGGCCCCTGGGGCGGCACGGTGACCAGCACGTCGAACATCGATCGGTTGTGGGTGCGGGACGGCAACGGAACGTGGAAGAATTACGACCATGTCGGGAAGTCCCACACCTTCAGCACGAACCATTACCGGGTCTCTGAGGTGCGGGTGAAATCCTGGAATAACGTCAACTGGTTCGGTCAGTACGGAGAACGAATCGTTTTCGATACCGAGACCACCAAAGAGGCGCTGGGACTATCCGGCGTGGACTACCCGTTCCCGAGCGGCAGCTGGAGCGACTTCTTCTGGTACATGGAGAACACGAACTCGGCTTATAACGCCGGTCAGTTGATGCAATACGGCAAGCTGGGCTTCGTCAGCTACACCCTCGGTTATCACCCCAGCCACTCGGCGACGCCGCCGCTGTGGAAGGCGCCGGCTCAGCCGTTTCATGCGATGAAAGAGGGCGTGACGCAACTGACGGACTACCTCGGCGTCTTGGGTTACGGCGACCACCTGGGGATGGTCAGTTACGACACCACCGCCCGCTGGGAAACCAGCGTGAACGACCCGCTGGAAGGCTTGGTCGCAGACATCACCGGCGACCCGATCACCATGGACTACGCCGCGATCGATACGATCCAGCGCCATCGGCAGGCGGGGTATTATCGGAGCACCACCGGTCTGGGCGACGGCGTTAAGGAGGCTCAGCGAATGTTGGCGGAGCACGGCCGCTATGGCGCCCAACCGACGATCCTGGTGATGACGGACGGCAACGCGAACGTCAGCCCCCCCGGCTTCTCCCTGCCGGGCGACTGGGACTGGAACGAACTGACGGACTTCGATGGCGACGGCGTCGCGGATTACACGACCGACGACGTCGATAAACAGTACGCCTTCTACCACGCTCGCGAGTCGATCCACGCCGGCGCCACGGTGCACACCCTCAGCGTGGGCGCAAACGCCGACAGCGATTTAATGAACGCCATGGGCCACGCCGGCGCCGGCATCCATATTAACGTCCCCGGCGGCAACTCCGCGGCGGAGAACGAGGCGCTGCTGATGGAGGCATTCCTCAAGATCGCCGCCCGCGTCCCCCCGCCCCGCCTGATGATCGACCGCGACGCGGAGTGAACCGGCCCGGAACGGCCTACTGGTTCTCGTCGGGCCGGACGGCGGTTCGCCATTCCGCCAAGAGAGCGAAGTGCTCCGCCTCCGCCCGGCGGGCGATGAGCGCCGCGGCCGTTGCGATCGGGAACCCGGGCAGTTCGCCGCTCTTGCCGGAGACGGCGTAAGCCCCGTCATCGCCGCGGCGGTGCACGGTGAGCGTGTCGTTCGCCCAGACCCACACCTCCGGCACGCCGAGGGCGGCGTAAATCGGCAGTTTGCGCACGCCGGGACTGGTCACATCGACCTCGACGCACAAATCCGGCGGCGGATCGCCGGCTTCCAAGTCGACCGCGTCCCGCCCCTCGAGCTTCGGCAGGGACGAAACGTAGTAGCACAGGTCTGACTCCAACCCCCGCTGAAGATCTTCCCGGCTCTGCGTGAGGCTGCCGACGCCTCGCACGGGGATCCGACGTTCCTCCGTAAAGGCCAAGATCAGGTTCGCCAGCCACCAACTGACGTTCTCGTGCAATGGGCCGTTCGGCATCTCGATCTCCAGCAGCCCGCCGGCGGGGCCGTCGTAGGTCAGCTTGACGTGCTCGTTCTCCGGCTTGGCCCGCAGGGCGACGTACTCCGCCCACGTGACTCCGCGCAGCACTGTCCGGCGAGCAGGCGGGGCGGGGCGGGGCGGGGGTTCGGCGAGTTGAGGCATGGGGAGATTCCGCGGAACGGGAACTGCCAGTTTACCGAAGAACCGCGACCGTCAGGGAGCCGGCTCCCTGACGGTCGCGGTTCTAACGAGGTCTCTCACGACGCTCGCAGACATCTCTGGTCATCAAAGAGCCGCGATAATCGCGTCGGCCATTTCGCTGGTGCCGACGGCGGTGGGGTCGTTGCGGTCGGCTTTGAGGTCGTAGGTCACGTTCTTGCCTTCGGCGATGACGTGGGCGACGGCGTTTTCCAAAGCGTCGGCGGCTTTGTGCTCGCCGAGGTGGGCCAGCATCATCTTGCCGCTGAGGATCAGCGCCACCGGGTTCACCTTGTTCTGACCGGCGTACTTCGGGGCGCTGCCGTGCGTCGCTTCGAAGATCGCGCTGTCCGGGCCGATGTTGGCGCCCGGGGCCACGCCCAGGCCGCCGACGAGACCGGCGCACAGGTCGCTGAGGATGTCGCCGTACAGGTTCTCGGTCAGCAGCACGTCGTACAGCTCCGGCTTCTGCACGAGCTGCATGCACATATTGTCGATCAGGCGTTCGTTATATTTCACGCCGGAAGCGTCGATGCCGGTGACTTCGGGGTCGGCTTCGACGCCTTCCTTCTCCTCGGCCCATTCAAACTCCGCCCCGCAGGCCAGCGCCACGGCCCGGGTGCGGTCGTACCACAGGCCGTCGGTGAACTTCATGATGTTCGCCTTGCAGATGGACGTGACCGTCTTGCGGCCGTTGTCCGCGGCGTATTTGAACGCCGCGCGGGCGATGTTCCGCGTGCCGGGATGAGAGATCGGCTTGATGCTGACGCCGGTCTCCGCGACCGGGGTGCCGATCTTCTTACCGGGGGCGTGTTCGTTGATCGCCTTGATGACCTCGGCGGAGGCCGGTTCGCCCGCTTTGAACTCGACGCCGGCGTAAAGGTCTTCGGTGTTCTCCCGCACGATGACGAGGTCGACCGGGACGTGCTCGTAGAAGGTCCGCACGCCCTTATATTGCTTGCAGGGGCGGATGCAGGCGTAGAGGCCCAGCTCCTGCCGCAGGTAGACGTTGACGCTGCGGAAGCCTTTGCCGATCGGCGTGGTGATCGGGGCTTTGAGCGCGACCCCGTTGGCGCGGACGGAGTCCATCACGCGAGCCGGCACGCCGCCCTCGGCCTCGATGACCTCGATGCCGCAGGCCTGTTCGTCCCAGTCGATCTTGCCGCCGTGGGCTTCGATGGCGGCGTCGACGCAGCGACGGGTGGCGTGGGCGATCTCCGGACCGACCCCGTCGCCGGGGATCAACGTAACTTTGTGCATCGGGGCTGCGAGGCGGAAGGGCGAACGAAACAGATGGTTTGCAGGCGGGCAGGATACCGCCCTCCGGCGCGCGTTGCGACCGCCGCGGTCGCGGTCGATCATCGCCGCCGCTCGCCCGCCGCGTCCGCCGGAGTCCCCTGATGTTCGCCCCGCCGCTCTCCCGCCGTTCCTTCGTCGGCGGCTCGCTCGCCGGCGCCGCCTCGCTGGCGCTGCCGCGCATCGGGCGGGGGGAGACGGGGGTGAAGAACGCCGCGGTCCCGGTCCGCAAACTGACCGACGGGCCGAAGCAGCACTGGTTCGGCTACTACGACAAGCTGCAGTTCAGCCCGGACGACGCACTCGTTCTCTCGAACGAAATCGATTTTGAAGGCCGCAGCCCGACCGCGGAGGATTCGATCGGCGTCGGCTTCGTCGACCGCACCACTGGCGGGGGCTACCGACCGCTGGGGCGGTCCGCCGCGTTCGGCTGGCAGCAGGGGTGCATGCTGCAGTTTCGACCGGGGCACGGGACCGAAGTGCTGTGGAACGACCGCGACGGCGACCGCTTTGTCTGCCGACTCGACGGAATTTCGACCGACCCCGTCGAGACCGGCCCGCGGATGCGGACGATCCCCGAACCGATTTATACCGTCGCCCCGGACGGCAAGACGGGGCTTAACGCCGACTTCCGCCGTATCAACGATCTTCGCCCCGGCTACGGGTACGCCGGGCTGCCGGACCCGCACGCGGACGAATTGGTGCCCGAGGAAAGCGGCGTGCGCTCCGTAAACCTCGACACCGGCGAGAGCGAACTCATCTTCAGCATCGCCCAGGCCGCGGCGATCGAACCGCGGCAGGCGTCGATGGACGGGGCGAAGCATTATTTTAACCACCTGTTATATAGCCCGAACGGGGAGCGGTTTATCGTGCTGCACCGCTGGCGGCCGGACGGCGGGAAGGGCGGCTTTCAAACGCGGATGTTCACCGTGAACGCCGACGGCTCCGAGCCGTACGTCCTCGATCCCAGCGGGCACACCAGCCACTTTATCTGGCGCGACCCGGACCATATTTGCGCCTGGAGCAAACCCGCCGGCAAGCCGTGGGGATTTTATCTGTTTAAAGACCGGACGGACGAAGTGACGGCCGTGGGAGCCGAAGCGATGCCGGCCAACGGGCACAACACCTATCTGCCCGATCCGCCGAACGCCAACTGGGCCCCAGGCGAGTGGATCCTCAACGACACCTATCCGCAGGGTTCGGACCGCCTGCAAACCGTGTATCTCTATCATGTCCCGACGGACAAACGGGTGAACCTCGCGTCGTTCCACAGCCCGCCGGCGTACAAGGGCGAATGGCGCTGCGACACGCATCCCCGCGTCAGCCGCGACGGACGCACGGTCTGCGTCGACAGCCCGCACGACGGCGGGCGGCAGCTTTATGAACTGGATATCTCGGGGATTGTGGGCTGACGGTTCGTCTATGAGCCCCGACCGTCAGGAGGGGCCGCTCGCCCGGGCACGAACGATTCGCGAAGGATGCGCCAGCGACGCGTGTGCGGGCGAATTCATCGGAAGCTGGTGAGCGGCCCGCTCCCTGACGGTCGGGGCTCGGAGGCGTCACTCGGCCGGATTGTCCGCGATCAGCTTCAGACAGTGCGGGATCGCCCCCCACACGGCGCCCAGACATTGGGGGATCGCCTTGGGGCTGCCGGGCAGCGACAGGAGGAGCGCATCCCCCCGCACCCCGCACGCCTGCCGGGCGAGGATCGCGGTCGGCACGTCGTCCCAGGCGTCGGCCCGCATCTTCTCCGCGAAGCCGGGCAGTTCCTTGTCCAGCAGGGGGCGAATCGCCTCGGGGGTCACGTCGCGGTGCGTCGGGCCGGTGCCGCCGGTGGCGATGATCAAGCGACAGCCGGCCTCCAGCAGTTCGAGCACGGCCGCACGGATCAACGGCGGTTCGTCCGGCACGATACGGGCGTGCGATTCCCAGCCGCCTTCCTGCTCGGCGAGATTCGCCTCGCAGAACGCCCGCACGGCGGGGCCGCCGCGGTCTTCATAGACGCCGGCGGTCGCCCGGTCGGAGACGGTGATGATGCCGACGTGAAGCATGAGATCTCGCTTTACCAGCCCGGAGCGCAAGCTCCGGCCGTCGGCACAGCCGACGGTGAGGGATGAAAAGAGAATGCGGGTCTCGCTCGCTGCGCTCGCGGGCCGGAGCTTGCGCTCCGGGCTAGTAGAGGCTCAACTCACCGCTCGCTGAGCGGCTCGAACAGCCGTTCGGTGGGGCGGTCGTAGGTCACGGTGGTGTCGACGTGGCCGAGGGGGCCGTCTTCCAGCTCTTTGAGCTGCTCCAGCGCATGGGCGGTCCAGACGGGCACGCGGGCGACGCAACGGGCGACGGCGCTGGTGACGTCTTCCTGGTCGGTGATGGTGTCGCCGCCGCCGGGGGGGCCGTCGCCGTTGCACAGGGCGGCGGTGACGACGCCGTACAGGTCCGCCCCGCGAGCCGCGGCCAATCGGGCGGCGAACACGTCGGCGCTGGGGGCCGGGTCGGCGGCGAGGACCATGTCCGCCTCGAAGGCGACCTCCTCCGCTTCGGTGGGCGTCTTGCCGGTCAGCAGGCGGACGAGGTCCGCGGAGAACGACAGTTCCGCATTGGCCTCCGGCTGCTTGCCGCCTTTGAAGAACCGCGTCGCCGCGAAGACCAGCGGCAGACGGGCCATCAGGTCCACGGCCTGCGTCCGCAGCGCCGAGGGACTGGTCTGGCCGGCCTGGGCGTCGAATTCGCCCAGCAGGCTCACCACGGTGCGGAGGGTTTGCCCCGGCGTGACGTGCAGGGGGAGTTCCTCGGTGAGGTTCCGAATGATCGGCGGCACCTCGGCGGCGCAGGTCAGCAGCGTGCGGAAGTCCGCGAGGTGGTCCGGGTCGGGCAGCGACCCGTGCAGCAGCAGGTAGGCGACGTCCGTGAAGGCGCCGCCGCTGGCGGCTTCCGACAGGCGATAGCCACGCACGTCCGCGGAGTCTTCGCCCCGACAGAGAGCCGTGTGCAGGTGGGCGGACAGGCCGACGGACATGGGAGCGGTTCAGACCGGGAACGAACGTCCACAGTCTGTCGAACCGTCGCGATCGTCGCCAGCGGAGGCGACGATCGGACGTTCTCCGCCGTCGCTCATCCCACCGCCAAATACGCCTTCAAATCCCGCGCGACCTGGCCGCTGCGTTCCTCCCACGCGGCCTGTTTGACGCCCCAGCCGACGGGTTCGATCGTGATCGTCACGTCGTTCAGCATCGCGGCGCTGCGGGTCTTGATGAGTTCCGCGCCCACCTTGACATGCACCTCCACCGGGCAGTCTTCGCGGCGGCGGCCCCAGCGGCCGGTCAGGCCGGCATGGCCGAGTTTGAAGCAGACCTCGGAGTCCGAGACGCTCAGCACCTTCGCGGCGTGGTCCTCCAGGAACCCCCGCAGCTTGTGCACGACCATCGACGCCGCCAGGCAGGCCTGCACCGTCGATTCGAGACGGAACTTGCCCTTCGGCTCGGCGGCGCGGGCGCGCTTCTCCGCGGCGGCGGGGTCGGCGGCGTCGCGGCGCTGGGCCTCGGTCAGCGCGGTGACTTTATTTCGGCCGGTCTCCTTGGAGAGATATAACCCGGCGTCGGCCCGCTGAACCAGCGATTCGACGGTGTCGCCCTCCTCCGCGGCGGCGACGCCGAAGCTGGCTGTGGGGCGGGGCTGGGTGCGGCCGTTGACTTTGGTGTCCGCGATCGCCCGCCGCAGGCGGTCGGCCCGCTTGGCGGCGGCCTCCAGGTCCGTTTGGGGACAAATGATGACGAACTCCTCCCCGCCGTAGCGGCCGACGGTTTCGCCGCTGTAACACTCCGTTTTTAAGAGCGTGCTGAGGTGCTTGAGCACTTCGTCGCCGACGCCGTGGCCCCACGTGTCGTTGATCATTTTGAACTTATCCAAGTCCAGGAACATCACCGCCAACGGGCGGCCCTCTTCGCTGCTTTCCCGCAGGGCGCGGGACAACCGGGATTCCAGCTCCCCGCGGTTCGCCACGCCGGTGAGGGCGTCGCGGGTCGCGGCGCGGCGCAGCTCTTTGAACTCCCGAGGGCGGTGCTGCTGACGGTTTAAGTTCCGATAGATCTCCGCCACCCCCCGCACCCCGCCCTGCGAGTCGGTCAGGGGGAACACCTGCACCTCCACGTCCGCCCATTCGGACGTCTCGTCCGATTCGCCGGGACGGCGGATGCGGGCGGACCGACGAACCTTCACCGTCTCGGCGACCGGGCGGCCGGTGTTCAAGACGCGATCCAGCGGGCGGTCTCGATCCGGCAGGGGCGTTCCGTCCGGGGCGGCGAACTCCAGCGTACGCCCGGTGCGGATCTCGCCCCGCAATTCGCTCGCCCGGCGGCCCATCAGGTCTTCCAACCCGGAGCTCCAAACGGTGCACCGCAGGTCGGCGTCCAGCAGGCAGAACCCTTCGTACAGCGTCTCCAGCAGGGAGAGATAACCGAAGATGTGGCAGAACCGCACCGCCCGCAGCGCCGCCGCGGGGTCGGGCGGCGATTTGGGCGCGAGCAGTTCGTCCAGCGCCGAGGCCTCTCCCTGCGTTTTCACCCAGCGGTTGAGGTTGTCGAGGATCGTGGAGTCATACCGATGCTGGGCGCGTCCGGAGAGCGCCTTCAACGCGGCCTCGTGCGGAAAGCCGTCGCGATACGGTTGGGCGGTGCGCAGCGAGTCGTACGCTTCGCACAGACTGACGATGCGGCCGGGCAGGTCGTGGACCTCGCTGCGGTCCCTATCGAAGTCCTCGTCGCTTTCGTCGCCGATGCGGGCGATCACCTGAAGCAGATCGTCGCTGGCGCCGCAGGCCTGCAACACGGCGGCTCCCACGCCGCGGTGCAGATCCATCAATTCAGCCTCGTCGTCGCAGAGCGGACCCGGCTTATAAAGGATGTTGTCCGGCACGCCGATCTTGCCGACGTCGTGCAGCAGGGCGGCGGTTTCGACCACGGCCAACGCCGACCCGCCCACGCCCAGCCCCCGGGCGACCCCGCCGGCCAACCAAGCTGCGCGATGAGAGTGCGTGAGCGTGCGATGATCCCGGTGCCGCAACGCATCGACCAGGGCGTTCCGACAGATCGCCGAGATCGGCGCCCCCGCGGGCGTGCCGCCGGGCGGGCGCAAATCCACCAGATCCATCAACAACCGGGGCGAATCCGTCGGCCGCGTCGGGGCGGTCTGCTCCGGCGGGGCGGCGGCGGCGCGACCGCGATTCTGAATCGCAAGTTCCGGGGCAAGCGGCGGGGGATCGCTAACGGACGGCATCGTTCAATCCTTCAAGGG
>NZ_WTPX01000145.1 GCF_013036045.1 Alienimonas chondri
ACCCGATCCCCCGCCTCCATGCTCCCCGACACCAATACCCGCGTCCGTCAGAACACGATGGATTCCGTCAACGCCCGCATCACACGCGAGGCGGGGGATCGGGTCGCCCGGCTCGCGCTCGCCGGGCCGGCGGCGATTGACCGCCGTCTGGCTGAATTGGATGCGGAATGGGATACCGAGCGCACCTTGGAGGCGAACGCCTCCACATTGGCCCTCGCGGGGATCGTGCTGGGGGCGACGGTGGATAAGAAGTGGCTGTTCCTCCCCGGGGCGGTCGCCGCGTTCCTGCTGCAACATGCCGTGCAGGGCTGGTGCCCGCCGCTGGAAGTGCTCCGCCGGATGGGCGTGCGGACGGCGGCGGAGATCGATCGGGAGCGCTACGCCCTGAAGGCCCTCCGCGGCGACTTCCGCGGTCTGCCGCAGGCGCCGACCTCCCCCGCCGCCCGCCGAGCGTTCGCCGCGGCGGCTCAGGGGTAGAATCGCGGCGGTCCCTTCCCCGCACCGCCGCCCGATGATGATCGCCGCCCCCGCCACGCCGCTTTCACCCCGGGAGGCCGCTGATCGGCTCCAACAGGGCGGCGTACTCATCGACGTCCGCACCCCGCCGGAGTTCCGCGAAGCGCACGCGACCGGCACCCGCAATGTCCCGCTGGATCGGCTGGATCCCGGATCGTTCCAGAACGAGGGGGACGGGCCGATTCTGGCGATCTGTAAGAGCGGCGCCCGCAGCGGTCAGGCCGTGGAGACGCTGCGGACCGCGGGGATCGAAGCGCTCAGCGTCGAGGGCGGCACGCCCGCCTGGGAGGCCGCGGGGCTGCCGATCGAGCGGGGGAAGAAGTCCATTTCGCTGGAGCGGCAGGTACGCATCGCGGCCGGATCGCTGGCGTTCACCGGGTCCGTCCTCGCCCTGACGGTCCATCCGTACTGGGCTGGCCTACCCGCGTTCATCGGCGCCGGCCTGACCTTCGCCGGCCTCACTGATACCTGTGGGATGGGCATGATGCTGGCGAAGATGCCTTGGAATCGGTGAGGGCCAGCGGGCGGCTGATCCCTCATGCGTTGTTCTCTCACGCGAACGTGGCGAGAACCCATCCCCACGCGGCGAGGGCGATGAACATCCCGCCGAGCCACACCGTCGCCGCGCCGGCGGACGCCGCCCAAGCTCGCCCGCGCGACGTGCCCCGCTCCAACGCGGCCCAGGCGACCACGGTTGTAGAAGCGTGCACCGTGGCGAACGCCCCTATCCAAAGGAGCCAGACGCTTCCGCCCCATAGGCTGATGTCGGCGGAATCGGTCGCCAAGCCCCCCAGAACGACAAGGCCCGCCGCGGCGAACGTCGCCAGACACAACATCATGCCCCCGACGAACGCTTCGCCATAAGGGATCTGCTTTTCGGGGTCCCGGTGGGTGAACCAGCGATCGAAGAACCGCAGCACGATCGCCCCCCATGTGATCGGCACCAAAACCGCTGCCGCCAGCAGGAGAATCGAAAGCAACGCGATGCCGAAATTCACTCCCCCGCTCGCAGCACGGCGTAGACGGCGTCGGCGGGCATTTCCAGCCGGCCGTTCTCAACCGGCAGCGTGCGAACCGGGTGGCCGTTCACGTCGAGGACGACCGCCTCGGTCAGCTGTGGGTTGGCGACCGTGACGGTCAGTTGCGTGTTCGCCAGTCGCAGCGGGGCCTCGCCGATGCGGACGATGCGTTCGCCCTGCACCTCGTACGCCCCCTCTCCTTGGCCCATCGAGAAAGTCGCGGGTTCGGTGCGATAGCCGGTCAACCGGTTCACGGTGACGATCTGCACCAAGACCGCGCGGCTTTTATTCAGATCCGCGTCATCAAGACTGACGACCTGCACGGTGGCGTAGTCGTTCAAGCACTCGATCGTCACGTCGGCCAGTTGGAACAGCCCGCCGGCCTCTTTGAGAAAGCCGGTGACGCCTTGGGCGCGGGGCGCCTCCATCACGCAGACGCGGCGCTTGTAGTCCCACATCAACTCGCCGGTGGCGGCGTGAATCTTCCCGGCCTCGCGATCGATGTATTTATCGAGGTACGGCGAGACCATGTCCTCGCCGGATGCGTCGTCGCCGACGATCTGATCCACGACCGGGCCGACGAGAAACGCCGCCCGCGGAAGCTCTTCGCCGCCGGCTCGCTCGCCGGGCGTCCAATCGGAGCGAAGTTCGGGCTGATCGCGGGCGTCCCCGTAGGTTTCGTCGTCCGTCACTCGGGGCGGCTGCCGGTCGAACACTTCGGCGGCGGGCCGGCGTTCGACGACCACGGGCTCGGCCTGCTTCAGATCGCCCCGTCGATACACCAGCGCCGCGGCGGGGAAGCCGAGCGTTTGGGCGGGATAGCCGTGGCTCCATTTATGCACCGACATTTGATCGCCGGTCCGCCAGAACGGTTTATTGGGGTCGGTCTCGAACCCGGGCGTTTGGAAGGCGAACCAGACCACGCCGTCGATTCCGGTCAGGCTTTGATAGGCGGAGACGAGGAACGGCCCCTCGCTTTGATAGCGATTCGGGTTTTTCCACGCCGTCTCGGTAACGATAAACGGCGCCCCCCGCCGCTGCCGGAAGTTCGTGCACATTTCGAGCGGCTTGCCCAGTACCGATTCGTTGACCAGATAGTGGCCGGGGTCGATGCGATAGCCGTCGTTCTCGCCGGAGTGTTGATAGTCGCTGCCGACGTATTCGTTCTCCGCATCCCAATCGAGCGCGGCGTAGCTATAGCGTTCCAGCCCCTTGAGTTTGGCATCGTTCGCGGTGCGCCAGTTGGTGGCGTTCAACACCTGCTTGCAGCCCAGATCCTCGCGGAGATAGCGGCCCATCTCCGCATAGAAGTCACGTTGATAGCGGGCGAGGAACTCCGCGGAGTCTTTGAGCCGGTTCCGCAGCGCCCCGTCCGCGTCCAGCGTGAGGTCGTACGGTCGCAGCGTGCCCAATCGGCCGTTCTCCAGGTCGTCCAGGTCGTCCTTCCCCTTATAGCCCTCGCCCCACGCCGCCCAGGCTTCGGCGACGGAGCCGTATTTCTCCGTCAGCCACTTCGAGTACGCCTCGGCCAGCAGTTCCCGATAGGGGTCCGGCAGGCGCTGGGCGGTCCAGAACAGCAGGCTGTCTTCGTTGAGAATCTGCAGCATCGCGACCGTCGGATCGTTCGCGATGCTTAGCCCGGTGTGCGGGTTGACGCGGGTATAAAATTCGCGCGTCCAGGTTTTGTAAGCGGTCTGCACCTCGGGCGAGACGTAGACCAAGCCCTCCATCCGCGGCGTGCCGCCGGGCAGGCCCCACGATTTCGGCGCCGCGAAGTGGGCGTAGTAGGGCGAGAGCAGGACGTAGATCCCGTTCTCTTTGCAGCTTTTGATGAACCGATGACAGCCGGCGATCAGTTCGTCGTTGACCTCGCCCAAGGCGTCGCCCTCCTCGTGGGCCGCGACGGTCACGTGCAATCGGCAGAGGTTTACGCCGCGCTTGGCGAGCCAGCGGGCGTGCCGATCCATCGCCGCCGGGTCGAAGCGATGGGCGTCGGTGCCGACCGCCCAGAACCGCACCGGTTCGCCGTCGCCGAGCGTGAACGACATCCCGTCCTCCGAGAGCCGCACGAACCCGCTTTGGCCGCTTTCCGCTTCGTTCAACGACCGCAGATCCAGCAGCGCCTCGGGCGAGAACGAATCCTCCGGCGCCTCGAACGCCCAGGAGTTCTCCTCCGTCAACGGCGTTTCCGCGACGACGGCGTCCGCGGCGGAAACCTCCGACGGCTCAACAAAAATGCATGAAACAAGCGCGGCGGCGAGAAGCGTGGGGGCGGGGCGCGACATGCCCGCGAGCGTACCTACCGGCCCGTATGTATGCACTTGTCGTGATTCGTCCGGCCCGGTGCGGGTTGAACCCCGAGCGTTCGCCCGGAAACGCCCCGCGGGGCGTTTCCCGCGGGGGCGTTCCCGCCGTGCCGTCCCCCAGGCGATCGCGCAGCGCCTTCCCCGCTACGCGCCGGGGCCGGGGTTTTCAGGGTTCTGCCGGTCGGCCGGACGCCGGCCGCCTGTCCCCCACGTTCCCCCGCTCCCTCGCGAACGATGTTTTATCACGACAGCAAGCTGCAGTACCCGGTGAAGGTCGAAACGCCGAACCCGATGTTCGCCAAGTTCCTGCAACAGGCGATCGGCGGCGTCGAGGGCGAGATGCGCGTCGCGTTGCAGTATTTATTCCAGGCCTGGGGCGCCCGCGGTCCGGCGAAGTATCGGGACATGCTGCTGGAAACCGCCTGCGAGGAGCTGGGCCATATCGAGATGCTCGCGACCGCGGTCGCGTTGAACCTGGAAGGAGCCCCGACGGCCATGGTGGAAGAAGCCGCCAAGGATCCGACCGTCGCCGCCGTTCTGGGCGGGATGAACCCCCGGCACGTGCTCTCCACCACCCTGGCCGCGATGCCGATGGACAGTCAGGGCGTGCCCTTCGACGCCAGCCACGTCTACGCCACCGGCAACATCGCCGCGGACATGCTGGCCAACGTCACGGCGGAATCGACCGGCCGGATGCTGGCCGTCAAGCTGCACAACTACACGGACGACCCCGGCATGAAAGACATGCTGAAATATATGATCGCCCGCGACACGATGCACCAGAACCAGTGGCTGGCGGCGTACGAAGAGGTCGGCGGAGCCAAGGCCCACCCGATTCCCAACACCTTCCCGCAGTCCGAGGAGAACCAGAGCGTCAACTACACCTTCTACGGCACGAAGCGGGATCAAAGCCGCCCCACGCAGGGCGCCTGGACGCAGGGCGAAAGCGTCGACGGCAAGGGCACCTTCAAAAGCGAATGGCTCGAACCGATGGGGCAGGAACTCGGTCTGCCCCCCGCCCAGCCCTGGCAGGGCGTGCAGGAGGCGCAGGTCGGCAAATAGTGCGTCAGCGCTGACGAAGACCGCGGCCCCGGACATCTCCGGCGTCCGGGGCTGCGGATCGATCGGAAGGCGGCGTCGCCCCGGCAGGACCGGGACGCTCGTACCAGATCACCCCGAGGTTCTCGCGTTCCTCGCAGGTCAGCAGATCGAGGTCGCCGTCGGCGTCCAGATCGCGCAATTCCAAGAGGTCGAACTTCGTGCCGATCACGCCGGCGGGGCAGTCGATCGTCGGGGTCGCGGTCCACACGGCATCGTTCGGACCGAACCGGAATCGCACGATCGAGCACTTCCGGGACGAATGCTCGCAGGAGACGAATAGTTCCAATCCGCCCACAGCGGAGCGGGTCGCGGCGACGCCTTTGCCGCCGCCGGCGTTCTTCGGCAGGGAGAGCCTGCGAGCCCGCCAGCGATCACCGGTCACGTCGAGCCGTTCATAGAGTGCGACCCCGGCGTCTTTCGCGGCGACGGCGAGATCCCGGTCGCCGTCGCCGTCGAGGTCGCAGACCGAGAGGAACATCGGTTCGAGGTCCGTCCCGCCGACGGCGTGCTCCCGCCACATGGCGGACGCCGGATCGAACTCCAGCCAGACCACGCCTCGCCGCGGACCTTTGCGATCCGTGAGGAGCAGGTCCGCATCGCCGTCGCCGTCCATGTCTTCGGCGACCAGCGACATCGCCCAGCCGACCGGCCGCAGCTGCACGGCTCGCCAGGCGGTCCAATCGCTCGGGTTCTTGCCGGGTCGCCACCATTCGACCGCGGCGCCGGCTCCCTTCCCCGCGGCGATCAGACCACCGCCGTTCTCCGCCGACCACGGCAGGGCGAACATGTACTGCTGCCGCCCGACCGAGTCGCCCAACGGGGTCGTGTCCCAGTTCGCCGACAGCCGCGGGTCGCCGTGGGCCTGATGCACCGACAGCCGTTTCGCCTTCCCCTCAGCGGCGGAGAGAATCTCGAACCGTCCGTCCCCGTCCAGATCGACGGCGACGGCGTCTTCCGGAGACGCGACCCGGCCGACGGTCGCCGTCGGCCACGGCTCGCGCACCCGGTCTGTCGGCGGGGCGAACGCGACGCGGATCTCGCGGCCCTCCTCCCACCCGGTGACGACGTCCTGCCGTCCGTCGCCGTCCACGTCCGCCAACCGCACGCCGTCCGCCCCGCGCGACCCGGCGTCGATTACGTGCCGCGGCCAGACGTCCGCGGCCTCGACCGGCGGGACCGGGAGCAGCGTGAGCAGGAGGGCGGCGAGCATGGTCCCTTTTATTCTTCCAGCGATGCCAGTGCCTCGTCGTCCGGGAACGCTTGGCGGGCCACGGCGAGCAGGATGGGACGCAGGTCGTCGGAATCGTCTCCGCCGACCACCTCCCCGTCGATGACGACCGACAGGATGTCGCATTCAAAACAGTTCCAGATGTCGACCACCGTTCCGTTCCGTCCGGTGAACCGCACCCGGAGGCCGTAGAGCGGTTCGCACGCTTTAGCGACGTCCGGACTGAGCCACCCGGGCGAATCCAGCGCCGCGGCCTGTGCGGCGGGCACCGCGACCGGGCCGGCGACCTCCCGGTAATCGGAGATGCCCTCGGGCAGCGAATCGGGGAGCACCAAGCGTTCCAGCGCTTCGAGGTCGATGTCGTCCGGGTCGGGTAGCGGGTTCGCCGGTTCCAACCGTATCGCCTCCACCGACGCCGGGTCGGCGATCGCCGCCCGGCCGGCGCTGCCGCCGAGCATCTCCGTCAACTCTTCCTGCCCTCCGCAGCCGACCAGCAGCGTGCTGGCGCAAACGAGGGCCAGCCGGGAGGGGATAATGGGGGCGGACATCATTCCGACTCGGCCTCTTGGACAAGTTCTTCGATCCGTCCTTCCAACTCCTCGAGGTCCGGGGCGCCCTCGTAGGTTTCGCGGATGCGGCCCTCGGCATCGAGCAGGAACAACGTCGGGTAGGCGGTGATGCGGTAGCGCTCGGAGATCGGGCCGTTGGGGCCGTCGGCCCAGGTGCGCCAGGTCACGCTGCCGTCTTCGCGGATGTCGCTGAGCGTGGCGGATTCGTCTCCGTTCACGCCGAGCATCACGAACGGGCGATCCTTGTATTTGCGGACGAGCACCCGCTCCTGCGGATACATCGCGGTGCAGGCGGGGCACCAGTCGGCGAAGAAGTCCAGCAGCACGACCTGCCCGCGGAACTGCTCCAGCGACATCGTCTCGCCGTCGGCGTCGGGGCCGGAGATCGCCGGCGGGCGGCGGCCCGCGACGAGGTTCTCGACGACGTACTTCAGCGGGGCGGCGGCCATCTCCAGCGGGGCGCCGTCGATCGTGATGTGGCCGTATTCCTCGATCGTTTCCGTCAGCGCCGCGACGGCCTCGTCGGCCTGCTCGATTGTCGGGTCGGCGATCTCGCCCAGTGCGGAGGCGAGCGCGAACAGGCTCAGACCTTTGACGTCGTCGAACGGGCTGGCCTCCTTCACCCCGCGGAGCAGCGTGTGGGCCTCCGGTCGACTGGAACCGCCGAGCATCAGCGGGACCATCCGCATCTCCGGGGCCTCGGCGTGGTCCCGCAGCAGCGCCTCGCCGGCGGCGGCGATCACGCGGCCCTCGCCTTCGTCCGAGACGATCGTGCGGCCCACCATGATCGCCGCCAGCAGGGCGGAACGGGCGTCCGGCGTGCCCTCGCTCGCCTCGGCCAGTTTCAGCAGTTCGTCGGCGGTTTCGCGGGCGGGATGCTGGTCCCGCAGGCCCATCAAATTGTCAGGGGAATCGATCATGGAGAGGGAGACGGCGAACTCCTCCATCCGCCGCCGATGCCCGGTCAGCACGGCGTCCACCTCCGCGGGCATCGATTCAAAGAAGCTCTCGATCGGCCCGCCGCTGCCGCCCAGGCCGGACGCCTCGATCTGCAGGTCCGCCAGTTCGGTCGGTTCCTCCTCCGCGCGGCGGATCAGTTGCCCCAAATCCCAGGAGGCCGCCGCGAAGCCCAGCCCGCGTTCGCCCACCACCCAGGTGTTCACGCCGATCACCTCGCCCCGCAGGTTCAGCAGCGGGCCGCCGCTGTTGCCGCCGGAGATCGTCGCGTTGGTCTGCACCCACATCTGATCGGTGGGGGAATCGAGGAACCGCCGGGCTTCCTCGGGCAGTTCGTCCGTGCGATGCAGCGCGCCGACGATGCCGGTGGTGGTGGTGAACTGAAACCCGCCGGGGTGCCCGACGGCGACGGTCTCCGTACCGACCGGGGGAAGCATCTCCGCGAGCGGCAACACGACCGCGTCGTCGGGGAGGGATTCCAATTCAAGCACCGCCAGATCGCGTTCGGCGTCCCATCCGCGAGCGCCGACGACGGCTCGTTCCTCGCCGTTGCGGAAGTGGGCGACGGCCCGCACGCCGGCGGAGACGACGTGGAAGTTGGTCGCCACCAATCCCGATTCATCCACCACGAAGCCGCTGCCCAAACCGACCTCGCGGTCCGACTCATCGAACAACGTCAGACGCACCACGCCGGGGGAGACCTTCTCGATGAGGTCGGGAACCGACAGCTCTTCGCCCGGTTCCCGGTCGAAGAGCGTGGCGGGGAAGCGGTCGGCGGCTCCGGCGGCGTCGTCAGACTTCTTGAACGACGCCCGTTCGCTCATCCCGCCGCCGTCGCTGAGGCGGGCGAGGGCGGGGTTTTCCTCACCGCTCTCGCCCCCGCCGAACCAGAAGGCGGCGAACACGCCGGCGGCGATGACGGTCAACGCGGCCCCCGCCCCGCCCAACTTCCAGGCCAGCCCCTTCGAGCCCTCCTTCCCCCGAGACCGGGAGCGCCGCGTACGGGCGACCGGCCGCACGGCGCCGGGTCCGGTAGGCAACCCCGGCACCAGCGGCGTGGCCGATTCGCCCGGCGCCGGCAGCCCGGGCAGGAGTTCGTCAGGCGTCGGCCGGTTGGACGCCAGTTCGCTCCGGGGCGGCTCGCTGAGAGCCGGTTCGCTCGAGTCGACGATGACGGAGGATGCCGCTTCGGAGACTGCGGAGGGCGCCTCCCCGCCGCCGACCACGATCGGTTCGCGGCACTTCGGACAACGGACGCGCTGCCCGAGGCGATCCTCTTTGGCGACGATCGACACGTCGCAGGCCGGACACCGAAACTTCACGCTCATAACCGTTCGGCCGCTGCATGCTCTTGTGAAAGGCGACGGCGCCCGAGCGCACGCCAGAACCCGCGCCCGATCCTAATCGTCGGGCGCGGGCGGAGCGACTGCTGAGTGAGCGGCCGGTTTCATTCGCCCAAGCGGGCGGCGATCGGGAACACGCACGGCGAGCCGGGGGGCTTGTCCCCCCGGCTTGCTGGCCCGCATGCTCAGTCGCCCATGCGGGTGGCGTGCTCGGTGAGTTCGACGAACTCGCCGCGGTAGCCGTGCTCGTCGTCGCCCACGGCGGCTTTAGCCCAGGCGGTGGCGTCGCCGAACTTCGCCGTGCCGGCGTGCTCGCTGCCCCGCAGCAACATGCCGAAGGCGGCGACGGACGCGGCGAAGCGATAATCCTGGCTGGCTTCGTCGAAGGTCGTCATCGCATCGGGCACCGGCACGCTGAACTCCGTCGCCGGGTCGGCCTTCGTGGCGTCCGGGGCTTTATAACGCAGGGCGACCGTCAGCAGTTCGCCGCTGGTCGCGGCGGCGTCGGTCGGGGCGCCTTCGGTTTGATACTTCAAATCCGGCACGTCCGGATCCGGTTCGTCCTCGCTGGTGGGGACGACTTCATAGAGCGCCGTGACCGTGTGCCCGGCGCCGATCTCGCCGGCGTCCTTCTGATCGTCGCGGAAGTCCTCCGCAGCCATCTTGCGGTTCTCGTAGCCGATCAGGCGATAGGACCGCACCGCGGCGGGGTTGAATTCGACCTGAATCTTGACGTCCTTGGCGATCGTCACCAGCGTGCCGGTCAGCTGTTCGACCAGCATCTTTTTCGCCTCGCGGATGTCGTCGATATAACCGTAGTTGCCGTCGCCTTTATCGGCGAGCTGCTCCATTTTCGCGTCCTGATAGTTGCCCGTGCCGAAGCCGAGGACGGACAACGCCACGCCGGACTTCGCCTTCTCCTCGATCAAACTCACGAGGGAACTATCGTCGGAGACGCCGACGTTGAAGTCGCCGTCGGTGCATAGAATCACGCGGTTGACGCCGCCTTTGATGAAGTTCTCCATCGCGGTGCTGTAGGCCAGCTCGATGCCGGCGCCGCCGTTGGTGCTGCCGCCGGCGGCGAGGTTGTCCAGCGCCGCGATAATCTTGTTCGGGTCGTCCCCGCCGGTCGGAGGCAGAGCGAGGCCGCTGGCGCCGGCGTAGACCACGATCGAGACTTTATCGTTCTCGCCCAACTGCTGGGTCAGCAGCGTCATCGCCTCCTTCACCAGCCCCAGTTTATCGGGCGAGTTCATCGAGCCGGACACGTCCAGCAAAAACACCAGATTGCACAGCGGGCGGGCGTCGGTCTCCATCTCGCGACCCTTCAGGCCGATGCGAACCAGGCGATGCTCCGGCGCCCACGGGCAGGTCGCGACCTCGGCGTGCACGGCGAACGGGCGGGGTTCCTCGCCTTCGCCTTCTCCGTTCGGATCACCGGCGGATTCGCTCGGCGGGGCGTAGTCATAGTTGAAGTAATTGACGAGTTCTTCGATCCGCACGGCGCCCGGCGGGGGGAACTGGCCGCTGGTCAGGAAGCGGCGGACGTTGGCGTAGCTGGCGGTGTCCACGTCGACCGCGAAGGTGGACAGCGGCGTGTCGCGGGCGGCGAGAAAGCGGTTCTCCGGGATCGGGGCGTATTGCTCGCGGCTGAAGTCGCCATGCTGATGTGCCAAGTCGAGGCTTTCATTTTGAAGTCGCAGGCCGTCGTCAAGCTTCGATTCGAATCCCTCTGACTTCTCCAGCCCTCGCCGGGTCTCCGCGGCCAGACCCGAGAGCCGATCGGACTCGGCGCGTTCCCCGCCCCGCATTGCCCCCGCGCTCAGCTCCGAGGGGACCGGCGCCGCACTGGGTTCGGGAGTCTCGGGCGCCGGCGTCCTGCTGTCGGTCGCTCCGAAGGCAGAGGCGTCGACCGGCCCGGACATGCCGAGCTGCGCGTCGCCGAAGTCCGCGTCCGAGCCTGGGTCGGCCGCGTAGGAGTCGGCGGGCATGCCGCCGGCAAAACCGCCGCCGCCGATTCCTCCGCCCATACCGCCCAAGCCGTTTCCGATGCCTTCGCCCTGGCCTGCCGAATCAAACGCCATCCCCTCACCCGGCATCGCCCCGCTCATCTCTTCGTTCAAAGCGAACGACTCATCTTCTGCATCGCTGGCCGTCCTGCCCGAGACGCGGCCGTAACGTTCTTCCTCCCAGACCCCGGACGCGACCGCATCCGGAGCTTCTTCGCTGGTCACGGCGATCTCCTCCGCCGACTCCTGACCGCAGCCGCTGAGGGCCGGGGCGAGGGCGATACCGCCCAACAGCGCCAGCGAGGACAGCCCGGCGAGGGGACGTCCTTTCGACCTGACGGACGACCGTGGGACGGGGGAGAGGCGGGGGCGGAAC
>NZ_WTPX01000146.1 GCF_013036045.1 Alienimonas chondri
GGGTCGGGGGTGAGGGGGCGCGGCGCCCGAGCGCTGTTCACATCCGTCCACTCGCCCATCGTCCGGCGAGTCGCTCTCCGAACCAGAGCGTGCGAACAATTCGCTCACCCTCACCCCCGGCCCCTCTCCCTCAAGGGAGAGGGGAGAAATAAAATCCGCCGCTATTTCACCCGGCCGATTGGGCGCACCTCTTCGCCCTGCATCTCCAAACGGCTGTCGCCCAGCGAGCGCCGGGCCTCTTCGGCGAGTTTCTCCAAGCGGGCGACGACCTCCGGGTTTTTGTCGGCGACGTTCTTCGTCTCGGACGGGTTCTGTTTGAGGTGGTAGAGGCCGCCGTCGGTGAAGTGGTTCATATAGGCGGACGGTGTGCCGTGGCGGCCGCCGCCGGAGAGCAGGCTGCGGTAGCCGTGGGGGAAGTGCAGCTTCCAGTCACCGCTGCGGATCGCCTGCAATTCGCGTCCCCAATAAAAGAGCAGCGCCTCGTGCGGGGATTCTTTCGTCTCGCCTTTGAGCAGCGGCAGGATCGATTTGCCGTCGATCACGCGGTCGTCGCCGAGGGCGGCCCTGAGGTCTTCGCCGATCAGGTCGGCGACGGTGGGCAGCAGGTCGATGGCGCCGCAGGGGGCGTCGCAGACCGTGCCGGCGGGGATCGTGCCGGGCATGTAGAACAGCGTCGGCTCCCGCTGGCCGCCCTCCCAGGTGGTGCCCTTCCCTTCGCGGAACGGGCCGGCGTCGCCGCCGTGGGTGCCGTAACTCAGCCACGGACCGTTGTCGGAGGTGAAGACGATCAAGGTGTTCTCCCGCAGGTCGTTCTTCTCCAACGCCTCGACGATCTGACCGACGGACCAGTCGATCTCCATAATCACGTCGCCATACAACCCGCGACCGCTTTTGCCGGCGAACTTGTCGCTCACGAAGATCGGCACGTGCGGCATGCTGTGGGGGACGTAGAGGAAGAACGGTTCGTCTTTCTTGCGGTTGATGAAGTCGACGGCGTGCTCCGCGTTCCAGGTAGTCAGCAGGGCCTGGTCGGGTTTATCGACCGCGGCGATCTTCACCTGCGGCACGCCGGCGTTCTCGCCCTCCAGCGGCGTTTCATAGAGCGGCAGCGGCGGGTAGCCCCGTTTGCGGTCGGCGCGGGCGTCCGGCATGTGGGCGTAGCGGGGGTGCAGCGGCCACATATCGTTGGAGTACGGCAGGCCGAACCACTCGTCGAAGCCTTGATCGGTCGGGAACAGCCCCGGTTCGTCGCCGAGGTGCCACTTGCCGAAGATCGCCGTGGCGTACCCGCGGGTTTTGAGGAAGTCCGCGATCGTCACCTCGTCCGGGTGCAGGCCGACCTTCGCCTCGGGGCCGAACGCCCCGGAGACGCCGACGCGGTTCGGATAGCACCCCGTCAGCAACGCGGCCCGGCTGGCGCTGCACACCGCCTGGGCGGCGTAGAAGTGGGTGAACTTCATTCCCCCTTTCGCCAGGGCATCGAGGTGCGGGGTGGCGATGTCGGTCGCGCCGCTGAAGCCGGCGTCGCCGTAGCCCATGTCGTCGCAGAACACGATCACCACGTTCGGCGGACGTCCCGTCTCGGCGGCGTCGGCGGAGGCGTCCTCAGCTTGAGCGGTCGGCGGCGCCGCGAGCGGGGCGAGCAACAGGGCGAACAGCGCGGCGGGGCGAATCACGGCGGGAAGACTCCAGGAAGGGGCGAACGGAGCCACGATAGGGAAGCCGGGATTCGTTCGCATGCGGCTCTGGTTCGCGGGGGCGTTGGACAGCATGCCAGATTGTCTGTCGAACGCTCTGTGGCCTTCGTGCGTCGCTTGCGGTTTCGCGGCGCTCAAGATTCTCGGACGCTGCGAAACCGCAAGCGGTCATCCCAGAGGGGAAGAGCGCTCGTCGGACCGGCTGGAGACAAAGAAAAATCTCGCCTGCTCTGATTTTCCCTCAAGTTTCGGCCGCGGACGGTCGGGGCCGGGGTGGACTCTGTGCGGCGGGGTGTCCTAACACCCGCGACGACCGACGTTCGCGGGCGCCGTGCGTTCGCAAGAAGGGCGTCGCGAATCGGTCGTTTTTCATTCCCCGTTCGTCGGCCCGCCCCCATGTTCCGCCCCGTCCGGCTGCGAATTGCCCCGCCGCGGATGGTTTCGCGCAGCCTGCGTCGGCGGGAACCGGGCCAGTGGAACCGGGGTCGGCGCTCCGTGTTATTGGCGGTCGCGGCGGCGGCGGCGGCGGTCAGCGGGTGCTGCTCCTCCGCCTACGGCCCCTCGCCCTACGGCGGCGGGGTGCCGGGCTATTACAACCAGCCCTACGGCGCTTCCCCGTATGGCGCTCAGCCGTACGGGCAGCCGCAGTTCGCTCCGCAGCCGATTCCGGGCACGATCCAGCAGCAGGGCGGAACCTACCTGGGCGCCCCCTCGAACGGCGGGGTGCCCGCGCTGCCGGCGCCGGATAGCGGCTTCGGCTTCCCGGACTCGGGCGACTTCGACAATCTGGGCGAGCCGACCTACGACGGCGGCTTCGGCGAAACGCCCACCGGCGGCAGCAGCGGCCCGGACAGCGGCGGCCCCTTCTACGACGGCGACAACGCCGGGTACGGACCGCCCCCCGCCAACGGCGGCGGCACGCCGGTCCCGCCCCTCGATGACTACGACACCCTCGATATCGATTCGCCCAACCCGGACGGCGTGCAGGACTTTGAACCGGCCCCGCCGGGAGACTCTCCGTTCGAAGGCTTCCAGGATCCGGCGCCGGGAGACTTCGGCTCGAACGACCCCTTCCGCGAGAACAGCCCCGGCTCGCCCAGCCCGAGCCTCGCCGCCGCCGCCTCGGCCGCCACGCCGTTGCCGCAAACCCCGGCTCAGCCGCTGCTGGGGACGAACGCCGGCGGGGCGAACGGCCGGATCGAACTTCGGAGCGCCGCCGCTTCCGCCCAGCCCGCCGGGCCGTCCCGCACGGTGACCGGCGTCGTGGAGCACGATCCGGCGACGAAGACCTGGACCCTCACCTACACCATGAGTCCCGATCGCGGCGATCGGTTCGGCGGCGTGCTGACTCTCCTCGATAACGGCCACCTCGCCGGATTGGAGGGCGAGAAGAACCTGATCGTCTCCGTCGACGGCCGCATCGACCCGGCCGCCGGCCCGGACGCTTTGGGCAAGCCGCGGTTCCGCGTCGAAGCGGCGAGCGAACGCGGGTACTACGAGGGGCAGTGATGACCCTCGCCCAAGCCGGAGCCGCGGCTCCGACTTGGGCGAACGGGTTTGCGGGGATACGCTGGTTCGCCCCGCCCCTCGCGAGTGTCCGAAACGTGTCCAAGAAGCTGCTGTTCGTCGTCGGCGATTACGTCGAGACGCTCGAAGCGTTCGTTCCCTTTCAGGCGCTGGGGGCGATGGGCCACGAGTGCGTCGCCGTCTGTCCGGACAAGGGCGCCGGCGAGACCGTCCGCACCGCCGTGCATGACTTCGACGGCGCCCAGACCTACAGCGAGAAGCCGGGGCACCTCTTTCACCTCACGCACGACTTCGACGGCGTGAACCCCGCGGACTACGACGGCCTCGTGCTGCCCGGCGGCCGGGCGCCGGAGTATCTGCGGCTGGACGATCGGGTGCTGGACCTCGTCCGTCACTTCTTCCGCGAAGACAAACCGGTCGCGGCGATCTGCCATGCGTTGCAGATTCTCTCCGCGGCGGGCGTGCTGACGGGCCGCACCTGCACCGCCTACGCCGCCTGCGGACCGGAGGTGAGCGCCGCGGGGGCGACGTATGAAGAGGTGCCGCCGACCGACGCCGTGGTCGACGGGAACCTCGTCACCAGCCCCGCGTGGCCCGGTCACGCGAAGTGGCTGCGGGCCTTCGCCGAGGTGTTGGAAAGCCGTTGACGTGATCCGGCGAGCCGGGGGGCTTGTCCCCCCGGACCGGGCTTGGGGGAACGTCGCCTCCCGCTCGGTTCGCTGCGCTCACCGGTCCGGGGGGATGAACCCCCCGGCTCGCTTCGTTACTCCCGATTCGATTCGTTCATGCTGACCGCGTCCCGTATCGTCGCCGCCGGAGCGATCCTCGGCGGGCTCGGCGTGGCCTGCGGCGCGTTCGGGGCGCACGGCGTCGCCGGATTCGTCACGGAGCGGTATCCGGACGCCGCGCTCGCGGCCCGTCGGTTGGAGAACTGGCACACCGCGGCGGACTATCACCTCTGGCACGCCCTCGCCGTGATCGCCTGCGGATTGCTGGCGAGCCAAGTGAAAGCCAAGGCGCTGACCGCGGCGGCGGGGTGCTTCGCGCTCGGCACGCTGATCTTCAGCGGCAGCCTGTACCTGCTGACGCTGACCGGCCGCACTTGGTTCGGCGCCGTCACCCCGATCGGCGGCGCGCTGCTGATCGTCGGCTGGGTGCTGCTGGCCTGGGCCGCGTGGCGCGGTGAGCGAAGGATTTGATCCTTGGCAGCCCGAGGCGCAAGCCGAGGCCGGGTAATTTTACAAACGCCGAACAGCCTCGGCTTGCGCCTCGGGCTGCCGGATGCGGGGGGCTGGGGGTCACTCGCCCGACAACGCCGCCAGAAACGCCCGGCGGAGTTCCGGCTTCGTCAGTTCCGCCCGCCGACGCAGTAGATCGACCGTCGCAGCGAAGGGGAAGCCGGGCAGGCTCGGGCTGTCCTCGCTCTCTTCGTAGGCGCCCTCGGGGGAGAGCGTGCGAACGGTCACGGCGTCGTTTCGCCACGTCCACAACTCCCGCACGCCCAGCGCCGCGTACACTGCCGGTTTGTCCAGCATCGGGTTGGAAACGACCACCTCCACCGACAGATCCGGTACGGGATCGCCGGCGTCGAAGTCGATCCGCGTCTTCCCGCGAATCGCCTCGACGTTGGCGATGTAGTAGCTCTCGTCGCCCTCCAGACTGCGGGCGACGTCCTCCCCTTCGACCGTGAAGTCGCCGAGTCCCCGCCAATCGCGGTCGGTTTCGCTCAGGAACTGTTCGATAAGAAAACCGAGCAGCGACGACACTTCGCCATGGGAAGAGGAGACGGTCATCAGCAGTTCCAGCCGGCCGCGGTCGTAGGTCATGCGGATGTGGTCGTTCGCCGGTTCGTCCCGCAGCGCGCGGAACGTCTCCCATGAGACCCCTTCTAATAACACCCGCTGCTCGAGCATCGGGCGGGGTTCCGCCGCCGGATCGGCGACCGAGTCCAGACTCAGCGGGGGCGACGGGACTTGCGGGGAGCCGGGCCGTTGATGGACCGGCGGATCGGCGACGGCGGGCATCGGAGCGACCTGCGGGGAAGACGGCGACTCGATCGCAGGGAACGTTTCCTGACAGACCGGTCGGAAACGATTCTACCGCGCCGCCCGGGGCGACGGAGCACGTTCCGGTCGCATGGACGCGGGCGACGACGGTCCCGGGAACAGACGGCAGTTCCGGGGATGGCGGTGCGGATGCGGCGGCGGGGCGGTCGATACGATGAATCCCGCCCGTGCCCCGGCTCCTTGACCGCTTCGCGGAAAACTCGCCGAACCCCCACATGTTGGGGCGCCCCCGGGAGGTTTGCGGGTGACTCCGGAGCGACCCCCTAGGGTCCGCCCCGCATTCCGTGAACGTCATGTTGGGTTTCGGGCGCACTGCGGGTACAACCTGTGGGGTTCGAACCAGCGACCCCCTGATCCGCCCCCCGGCTCCGCCGTCGCTTCGTCGGTTTCGTTCGACCACCAGACTTCTTCTCCCCGCCGCGAACCGTATGTCTGCCACTCTCGCTCCGCGTACGCTCTCCCCCGCCGGCTCCCAGGCGGGGGACAGCGGCGCCCTTTCGTTCGATGACGCCCCGGCTCGCCCCGCCGCGCCGGTCGAGAACCCCGCGAACGCCGAGGGGCTGACGACCGAGAACACCGGCCGGTTCGACGTGGACGCCAAGCGGCTGATCAACTGCGGTGCCGTCGACGTCAACCAGCTGATGCCCCTGAAGTACAAGTGGGCGTGGGAGCACTACATCAACGGGTGTGCCAACCACTGGATGCCGACCGAAGTCCCGATGACCAAGGACATCGAGACCTGGCGCAGCGACAAGCTGAGCGACGACGAACGGCTCGTGATCCTGCGGAACCTCGGCTTCTTCGCGACCGCGGAGTCGCTGGTCGGCAACAACCTCGTGCTGGCGATCTTCAAGCACGTCACCAACGCGGAGTGCCGCCAGTACCTGTTGCGGCAGGCGTTCGAAGAAGCGATCCACACGCACACGTTCCTGTACATCGTGGACAGCCTCGGCCTGGAAGAGGGCGCGCTGTTCAACATGTACCGTGAGATCCCCGCGATCGCCGCGAAGGACGAGTTGGAGATGGAGCTGACCCGGGAGATCATGGACCCGAACTTCAGCACGGAGACCTTCGAAGGCGCTCAGGCGTTCCTCAAGAACCTGATCGGGTACTACCTGATCATGGAGGGGATCTTCTTCTACAGCGGCTTCGTGATGATGCTGTCGTTCCACCGCCGCAACCTGATGACCGGCGTGGGCGAGCAGTTCCAGTACATCTTGCGGGACGAGACGACCCACCTGAACTTCGGGATCGACCTCATCAACGGCATCAAGGCCGAGAACCCGGAGCTGTGGACGCCGAAGTTCCAGCAGGAGACCCGCGCCCGCATCCTGCACGCGGTCGAACTGGAGATCGCTTACGCTCAGGACTGCCTGCCGAAGGGCGTGATGGGCCTGAACGCCGACTTGTTCCGCGACTACGTCCGCCACGTCGCCGACCGCCGGTTGGAACGCATCGGACTGGGCGCCGAGTTCGGCGCGTCCAACCCGTTCCCGTGGATGTCGGAGACGATCGACCTGGCGAAGGAGAAGAACTTCTTCGAGACCCGCGTCACCGAGTACCAGACCGGCTCCGCCCTCTCCTGGGACTGATTTGATTAGACACGACATAACGCCGAGGCTCCGTGGAGCCTCGGCGTTATGCATTCATAGACAGAGATTCATGGGCAGATCGCCGCACGCGGGTCGGCGGAACGGGGGCCCGGGTCTACAGTCACCGCTCTCCCTCTGTCGTTGCCGTTTCGCTCGCGTATATGTCGTCGCTCCTGTCCTCCGACCGTCCGCCCGGCTCGGTGCGGGAATTGCTGTCCCCCAAGCAGGTCGCCGCGGCGGCGGGGGTCAGCGAATCGACCGTCAAACGCTTGGTGGACGACGGGGCGTTGAAGGCGGAGAAAACCGCCGGCGGGCACCGCCGCATTCGGTTGTGCGACGCGCTGGCCTGGGTGCGGAGCCGCGGATGCGGCAAGCTGAACCCCGAAGCGCTGGCGGGGGCGGTGCCGGCGCTGGAGGGCGCCGCGGGCATCGATCTGTGCGATCGCAAAGCGGTGCTGGCCCGCTACGCGGAGGCCTTGGAGGCCGGCGAAGAAACGGTAACGACCGGCATCGCCGTCGCCCTGTTCGTCGCCGGGGCGAAGTTGCCGGTGGCGCTGGAGGAGCCGGTCTTCGGGAGGTTTGCCGAACTGCGGGCGCGGTGCGATCATCCGAGCCGCGAGTGCAGCGTGCTGCATCGGGCGCTGGCCAACAGCATCGCCGCCGCCGGCCGGCTGCGGGACTTGATCTGCGAGGGCGCCGATCACTCCCCTTCCGCGGATCGTCTCTCCGCGGACCGCCCGTCCGCCGGGAACCCGTCCGCCCCGAACGTGACGCTGGCGGACGTGGGCTACGAGGTGGACTCCCTGCCGGTGCATCTCGCCGCAACGGTCGCCGCGGCGGCGGGGTGCAACGTGACGAACCTCGGCGCCGGGGTGCCCGCGGAGGTGTTGTCGGGCACGATCGAACGGCTGCGTCCCCGCTATCTGTGGCTCTCCGCGAACGGGGCCGGGCGGGCGGACGAAGCCGAAGTCGCCGCCGCCTTCGCTGCGGTGAAGACCGCCTGTCAGGCCGACGACGTCACCCTGCTGACCCACGGCGACGCCGTCCCGCCCGCCGTCCTGTCCGAAAGGGGCGTTCGGCAGATCGACTCGCTGTCCGCCCTCGCGGACCTGCTGTCTCCCTGAGAACATCCGTCAAGCGGCGTCCCTGATACCTCCGGGACCGGCGTTCGTCGGCGGTTTGCGGATTCGGCCGTGTGAGTCCTGTTGTCAGGATGGGGCGTTGAATTGGCGGGTTCCGTCGGCCATAGTATCTGTATGAGCCGATTCGTCACGCTGTCCTCCTGTCTGCTCCTCGCGGGGTCCGCGGCGTCGGTCCGCGCGGCGGACGTCGAGCCGACCGAGTCGCCCGCCCCCGCGGTGGACTTCGCCCGGGAGGTCCAACCGCTGTTGGCCCGCAAGTGTCTCGCCTGTCACGGCCCGGACGATGCGGAGGGCGGGCTGATGCTCGGCTCCCGCGAGACCGCCCTCGCCGTCACCGACAGCGGCGAACCGGCGATCCTCCCCGGCAACGCCCACGGCAGCACGTTGTGGGAACGGATCACCTCCGACAGCGAATGGGATCAGATGCCCCCCGAGGGCGACCGCCTGACGGCGGAAGAGGTCGAGATTCTGCGTCACTGGATCGACGACGGGGCGAAGTGGGAGGAGCACTGGGCCTTCGAGGCGCCCGTCGTCGCCGACCCGCCCGCCGTCGAGACGAACGATCCGACGACGATCCTCAACCCGATCGACCGCTTCATTCAAGCGCGATTGGAAGCCGCGGAGCTGGAACCGAACGCCCCGGCCGATCCGGCGACGCTACTTCGCCGGCTTTCCTTCGACCTGACCGGCCTGCCGCCCACGCCGGAGGAGACCACGGCGTTTGTCGTCGCGTCCGGCTTCGACGGGCCCGGCCAGGCATACGAACAGGCGGTCGATCGGCTGCTCGCCTCGCCCCGCTACGGCGAGAAGTGGGGCCGCCATTGGCTCGATCTGGTCCGCTATGCGGAGACCAACAGCTTTGAACGCGACGGCGACAAGCCGAACGCTTGGAAGTACCGCGATTACGTCATTCGCAGCTTCAACGACGACAAGCCGTACGACCGCTTTATCGTCGAACAACTGGCCGGCGACGAACTGCCCGCCGACAGCCCGGCCCAGCGGGCGGAGAACCTGACCGCCACGGCGTTTTATCGGTTGGGCATCTGGGACGACGAACCGGCCGACCCGGAACTGGCGATCTACGATGAACTGGACGACACCGTCCGCACCGTCTCCGAGGGCGTGTTGGGGCTGACCGTCGGCTGCGCCCGCTGCCACGATCACAAGCTCGATCCGATCCCGCAGGCGGACTATTACAAGATGGTCGCGGTCTTCCGCGACGTGACCCCGTTCGACACCCGCGGCCGCAACAGCGGCAACAATCAGGCGGACGTCACCCCGCCGGAGGTCGCCGAGGCCCACCGCGCCCTCGACGTGGAGTTGGCCCGGTGGGAGTCGAAGAAGCGGGAGATCGAACAGCGGGGCATCGCCAAAATGTCCGGCCCCGATCAGCGGGCCACCGAGGGGCCGCCGAAGCGACGGGAGAACGTCCTCAAAAGGGAGTTGCATAAACACCTCTCCGCGGACGAGGCGGAGGAATATCGTTCCATCAAAGAGCACCTGGAAGGCGTCGACGCCCGCCGCAAAGCGCTGCCGTCGCGGGAGACGACGTTGGCCGTCGCGAAGACCTACGAACCCGGCAAGATTCCCGCGACCTTTCTGCTGGCCCGCGGAAGCGCCCAGGGGGCGACCGGCGACCCGCTCGAACCGGGCGTGCCGGAGATCTTCCAGGACGACGGAGTCGACGCCGAGGAGTTCGCCCCGACCCCCGCCGTCGAGGGCAGCGCCGGCCGCCGGTTGGCGTTCGCCAAGTGGGCCACCGACCCGGAAAACCGCCTCACCGCCCGCGTTGCGGTGAACCGCATCTGGCAGCACCATTTCGGCCGGGGACTGGTTCGTTCGTCCAACAACTTCGGCAAGTTAGGAACCCCGCCGACGCACCCGGACCTGTTGAACTGGCTCGCCGATCGGTTCGTCGCGGAGGGGTGGAGCCAGAAGCGTTTGCACAAACTAATCGTCACCAGCGCCGCCTATCGCCGCTCCAGCGGCCCGAACGCCGCCGCCGCGGCGGCTGATCCGCTCAACGATCTGTTCTGGCGGTTCGACCCCCGGCGTTTGACCGCGGAGGAACTCCGCGACGCCTCGCTGGCCGTGACGGGCGAATTGAACCTCGAGATGTACGGTCCGAGCTTCTATCCGAAATTGAGCGAAGAAGTGCTCGCCGGTCAGTCCCAGCCCGGCAAGGGGTGGGGGAACAGTTCCGAGGAGGAACGGGCGCGTCGGGCCGTGTATTCGTTCATCAAACGCAGCGTGATCGACCCGGCGCTGGCGGACTTCGATTTTCCGGAGACCGACGCCCCCTGCGAAGCCCGCTTCAATACCGTCCAGCCCGCCCAGGCGTTGGCCCTCTTAAACGGCGACTTCGCGAACGAACGCGCCGTCGCTCTGGCCGAGCGAATCCGCGGGGAAGCGTTGAAGGACGACCGCGCCCGCATCGCCCGGGCCGTCGCCCTGACGACCTCCCGCCCCGCCACCGACGAGGCGGCGCAAGACGGCGTGCGGTTTATCGAACAGATGCAATCCGACTACGACTTCGACGCCGACCGCGCGTTCGAACTGTGGTGCCTGGTGACGCTCAACGCGAACAGCTTTTTGTACTTGGATTGATTGGAGGATGGATGAACCGCAGTACTACGTCGCCGGTGGGGTTCGCCGTAGCGTCGCTGCCCGCGAGGCCGGGGCGGCGACGTTGCCGGCCATGCTGTTTCGAGATGGGTTCCCGCCGCAGCCCATCGATGTTCCCCTCGCCGCCCTGCATGTTCCCGAAACGAAGGACGTGATCAGCCGAACCTCGTCCCGCTATCGGCAGGTTCTCGTCGATCTGCCGCGGATTCTGACCGGTACAATGAACGCACCGATCGAAGTCCAGCCGCTGGGCGCCCGCGGCCAATCCGCATCAATCCCCCTCGCCGCCGTGAGGCTCGAACTATGAATACGCCGCCGCCGATTCTCAGGGCCAAGCTGGATCGGATTCTGAATCATGGCCTCTGCTTCGTCCGCAATAACATCTCAGGCCGTCATGAAGCGGATGCGTCCACCCGAGAAGAGATCTTCCAAGTGTGCGACGCTTTGGAGGTGATACCGACCTTCTTTCACCGCTGGGATGAAGAATCGGAACCTTTCATCCGGGAAGTAATCGGGGAGTTGCGGCGAGCGGTGCCGCACCTCGGCGAACGGTTCCAGATGTTTCTGGACATGCCGGACGAGGAGTACGCCGACTGCTATCTCCGCGGCCGCAGCGCCCCGCAAGCCGCCCCCGCCCCGCCTATCGCT
>NZ_WTPX01000147.1 GCF_013036045.1 Alienimonas chondri
CCCTCACCCCCCAGCCCCTCTCCCCGGGGGGAGAGGGGAGTCCGTTTGCGTCGCCGATCGCTCGTTCGTCTCATGCGTCGGGTTCGTCCCCCGGCGCCGCTCCTTGGGAAGGGTCGTCGCGGGCAGTATCTTGGCGCTCTTCCGCGAGGCGCCGACGACGCCCGCACTCCCCCGGCCCTTCCGAAACAGGCGATGCAAGCGATCGGCTACGCCGCCGCCGGGCCGATCGACGCGGACGACGCTCTGATCGCGTTCGAGACCGCACGCCCGACCCCCGGCCCGCGCGATCTGCTGGTGGAGGTCCGCGGCGTGTCGGTCAATCCGGTCGATACGAAGGTGCGAGCCGGGATCGAACCGGAAAACGGCCCGCGGATCCTCGGCTTCGACGGCGCCGGCGTGGTCGCGGAAGCGGGGGCGGAGGTCACCTGGTTTCGCCCCGGCGATCAGGTGTTCTACGCCGGGGACATCTCCCGGCCGGGCACGAATGCGGAGTTCCATCTCGTCGACGAACGCATCGTCGGCCGCATGCCGACCTCGATGGACTTCGCCGACGCCGCCGGCATGCCGTTGACCTGCATCACCGCCTGGGAACTGCTGTTCGACACGCTGGGCGTCGCGGAGGGCGGCGGGAAGGGCGACACGCTGCTGGTGATCGGCGGGGCCGGGGGCGTCGGCTCGGTTCTGATTCAACTCGCCAAGCGGCTCACCAAACTGAAGGTGATCGCCACGGCGTCGCGGCCGGACACCGTGGCCTGGGTCGAAACGATGGGCGCCGACCACATCGTCAACCACCGCAAGCCGTTGGATGGGGAACTGAGCACGCTGGGCATCGCCCCGCGGTACGTCGCCTGCCTGACGCACACCGCCGACCATTTCGACGCCGTGGCCGAGTTGATCAAACCCCGCGGACGGATCGCGGTGATCGACGACCCGCCTGCGTTGGAGATCAAGCCGCTGAAGAAGAAGGCGCTGTCGGTCGGGTGGGAATATATGTTCGCCCGCCCGGTCTTTCAGACCGCGGATATGCACGTCCAGCACGATCTGCTCAATCGCGTCGCCGCGATGCTGGACGACGGCAGCCTGCTTCCGACCGTCTACGAACACGCCGGCGCCCTGACCGTCGACGCCCTGACCGAGGCCCACGCGTTTCAGGAAAGCGGCCGGGCGATCGGCAAGACGGTGTTCGACGGATTGGGCCGCTGACGGTCTTCCGCTCTGTTTATTTCCACCTGCTTATTTCCCCCTGTTGAAGAGTCTCCCGTGTCGCATCTGACCATCGTCGCCCATATTCACGCCGAGCCGGATCGGGCGGACTTCGTCCGGGCGGAAGCGGAGAAGCTGGTCCCGATCACGCTGAAAGAAGCGGGCTGCGTGCAATACGATCTGCACCGGGACCATGAAGACCCGGTTCACTTCATGTTCTATGAGAACTGGGAGTCCCGCGAGCTGTGGCAGGCGCATATGAACGCCCCGCACCTCAAGGCGTTCCAGGAAGCGACCGACGGCGCCGTTGCGGAATTGAAGCTGTATGAGATGAGCCGCGTCGATTGATCGGCCCTCCCCTTCCGATCGGCCTCCCCGCACCTCTCGAAGCCGCGCCATGTCGATCGTTTATGCGTTGTTACTGACCGGCGCGGCGGCGCCGGCGGCGTGCGGCGGGGATTTCGTCGCGCCCGAGACGCTCGTCACGCCCGCGATGACCGACGACGCCCCCGCCGCGGGGCGAAGCGTGCGTCAGACGGCGCCGGAGTACGCGGGGACCGCGGTCTATCACGCTCTTTATCTCCCGATCGACTGGACGCCGGACGGGGTCTATCCGGTGATCGTGGAATATACCGGCAACAAATATCCCGCGTGCGGTTCGACCGGCGAGGCGAAGGACGCGAACCTCGGCTACGGCCTGACCGGCGGGAAGGGTTTTATCTGGGTCTCGATGCCGTACGTCGCGCGGGACGGCCGGCGGAACGAAGTCACCTGGTGGGGCGATCGGCAGGCGACCGTCGACTACTGCAAACGGAACGTGCCCCGGATCTGTGCGCAGTTCGGCGGCGACCCGGATCGCGTGTTCTTCTGCGGGTTCTCCCGCGGGGCGATCGCCGCCGGCTACATCGGTCTGGCGGACGACGAGATCGCCTCGCTGTGGCGCGGGATGTTCACCCACGATCACTTCGACGGAGACCGAACCTGGCCCTACCCCGACAGCGATCGCGACGCGGCGCTCGTCCGTCTGAGTCGCCTGAACGGCCGGCCGGCGCTGGCCAGCGGCGCCGGGACGGAGTTCCTCCGCGAGCATCCTCGCTTGGCGACGTTCACCTTGCTGCGCCCGCCCGTCGCGGAGATCTTCGACATCCCGGAGGGCGGCGTGATCCACCCGCACACGGACCTGTGGATGCACCGGGACAGCCCGTCTCGCGACCGGGCGCGAGCCTGGTTGAAGCGCCACAGTGAGCCGGCGCCGAAGCGATAAACCGGCGCCGCCGTCGTCAGTCTGCCGCCGTCACTCCGCCGCCGCCGCCGCGTCGGGGACGGTCGTCGATTCGCGGGTCGTTTCCCGGACGACGATGCCGGGGCGGACGAAGGAGATGCCCTGGCCGCCGCGGGTGTCGATCATCACCGCTTCGAAGGCCGGTTCGCTGACCGGCTCCGCGGCGACCCATTCGATCAGGAAGTTCGCCCCGCTGCCGCCGCTGGTGTCCTCGCGTTCGACGAGAAAGTCCCGTGACGCCAGCGGTCCCAGTCGCAGCGGCTGCTTGAGCAGGGCCCGCACCTGCGACCCGTCGGTGCCGTGGTAGGTGACGCGGGTGAGCACCAGATCGCGATCCGGGTCGGTGTTGCGGGCCGACAGCGTGACGGTCAGCAGGTGGGCGTCGCCCTTCTCGTGGTACACGTGCGAATACGCCGGGACGTATACCGTCTGCCCGCGGGCTGGGTGCACGGGCACCTCCGCCCCCGATCCGCCGCGGCCGGCGGCGCCGGAGGCGTCCCCGGCGGCGGCCTCGGGATCGTTGTAGCGCAGTCCGTCCTCGACCGGCGTCAGGCGGTGGTCGAGATACAGCGCCCCCAGCATCGCCAAGCCCCCCGGGACGATGATGCAGATCGCGGTCAGAATTTTGAAATGTCGCATGAACGCGTCGGCGTCCTGTTCGCTGATCGGGGCCATCGTGGCGGGTCGAACGTCGGAGGGAGGGGGCGGGAACCGACCCCGCGTCGGCACATCGTATCGTCGGGGCGGCGTCCTAGAAGCGGCTTGAGTACCAACCCGAAGCGTCAGCGAGGGCGTCGGTCGCGGGCCGACGTGCTGCGCACGTCGGATCCCTCGCTGACGCTTCGGGTTGGTACGGATCAAAGTCTGAAACCGCGATCTATTTTGGCGTCGCCCGCTCGCCCGGTATGTATTTGGGATTGCGCTCCGTCGGCAGGGGGGCGTCCGCCGCGTCGAACCAGGCCAGCAGGTCGTTCAATAATTCGTCCCGCTTCTGCGGGTTCGACTGCGACAGGTCGTTCCGCTCCCCGATGTCCTCGGACAGGTCATAAAGCTCGACGGCCCCGTTCGCGGGGAGGGCGTCGCGGCCGCCGTCGAGCGTCCATTCCTCCAGGAACAGGTGCAGCTTCCAGTCGCCTTTGCGAATCACGCTGACCGGCCGGGTCCGAAAGCCGAGGGCCACGTCCGCGGGCCGCCCGCGCGTCACCGGCCGATCCAGATAGCCGGGGAAGTGCCAGAAGATCGCCTCGCGTTGCAGGTTCCCGCCTTGGAACAGCGGCAGGAGGCTCTCGCCGTCGAGAACCTTCCCGGCGGGCGGCTGGGCGCCGGCGACGTCGACGAAGGTCGGATAGAAATCGACGTTGGTGATCGGCGTATCGCAAACGCTGCCGGGTTCGATCACGCCGGGCCAGCAGGCCACGCACGGCTCGCGGATGCCCCCTTCATAATAGCCTCCTTTATTGCCCCGCAGCGGCTCCTGCGAGGAAGCCGGCGTTGCCCCGTTGTCGCTGGTGAAGACGACCAGCGTGTTCTCCGCCAAGCCGAGGTCGTCCAATGATTGCATTAATCGACCGACGCTTTCATCAAGGTCCGCGGTCATCGCCGCATAGAGCGCGCCGGCGGGGGCGTCGGGCGTCGCCTCCTGCTTGGCTTTGAACTTCGCCAGCGTTTCGGTCTGCGCCTGCAGCGGCGTGTGAATCGCGTGATGGGCGAGGTAGCAGAAGAACGGCCGGTCGCGGTTCGCCGTCATGAACTCGACGGCTCGGTCCGTCATGGAGAACACGCCCTTGGGATCGGTCGGCGGGCCGGGTTTGTTGCCCTGCCAGCCCTCCTTCGTCGGCCCTTCGCCGTAGGAGTTATAAGAGACGTCGAACCCCTGTTCGGTCGGCAGGGCGCCGTCTTTGCCCAGCAGATGCCATTTGCCGAAGTGCCCGGTCGCGTAGCCGGCGGCCTTCATCGCCTCGGCCATCGTGACGTTCTCCGCCGGCAGGCCGCTGCGGTTCGGGATCGGAATGAGCCGTTGATGCTTCCTCGGCCCGCGGTCCGTGCTGCCGACCGCGAAGACGTGATGCCGCGGCGTATACGTCCCCGACAGCAAACAGGCCCGGCTGGGGGCGCAGTTCCCGGCAGTCGCGTAGGCGTTCGTAAACGTCATGCCCTCCTCGGCGAGCCGATCGAGGTGCGGCGTTTCAAAGAACCCGTCGCTTTGATAGCCCACGTCCTTCCAACCGAGGTCGTCGGCGAAGACGAACACCACGTTCGGCGGACGCGATTCGTCGGCCGGGGCGAACTCCGCGGCTTGGCCGAATCCCGCGAACCCGGCGAGCAGGGTCGGCGCTGCGCACCACAGGGCGAGAAGTCGGAAGAAGGCGTGCGGCGGGTTCGTCATGGCGACTTTCCGGTTCTTAGTGATGTTTCGCAGTCTAACGCCCCAGTCTAACGCTGACGGGACCGCGATCTCGCCGAAGCGACCTCGGCGGCGCGGAACCACTTCCCGCGGGAGCGAAACTCCGTCACCATGGAATCGCCTCGCCCGGGTTGGACCGACGTTCGTCTCTCCGGCTTGCCGGGCGACGCCCGCCGATTTTGATATTTCACGCCGAGCCTTTGTCTACCGATCTCGATCCCGACCGCCGAACCTCTCGGCCGGCCGCATCGCGGGCGGCGATGCCCGCTCGCAAGCGGGTGGCGTTGCTGGTGGAGACCTCCAGCGGGTACGGCCGGGATGTGCTCGCGGGGATCACCCGCTTCATGCGGATGCATGACGACTGGTCCGTGTTTCTGGAGCAACGCGACCTGACGCGCACGCCGCCGGCATGGCTGAGCAAGTGGGACGGGGACGGGGTGATTTCCCGGGCGACCAGCCCGGAATTGGCGTCGGCGGGGCTGCCGCTGGTCGAGATCACCGACCGCGAGGAGGGGCGCGCCCACGTCCGCAGCGACGACGGCGCGATCGGGCGGCTCGCCGCCGAGCACCTGCACGAGCGCGGCTATCGCCGGTTCGCCTTCTGCGGATTCGCCGGCGAGGCGTGGTCCGATCGCCGCGAACGCGGCTTCGTCGATTACTTGAACGAGTTGGGCAATCCCGGCGACTGCTGCGAATTGCACAACGTGCCGTGGTACGGCCCGGGCACGCTGACCTGGGACGAGGATCAGGATCGGCTGGGCGACTGGCTCGCCGCGATCCCCCGGCCGTTCGCGGTGATGGCCTGCAACGACGTCCGCGGCCAGCAGGTGCTCGACGCCTGCGCGGCGCGGGGCTTCGCGGTGCCGGAGGATGTCGCGGTGATCGGCGTGGACAACGACGACGTGCTCTGCCGGCTCAGTTCCCCGCCGCTCTCCAGCGTGATCCCGGATGCGGAGGGCGTCGGTTATCGCGCCGCCGAACTGCTGGCCGCCCGCATGCGCGGCGAATCCGTCCCGGAGACTTCGGAACTGCTCCCGCCGCTGGGCGTCGCGACGCGGCAGTCGACCGATACCGTGGCGATCCCCGACGAAGGCGTCGCCGCGGCGCTGCATTACATCAGTCAGCACGCCTGCCGTGGAATCTCAGTCGACGACGTCGTTCGCAACGCCTCGGTCTCCCGCAGCACGTTGGAACGGAAGGTCCGCAAACACCTCGGCCGCACGCCGCAGGAGGAGATTCGACAGGTGCAGGTCAAACGCACCTGCGAACTGCTGCGAACCACCGAACTGACCGTCGAACGCATCGCCGCCCTGTGCGGGTTTGAACATCCCGAGTACCTGCACGTCGTCTTCAAACGGATCACCGGGATGACGCCCGGCCAGTTCCGCGCCGACGCCGCCGCCGGTCCCACGCGGGCCTCGGGCGTCCTCGACGGTTGAGACGCGGCGCGTCCGGCGCCAGATGTCCGATGAGAACTGACGCCTGATCTCAGGGCGTCCGGCGTTCGGTTGGCTCGAGGACCGATCGGACGTTACGCTTAAGCCCCCTCCGATCCCGGTAAGAACCATGAAGGCGCTCCTGCTCTCCGACCTCAAACACCTTGAGGTCACCGACTTCGACCGGCCCACGATCGGGCCGCGCGATCTGCTCGTGCAGGTCCGCGCCTGCGGGATCTGCGGCAGTGACGTGCACGGCTACGACGGCGGCAGCGGCCGTCGCATCCCCCCGCTGGTGATGGGCCACGAAGCCGCCGGCGTCGTCGCCGAGGTCGGCTCCGAAGTCACCGGCTTTACGCCGGGCGACGCCGTGACGTTCGATTCCACCGTCTCCTGCGGCACGTGCCATTTCTGTCGGAAAGGGCAGATCAACCTCTGCGAGAACCGGCAGGTGCTGGGCGTCTCCTGCGGCGACTACCGCCGGCACGGCGCCTTCGCGGAGTACGTCTCCGTCCCCGAGCACGTCAGCTACAAGCTGCCCGAGGGGCTGCCCTTCGAGCACGCGGCGATGATCGAAGCCGTCTCCGTGGCCGTGCACGCGGTCGCCCGCACGCCGATCCAGCTGGGCGATACGGCGGTGGTCGTCGGCTGCGGGATGATCGGTCTGCTGACGATTCAGGCCGCGAAGCTGGCGGGCTGCACGCGGATCATCGCCGTCGATCTGGACGCCACGCGGCTCGACCGGGCCAAGGCCCTCGGGGCGACCGTGACGTTGAAGGGGAACGAAGTCGACGTGCCCGCGGAGGTCCGCGCCCTCACCGAAGGCCGTGGCGCCGACGTGGCGTTCGAAGTCGTCGGCGCCCCGCCGACGGTCACGACCGCGATCGAATCCGTCCGCAAGGGCGGGGCGATCACGCTGGTCGGCAACCTCGCCCCCAAGGTCGAGTTCCCCCTGCAATCGGTCGTCACCCGCGAGCTGTCGCTGTTCGGCACCTGCGCCTCCAGCGGCGAATACCCCGCCTGCATCGACCTGCTCGCCAGCGGAGCGATCCAGGTTGCGGACCTCATCACCGCGACCGCCCCGCTGGAGCAGGGCGCCGACTGGTTCGCCCGCCTGTACGACGGCGAACCGGGGGCGATGAAGGTGATCCTCGACCCGACCCTTTCGCCGTAATTGAAGCGACCGCCGTCGTTTCCCGCCGCCGCCGCTCCCCACGCATCGAAGCCTCACGATGACGTTCCCCCTGACGCTCGCCGTCGCCGGTCTGGCGACCCTCATCCCGACCGCCGCGCCCGACCCGGCGCCCGGGGCCGCCCCGGCGGAGTGGGCGCCGGTACAGGATTCGATGCTCACCGAGTGGGGGGAGCAGGTCGAACCGGACTCCGCCTGGGCCGAGTATCCCCGGCCGACGATGGTGCGGCCGCAGTGGCAGAACCTGAACGGCCTGTGGCAATACGCCGTCACCCCCGGCGACGCCGATCCGCCGACCGAGTGGGAGGGCGAGATCCTCGTTCCGTTCGCCCTCGAAGCCCCGCTGTCCGGCGTCGGCCGCCGGCTCAACGCCGATCAGGCGCTTTGGTATCGCACCACGATCCCGACGCCGACCGACGCGACGCCCGGCGAACGCACGCTGCTGCACTTCGAAGCGGTCGATTACGCCTGCGAAGTCTGGGTGAACGGCGTCTCCGTCGGCACGCATGTCGGCGGGAACCTGCCCTTCAGCTTTGACGTCTCCAAGGCTCTCGCCGCGTCTTCGGGTTCAAACGCAGACGGGCCGGCGTCGCTGGTGGTGAAGGTTCGCGACGCGACCGACGCCGCCGGCGCCTACCAACTCCGCGGCAAGCAGATGATGGAGCCGCGCGGCATCTGGTATACGCCGGTCTCCGGCATCTGGCAGACCGTTTGGACCGAGCGCGTCCCCGCCGCGGCGATCTCCGCGGTGGACTTCAAAACGACGATCGACGGCACGGTCGCCGCCTCGATCGTCTTCGACGGCAAGACGTCCGCCGAGGCCTCCACCCGCATCACCGTGCTGGACGATGGCAATGAAGTCGCGACCGCGATGAGTTCCCCCTCCGCCCCGGCGAGCGAGGTGACGTTCACGATCCCGGACGTGAAGCTCTGGTCGCCCGCGTCGCCCCATCTCTATGACCTGAAAATTGAACTGCTGAACGGTCGCCGCGTCGTCGACACGGTGCAGTCCTACGTCGGCGTCCGCGAGGTCGGCACGGAGAAGGACGAGAACGGCGACCTGCGGCTGACGCTCAACGGCGAACCGCTGTTTCATTGGGGGCCGCTCGATCAGGGCTGGTGGCCGGACGGGCTGCTCACCCCGCCCTCGGACGAGGCGATGCAGTCCGACGTGGATTGGTTGAAGCGGGCCGGCTTCAACATGATTCGCAAGCATATCAAGGTCGAACCCCGGCGTTATTACGCCCACTGCGACCGCGTCGGCATGCTGGTCTGGCAGGATCAACCCAGCGGGGGCAGGGACGAAGGTGCCGGCGAGTGGCCCCGCTGGCATCGACTGGCCGATAACTATCCCGGCCAGCCGGAGCGGACCGAAGACCTCTCCGAGCTACGCATCGACGCCGACTGGCCCGACGCCGCGCATGAGCAGTATATGCGTGAATTAAAAGGCATGGTGGACGGCCTGGACGTGCATCCCTCGATCGTCTGCTGGGTGCCGTTCAACGAACGCTGGGGCCAGCACCGCACCGCCGAAGTGGGCCGGTGGTTGAAGGAATACGACCCGACCCGCATCGTGAACGTCGCCAGCGGCGGGAACTTCGCCCCGGTCGGAGATATCGCCGACGAGCACACCTATCCGCACCCGTTCTTTAACACGGACGAACCCCGGTTCGATCCGTTCGTGAAGGTCGTCGGGGAGTTCGGCGGCCACGGCTGGCCGGTCAAAGGCCACCTGTGGAACGAGGAGACACGCAACTGGGGCTACGGCGGTCTGCCGAAGACGAAGGACGAATATGTCGACCGCCTCGCGGAGTCGATCCGTCGCCTCGGCGAGTTGAAGAAGCAGGGCGTCGCCGCGGGCATTTATACCCAGACGACCGACGTCGAAGGCGAGATCAACGGCCTGCTGACCTACGACCGGGCCGTGGCGAAGATCCCGGCCGAGCGTCTGCGGCAGATCGCCCAGGACGCCGGTTTGATCGACCTCCCGGCCGCCGCGGGCCGGCCAGACGCTCGAACCTCCGCATTGTCCGGCCGTCGGCCGAACGTGGTGGTGATCCTCGTGGACGATATGGGTTATTCGGACATCGGCTGTTACGGCGGGGAGATCGAGACGCCGAATCTCGACGCCCTCGCCGCCGGCGGGCTGCGGTTCACGCAGTTTTATAATCAGGGCCGCTGCTGCCCGACGCGGGCCAGCCTGCTGACCGGCCTGCAACCGCATCAGGCCGGCATCGGCCACATGACGCTCCCCCCGGGCCAGGAAACCGGCGTCGTCGGGCCGTATCAAGGCTATCTGAACGACAATTGCGTCACGCTGGCGCAAGTGTTGAAGCCCGCCGGTTATCGCACGCTGATGTCCGGCAAGTGGCATCTCGGCGCCGCCCGCCGCGACACCTGGCCTCTGCAACGCGGCTTCGAGAAGTATTACGGCTGCCTCAGCGGGGCGATCAACTACTTTCAACCCGGCGGCGATCGCGGTCTGACGGAGGGGAACGACGACGCCCCCGTGCCGGACGACTTCTGTGCGACCGACACCTTCACGACCAAGGCGATCGAGTATCTGGACGAGACGCCGAAGGACGAGCCGTTCTTCTTGTACCTCGCCTATAACGCCCCGCACTGGCCGTTGAACGTCAAGCCGGAGGACTTCCGCAAGTACCGCGGGCGATATACGGAGGGTTATCGGGCGATCATGGCGAAGCGGAACGAACGTCAGCGGGCGATGGGGCTGATCGGCGAGGAGGTCCGCCCGGCGCCGCACCCGGGGCCGAAGTGGGACTCGCTGGATGAGGAACGCCGCGATCAGCAGGACGCCGTCATGGCCGCCTACGCCGGCTGTCTGGACTCCATCGATCAGAACGTCGGCAGGTTGGTCTCGCACCTGCGCGAGACCGACCGATTCGAGAACACGCTGATCTTATTCCTCTCCGACAACGGCGCCTGTCAGGAGGGCGGGAAGTTCGGCAGCGGTGATGAACGAGCGATTCTCAATCCGCCGTTGGAAACGACGGGCGGCCCGCGGCTCGGGCTGCAATGGGCGGGCGTCTGCAACACGCCCTATCGGAAATATAAGCACTTCGTCCACGAGGGCGGCGCCCGCACGCCGTGCATCGCCCACTGGCCGGCCGGCGTGCCGGAGGCCGACCGCGGCGGGTTCGTTCGCGAATACGCCTCTCTGCAAGACGTGATGGTCACGCTGACGGACCTCAGCGGCGCCGAATATCCCGCCGACATGCCGCCCCTCCAGGGCCGCTCCTTCACCCCCCTGCTGGCCGGCGATCGGACGCCGATTCATACCGAACCGACCTATTGGGAGCACGAAGGCAACGCCGCCGTCCGCCGCGGCGATTGGAAGCTCGTCCGCGAGTATCGCAATCCGTGGGAACTCTACGACATGAGCGACGACCCGACGGAACTGAACGACCTCGCCGAGCAACGCCCCGAACTGCGGGACGAACTCGTCGGTCTGTGGGAAGCCTGGGCGACGGAGACCGGCGTCCGCTTCCCGAAGCGTTTCAATATGTACGAGGAACTGCAGAAGCTGAAATCGGAATAGTTCGATCCGGCATCCATCCCCCCTCGCCCCCTTTTGGGGGAGAGGGGCTGGGGGTGAGGG
>NZ_WTPX01000148.1 GCF_013036045.1 Alienimonas chondri
CCGGCGAACGCGACCGGCGCGGCGGCCGCGGCGGAGGCGACGAACAGACGACGATCGAGGGGGGGATCCGTGTTCATGCGGGATCGTAGGAGCCGCCGGGCTCGTTTCGACGCCCCCCCGGTCGCGGGCGATCAGGGCAGGCGGGTGGGGCAGAAGCGGAGCAGAGGCCTCCCCCTGCCCCAGCCACCTGCCGCCCGGGGATGAGTGAGCGCTGAACGCCATACGCTCACGAGGGACCACCGGTCTACTTTCGGCGACCGCCGGGGGCGGGCACGACGACCGCGGTGGACGCCTCGGACAGATTGCCGACGCCGTCCAAGACGGTCACATGAATCGTATAGGTGCGGCTCGTTTTCTCCCCGGAGTCCCGTTCGGCGCGAAGCTCCACGGTCGCCACGTACGTCCCGCCGCCGACGTGGGTTAATTCGACCGGGACGGGGCTGGAATAGCCGTCCTCCCCGTTCACGTCGCCGGTGTTCTTGCCCCTGCCGTTCGAGTCATCAGCCTGACTGCTCTCAATGTCGCAGAGGACGATCAGGTCGTCCGGCCCCGTGCAATCGTCGGAGGCCGTGACCAGAATTTCGACGGGGACCATCTTCTTGTTCGACGAGCCAAGCGATTCCACATCGGTGGCGACCGAGACCTCGGGCGCCTCATTAAAGTTGAACGTGAAGTCGTCCATGGCGAAATGCGTCCCGTAACGTCCCAATCCCGCGTTCACGCCGCCGAACGAGGTGAACGACAGCGTATCGATGTCGCAATAATCGAAGTCGAACCACGTGGGCTCCGACGGACTCACGACCACCGTCTCCGTGTAGATGAGTTCGCCGTCCCGGTACCCGTCGACGGTGATGTTCAACCGATAATTCCACGCCGCCGTCAAGTACGCGCCCTGGAACGTGAAGTAGCTGCCCGCGGATGCGGAGGCCACCGCGGAGAACGGGTTATAAGCGACGTAATCGCCCGAGACGACGCCGTTCGTATACCCGGTTCGGCGTTCCGACTGAGGCCTGAGAACGTTCAGATCGGTCCAGTTGAGTCCTCCATATCCGTCGGGAATGCGGGTCCAGGACTCCTCAGTGACGTCGTCGAACGTCAATACGTCCGCGTACGTTTGGCCCGCTGCGCTGAGGAAGAAACCCGCCGCGGCGACTGCGGCCGTGAAGCAGGTACGGAAGGAGGCGACGCCCATTGACCACTCGCGAAAAGGTTGCGGAATCAGTCCCTGAATCGGAACGCTGGGAAATCTCCAGATCGGAGAGTCGGGATGATGAAGGGGAGCGCCGGAGAGCGTCAACTGCATCAGGCGACGCTGATGGGTGTTTTTCCAAAAACGGGCGGGCGGCGGGGGCAGAAGCGGAGCGGAAGCCCCGGAACGGACGGCGGACGAACAATGACAGAGCGATCGGACGTCACGCTCCCATGCCTGACAGCCCAAAAAGGTTGAAGGCATGTCACCCGACGCATTCTCAAACATTTCGTCCCGCGAACCTCGGGTTTCCCGGATTGCTCTTGGGAACAGGCGTTCATCGGCGATCCTCGGGCGGTTTGCCCCCCGATCCCCGCACCCCGCCTGAGCCATGTCGACCGACCGCCCGACTGTCTTCCCGTCCCCCGACTCGTCCGACTCGCCCGGCGTCCCGCCGCGGGCGCCGGCCCGTCGTCCGTCGCCGTGGTCGAGGGACGACCGGCTGCGGGAGCGGGAGCGACGGACGCGGGTGCGGTCGACGCTGCTGGAACGCCTGCCCCCGCCGGACGCCCCGCCGCTGGGCGATCTCGGCTCGTTCCGGGTCGATCTCTGGCCCCCGCGGCCGCCGCGGATGCCGCGGATCCCGCCCCGCGGTCCCGGCGCCGCCGCGGTGGGCTGGACCGAGGAGAAGCTGCTGGACCGGGTGCGGACGTTCGCGGCGTCCCGCGGGCCGGACTTCACGATGCAGGAGTTCGTTCGGTGGGCCCGGATCACATCGAACACCCTCTACAAGTACTGCGGAACCTGGGCGGAGACCCGCGTCGCCGCCGGCCTGCCGGCGGAACCGACGTCGTCGGACCTGGAGGTCAAATCGCTGCACGCCCTGCTGTACACGTTGCATCTGAACCGCCGCCGCTCCCGCCCGCTGACCGGCGAACAACTGGCCCGGGCGGCGCGGATGAGCGTCGGCCCGATCCGCGGGTTCGGCGGCGTCAAACAGGTCCGCAACCTCTACCGCCTCTGGGTGGAGATGCACCCGAAGAACGAGGAATGAGCGACCGGCGGGTGGGAGATCGCCGAAAGGCCGCGCGCCATACGCTCACGCAGGGCGCCGTCGGCCGTCGCAGAACCGCTGTCCAAGAGGGCGCCGCTGGCATCCTGCCAGTGAGAGCGACGCGGCCCAAAGTGCGAGGGCCGATCCACCAACCACGTCACCCTCCACTGGCGAAACGCCAAAGTCACCCGCCGCACGCACCGGCAAAGCCAGCGCCACCCGCCGCCGTGTTCGCTGTCGGCGCGGTCCTTCGCACAGTAAATCGACTTCTTGCGAGAATCCGCCGCCCCGTTTCCCGACCACAGAAACCTCATGAAGCCGCTTCTGCTCATCGCCGCCCTGTCCCCTCTTCCGGCGTCCGCCGGCGTTTCTGTTTATACGGACCGGCCGACGTTCGAGGACGCCCTCAACGGGGGCGTCCTGACCACGGAAACCTTCGTCGCGGCCGGGACGCCGGTTCCGGGAGGAGGGTTCGAAGATTTTCGCTACAGCAATCTCACTGTTCTCGGCGGTCGAAGAAGCGCGATCGGGAATCTCCCGGACGGCTACGGAATCAATTTGGGCCTGACCGGGACGGGACCGACGACGGTCGCGGAAATCTTACTTCCCGGACCGGCGAACGCCGTCGCGTTCGACCTCTTTGACGCATTCGAGGGACCGGACACCATCGAGTTCGGAGTCGAGATCGACGGCGTCTATAGCCCTCTGCTGCGAGGCAGCAACGCGCCCAACAGTAGTACGCAGTTCGTCGGCTTCGTCGACACCAGCCGAACGTTCGACACGATCTCGGTCCTTTAATTCGGCAACCCGTTCGACGCATTGATCTTCGACGACGTCGCCTTCGGGACGGCCAACGTGAGCGGATCGAACGTCCCCGAACCGACCTCCGCGATACTCGCGGCGCTTCTGGCGGCCGGACTGACGCTCGGCAACCGGATGCGTCAAATCACGTCGGCTGCCTGACCGATCGACTTACCGGTCGTCGGCCGGGTGGCCGGGGTCGGGCGGGAGCGGGCCGCGACGCCCTCTCGACGAGACGCCGCCCGCCCCCGGGAGCGCGACGTGGTCGGTCGGCTCCCCGGTTCATCGCACGCCGTTCGTTCCGGGGGCGGCCCGGCGATGCGGGTGAGGCCGACGACGCTCCCCACGGGCCGACCCCGGCCACCCTGGCGTGGAGAACATCCCATGCCCCGGCCACCCGCCCGCCTGCCCTATTCATCTCTATCGGTGCCCCAAGGCGTTCTGCAGGCATTCCTTCATCCCCTGCGGCCGATGACCAGAACGCTTCATTTCAGAGACGATTCCATTGCGCAGGGTCTCATATGCGACCCCGCCACCGCGACTAAACTGATTGAGTTTGCCGGTCAGGCACCTTAACAGATCACGCCCTCTAAAAACGGACACATACGTCCCGTCTTCCAAGCTATCCTCAAAGCGTTTCCTTTCCTCAACTTCCCTTTCCTGAATCTTCGCATCTGTGAGAGAAGGGATCATCGACTGCAATCGGCCAGATATCGCCTCGAGCTGTCTCGCGAGCATCTCCTGCCAATTGTCTATATTCCCTCGAACGGTGAGACCCGACGCAGTTTGCAGTTCGCTCTCAAACTTTGAGATTACGGCGTGCGAGGCCACTTTCGGGAGCATCTCCCTTGCGCATTCCACCATGATATCCTCTACCACATCGACAGTTACACCGAAACATTCGTCGGCATTAAAATGCAAGAACGCAGAATGAATAAACTTAGGCTCCAGTAGAAAGTTCTCGATGTGATAGCATGGCCAACAGTGTATTTTCTCGCCGCTCTCTACGCCATCACCGTCTGCATCGACGATTGCTGCAACCGAAACTTTTTCCGTCACGCCAGACAACGCCTCGACAGTTAAGACCTCGACCATCTTCCGAACGGCCGACTTACTGCCACCGGAGATCAGATTAACTTCAGAGATGAAGTCGGGGAACAGTGCCTCTACCATCCGCTTATCAAATTCTTGCGCACCAACAGTCCCTCCCCCTTCCAAGACAAGAACCGGCCGCTTCGGCTTGTACCCGTCTAAGCTTCCTGTGAGGTTTAGGACTGCTCTCTGCAATTGGTCATCTGCTCCCACTCTGACAACCTCTGCACCGCTATCACCAAGGTGCATATGAAATACGGCCGCTTGAGAATCTTGCACTACCTGCTCTAGAAGACGGTCGGAGTGCGTAACCATCCAAAGCTGGTTACCAAGAGGCTTACCAAGATTGTCGTGATAGAACCTCGCGATGTGCCGGGAAAGTTTCGGATGCAGATGCAGTTCCGGCTCATCAAGCAGTATCACCGAATTCCTGATCCGCTGATTCCATAAGTGCAGATACCCAAAAAGGACCTCTTTTTCGCCAGAACTAAGCGAATCTAGATCGTGCTCCTCCCCATTCGCCATTTGGACGGGGAACTCAAATCTACCATCAGTAGCCACTCGAACTCCTAAGAACTCCTTCCCCTCAAAGAATTCTTGGAACAGATCTTTTAGCGAGTCGATCAACAGGTTGGCGGTCGCCTCGTCTTGCACGCTGGAGTCGTCTCTGCAGGCCGCAATCAAGCTGCGCAGATAGCCAGCCAGCATATGAGACTTTATGCTATTATACTTATTCGCCACGTCAAAGACGGCGTGAGGACGAGGTGAACCGTCTGCAGACAACTGCTGTAAGTTGAGGCTCTGAACTTGCTCTCTGCTGTAAGTTCGCTCTGCTGGATGGTATTCGATTGACCCTACATCCTCCGGCAGCGCGTCTCCGAAGACTATTCTTGCAAGCAGCGAGTCAGCTACGTCACTGTCACCGTTCGGTTGAAGCTCAACCCAAGCTAAATGCTCACGCTGCCGTAGCTGGGTCCGTAAGCGGCCTAAACCTTCTTTCACCCAATCTTCCACATCGCTTCTGAATCGCCGCCGGTGGTTTGGCCGGATTGATATCCCTGGGTCTTCTACAGCCTCCCCCTGCGGAAAGAGACTCTGCCAAGCCAAGGCCTCACAAACCTTCTCCGCATCATTTGCTATCGCGTCAGTTTCGGAAGGTTTAAGGGCAAAGGCCACTTCCACACGAAGCGGGTTTGTTCGATCACCCAGAACCGCCGAAACATCAGCCACGCCTCTTTGGCTAGCAACGCCAAGCTCACTGAACCACTTTTGAAGTCCATTGGAACCGTCGTTGGCATAGGCAGCTTTCACCAGCCGAACCGCATTAAATATCGTGGACTTTCCGCAACCATTAGGGCCAGCGATAACTACCTGTTCGCCGAGTCCAGCCAAGCTGATTTCCCGGATGGTTTTAAAGTTCCAGATCTTCAGTTCAGAGATTTGCATCGATCACCTGCCATCTTGTTCCGCGAGTGCGTGGCCGAAACGAGACCGGCCCCGGACACTCTGCGAACAGGGCGAACGGAGCCGGGCGGGTTGCTGAAGGGCTGCGGGGGATTACTGGCAGGCTTCGCAGGTGGGGTCGTTGGGGTCGCAGGCGGCGCCCTCCTGCACGGCGGACATCGACAGCGGGGCCGTGTCCTCCTCCACCGTCGCCGTGGACGTCGGCGCGGCAGACGTCGCGCCGCCTAACGGCGACGGCGAACCGGGGGGCGACGCCGCGGGGGCCGCCATGCCGCGTTCGATGGCGACGTTGCCGGATTCGCTCTTACTCTTCATCCAACGCGGTTGCACGCCGAACTTGTTGACGTCCACCGTGCTCTTCTCCACCTGCGTGGCGGCGAGCGTGCGGAGGTAATAGGTCGTCTTCAAGCCGCTCTTCCAGGCGTCGATGTACATGTCGCTCAGCTTCTTGCCGCTGGGGGCGGACATATACAGGTTCAGGCTCTGCCCCTGATCGATCCACTTCTGACGCTTCGACGCACAGGCGAGGATCCAGCTGGGATCGACCTCGAACGCCGTCAGATAACGGGCCTTCACGTCGTCGGGGATGTCCGCGATCTCCGTCAGGGCGCCGTCGTAGTACTTCAATTGTTCGAGCATGTCCGCGCCCCACAGGCCGCGTTCCTTCAGCTCCTTGACCAGCTCGATATTCACCTGCGTGAAGTCGCCGGACAGGTTGCTTTTGACGTACAGGTGCTTGTACATCGGCTCGATACTCTGGGCCACGCCGGCGATCGTGCTGATCGTCGCCGTGGGGGCGATCGCCATGATGTTGCTGTTCCGCACGCCGTGCTCCGCGACCAGCGCCCGCACCGGGGCCCAGTCGAGACTGCATTCGCGGTCGACGTTCACCTCTTCCCCGCGCTCGGCGGCCAGCAGATCGAGGGTGTCGATCGGCAGCAGCCCGCGGTCCCATTTGCTGCCCTCGTAGGACGAATAGGTCCCGCGTTCGGCGGCGAGGGCGCTGCTGGCCCGGATCGCCTCGTAGCTGATTCGCTCCATGCTCTCGTCCGCGAACCGCACGGCCTCGTCGCTGGCGAAGCTGATGCCCAGCGCGGCGAGGGCGTCCTGGAAGCCCATCAAACCCAAGCCCACCGGCCGGTGCCGGGTGTTGGCGTTCTTGGCTTCCTTGGTGGGATAGAAGTTAATATCGACCACGTTGTCCAACATGCGAACCGCGGTGCGGATCGTGTCGGCCAGCAGGTCGGTATCGAACGTCATCTCCCCGTCCGGGCCTTCGACGACGTGGCGCCGGAGGTTGATGCTGCCGAGGTTGCAGACCGCGGTTTCGTCGCGGCTGGTGTTCAGCAGGATCTCCGTGCAGAGGTTGCTGCTGTGCACCACGCCGCAGTGATCCTGCGGGCTGCGGATGTTCGAGGGGTCTTTAAAGGTCACCCAGGGGTGGCCGGTCTCGAACACGCGGGTCAGCATCTTCCGCCACAGATCGACGGCGGGCAGGCGCCGGGAGAGGGCGATCTTGCCGCTGTCGGCGAGGGCTTCGTAATGCTCGTAACGTTCTTTAAACGCCTTGCCGTACAGATCGTGGAGGTCCGGCACGTCGTTCGGGGAAAACAGCGTCCAGTCCTCGCCGGCCTGCATGCGTTGCATGAACAGGTCGGGGATCCAGTTCGCCGTGTGCATATCGTGGGTCCGCCGCCGGTCGTCGCCGGTGTTTTTGCGGAGGTCCAGGAATTCCTCGATATCGAGGTGCCACGACTCCAGATAACTACAGACGGCCCCCTTCCGCTTGCCGCCCTGATTCACCGCGACGGCGGCGTCGGAGACGATCTTCAGGAACGGGATCACGCCCTGACTTTTGCCGTTCGTCCCGGAGATATGGGAGCCGGTCGAGCGGATATTCGTCCAGTCGTTCCCCAGACCGCCGGCCCACTTCGAGAGCGCGGCGTTGTCGCCGATGCTCTTGAAGATGTGCTCCAGATCGTCCTGCACCGTGGTGAGGTAGCAGCTGGAGAGCTGCGGGTGCAGCGTGGCGCTGTTGAACAGCGTCGGCGTGGCGCTGGTGAAGCGGAAGTCGGAGAGGACTTCATAGAACTCGATGGCGCGGTCGGTCTTGTCGGCGCCCTCGGCGCTGGCGAGGCCCATCGCGACCCGCATCCAGAAGAACTGCGGCGTTTCGATCCGCCGGCCTTCCACGTGCAGCAGGTAGCGGTCGTAGATCGTCTGCAGGCCGAGGTACTTGAACCCGGCGTCCCGCTCCGGCTTGAGGGCCTGGGCGATGCGGGCGGTGTCGAAGGTGCGGACGAACGGGTCCAGCCGCTTCGCCGCGACGCCGTCGATCAGGTAGTGCTCGAACTGGTGCCGATACAGCTTGTGGAGGTCCTCCGGATCGCTTTTGTGCGTGCCGAGGGCCTCGTTGTGAATCACCATCCGCATCAGGCGAGCGGCGACGACGTCGTGGGCCGGGTCGCGTTCGATGCGGCTGCGAGCGGCGAGGATCATCGCCCGATCCAGTTCGGCGGGGGTGATGCCGTCGAACATGCTGCGGAGGACCTCCTCCTTCAGCTCCTCGACGTTCACGTCCCGTTCGAGTCCGCGGGACGCCTCGGCGAGGCGCCGGCGAATGCGGTTCTCGTCGAACGGCACGCGGGCGCCGTCCTCCAACGTGACGGACAACCGCGGCGGCGCCGTGGGGGCGTCGTCTTCGGTCACCTCGACCGGCTGCAACGCCCGCCGTTTGGCGTGCTCCGCCCGGTACTGGATGTAGGCGCGGGCGACGCGGTAGTGGCCGGACCGCATCAGGGCGATCTCGACGAAGTCCTGGACCCTCTCCACGTCCACCGGCCCGGAGGCGGCGAGCGGGGCGATCTCCTCGGCGACGCCGGCGGCGATGCGTTCGACGTCGGCCTCGGTCTCCTCGTCGAGGGGCTGCTTCTCGGCGAGGTTCAGCTCGGCCCGGAACGCCTTGCGGATGGCGTCGGCGATGCGCGAAGTGAGGAACTCGACCTGCCGGCCGTCGCGTTTACGGACGAGCCAGGTGTCGGTCGCGGGAGGCATAGAGAGATCCAAGGGTGACGCAAAAGAAGATTCCGCCCGCGCAGCATTCGCGGCGTTCGGACTGACACTTTCGATCCTGATCGCACCGCGCGAAGAGGCGTTCTCGCCGGACTCACCCATCGGCCCCCTCCACCTGACGGGTCCGACCCGGCGTGCGGATCGGGCCTCGCGGCGCGATGAGGGAGACTTTGGCGCGATGACGCCCTGCGGAAGCCCTGCGGCTTGGCAGGCGAACGAGTGGGGACTCTGCACGTGTCAGGCAGAGTCGAACATTTGTACCGAGCGGACCGGATCGCGGCAAACACAAATCGGCGAAAACCACCAGATCTGGGCAATCCCCTGAAGTCGATCCACGAGATCTGGCGTGCATCGTGACTGCTTCCCCCATGGATATCGACGTGCGTCCGAGCTGAACCAGAACGGTTCGCTTGTACACTATACCGGCCGACGAGTCAACGTGCGTTCACTCTCTCGCCGTCCCAGGCCGCGCAGCGAAACGGCCCGGGTTCGCCGTCGCGGACCCGGGCCGTGGAGGAGAGCGATCGCCTCGGCGGGCGTTACTTCCCGGGCGTTCCGACGTAGCGCTGGTACGCCCCGGCGACGTCGCCGGCCTTCGCATCGCCGTCGTGCACGTACACGGCGTAACGCAGGCGCAAGGGATCTTTGATCTCGACCGGGGCGGCCTCCTCTTCCCCGTTGGTGTAAGCCTTCGGGCCGAAGGGGCTGATCGCCATCAGGCCGTAACCGCGGGCGTGGTAGCGGGCCTTGCGGAAGTTGTCCGGGTGGTCGAACAACGCGACGCCGCCGCCCGGGGCGCCTTCGGTCGCGGGGGCGCTGCAATCGCACCAGGCGGCGACCTTCCCCCAACACTCCTTCTCGCCCACGCCGCCCTCGCTGTTGGTGATCACGCCGTCGCCGCGCTTCACGTCCAGCGCCGGGGCCATCCGCACGCCGACGAAGCCCTCCTTGGTGTCGCCGATGGTCACCGTGCCGCCGCCCGGCGGGGGGGAGAGGGTGATGTCGTATTCGATCAGCGTGCCCTCATTCCGCATAACGTAGCCGGACGAGTCGTCCGCGCGACTCATGGCGGTCAACCCTTGAGCGTTGATCGTCGTCTCCTCCTTCAACACCGGCGTACCGTCCGGGGTGAGCCAATGGTTCACGCTGCGAATCGTGCCCCGCTTCGGATCGAGGTTCACCTCCTGCGTTTCGATTCGCCCGGCTTCGACCCAGTGCTTGAAGGGGCCGAGCAGTTCGCCCTCTGCTCCGTCCTCTCCCGGCAGATGGAGTTCGACTTCGTCCACGCTGACCCACACCCCCTTGTGGTGCGGGTGATCCGCGGACGCGTAGTCCAAGACGTTCACCCCGCTCGGCGTGTAGAGGGGGAACATGAACGGCTTGGGCAGCGGGAGATACTGCTTTTTCGGCGGACCAGCCGAATGCCAGACGAATAACGGACGATCGCCGATGCGGGCCGACGCCGCGATATCGGTGCCGCTTATCGTGGTGGGCGTCGTGGGCACCGCCCCGAAGGGGTTGTCAGACGATTCTTCCACCGCCTCCGGCGGAGCGGCCAGAAGCAGCAGGGCGAGGGCGAACGGGGCGGCGGGCATGACGGGCGTTTCGATTAGAGGACGAACGCCGCGAGTGTGACGATCCATTCCGCCTCATGCGACCGGGATGCGACCGGGGCGACGAGCGGCGCGCCCGGGACTACGCTGCCCGCCATGCCAAGCCGCCGCCCGTCCCGTTCGCCGCTGATCCCCCGTTCCCCGCGCCGCGCCCGTCAGGAGGAAGAAGAGGTCGAACGCCCGCCGCACCGGCTCTCCGCGGCGCCCGGACCGGGGATCGCCTTCGAACCCCCGCCCCGCAAAAGCGGGTGGGAGATCGCGCTCTCCGGCGACCTGACCGATCGGCAGGCCGAATTGATGGACGCCCTGATCGAACTGCCCCGCGGCAGCGCCGGGACGATCTGGTTCGACTCCCCCGGCGGCAGCGTTTATACGGGGCTGGCGATGGCGAGCGTCTTAAGATTGCGCGGCCTGCGGGCGACCGCGATCGTCGCCGGGGAGTGCAGCAGCGCCGCGATCCTCCCCTTCGCCGCCTGCGAGCGTCGGCTCGTCACGCGGCATGCGACGTTATTATTTCACCCCGTCCGCTGGCACAGCGAGGAGGACGTGAAGCGGGAGGAAGCCGTCGAGTGGGCCAGGCACTTTGATTATATGGAACGGGATATCGACGATCTGCTCTCGAAGCTGCTGCCGATGAACCGCGAGGCGCTGGAGAAGTGGACCCGTCCCGGCAAGTTCGTGACCGGCGCCGAGCTGGTCAAAGTCGGGTTGGCGGAGACCGTCGATCTGTTCTCCGGCGACCTGTGGGGGCAGATGAAGGCCGTCCCGCGCGGGCGCTCGAAGCGGTAGACTGGACGGATTCGTTCCCTCGCCCCGCCGCCCGATGCCCGCGACCC
>NZ_WTPX01000149.1 GCF_013036045.1 Alienimonas chondri
AGCCGTGGCGGGTGGGGGTCGAGACGCCCCATCGGGATCCCACCGGCCAGAAGCGCTCCGTACAGCGGGGCGTCGCCCTCGGCGGGGGGACGGAGTTTCTCGCTCTGGCGACGAGCGGTAACTATCGGAACTTCTATGAACTGGAGGGCGAGACGGTCGTGCACACGATCGACCCGCGGACCGGCCGTCCGGTGCGGGTGCAGGCCGACCAGCCGTCACTTGCCAGCGCCACCGTGCTCGCCGCCGATTGCGCGACCGCCGACGCCCTCGCCACGGCCGTGATGGCCCTCGGCGCGGAAGACGGCCGCGCCCTGCTGGAACGCCGCGGCGTCGCAGCGTTACTGATCCTCCGAACGGGGGACCGGTTGGACGAAGTTCCAACCCCCAGGTTCGAGCAGGTCTTCGGCGAACGCTAAGGCGAGCGGTCGCATGTCGTAGCGGCGGCTTCCAGCCGCCGACTCTCGGCGTGGCCATGTCTACGACCCCCGCTCGCTGCGCTCGCGGACGGCGGCAAGATGCCGCCGTTACGGCTCTACGCAGCCTGCTCTAGCCCCGGTGCGGCGGTCGTCGCCGTTCTCAGCGGGCGGAGTCCGGGGCGACGACCGGGGCGGGGCGGCGGCGAATCCCCCGTGGCGGGTTCGGCGGAGAGCGGGACGATGAGGCACACGCCTCACCGGAGACCCCGTGATGCCGACTTTACGCCTGCGCCCCGCCGCCGATCGTCACGCGACCGGTCGTCATGACGCCGAGTCGGCGCAAGACGCCCTCGTCGCTTGCGCCACGCCGCTGCCGTCCGTCTACGGCCCGACGGACGAGGCCGACGCGGCGTTGGACCCACTGATGGATCGCATCGGCGACGCCTCCTTCGTCCTGCTGGGCGAGGCCTCCCATGGGACCAGCGAATACTACCTGTGGCGGCGACGGATCACGGAGCGGCTGATCCGGGAGCGGGGGTTCGACTTCGTCGCCGTCGAGGGCGACTGGCCGGACTGCGCGGCGGTGAACCGCTACATCCGCGGCGAGTCGGACGGAACGCCTGAAGAAGTCTTGGGGACCTTTCGCCGCTGGCCGACCTGGATGTGGGCCAATCGGGAGGTCGCGGATTTGACGGCGGCCTTGCGGGAGATCAATGCGGGCCGGCCGGTGAAGCGGCAGGTCGGCTTCTACGGGCTCGACGTGTACAGCCTGTGGGACTCGCTGGCCCGCATCCGGGACTACTTGGAGGAGTACGCGCCGGAATCGTTGGAGGCGGCGGAGGAGACGTTCGCCTGTTTCGGCTCGGACTTCGGCGACGAACAGGGCTACGCCCGCCGCACCGCCTGGATGCCGGAGTCCTGCGAGCGGCAGATCCTCGAGCTGCTCGCCGAGACTCGGAAGGCCACGCTGCGGGACGGCGATCGCGCATTCGACGCGGTGCAGAACGCCCTCGCTGCCCGCCACGCTGAGGAATACTACCGCACGATGTCCAGCCCCGGGCCGGAGAGTTGGAACATCCGTGATCGCCATATGACGGACACCCTCGCCCGGTTGATGGACCACCATTCCGATCCCGCCCCCGGCGGGCGGCGGGCGAAGGCGATCGTGTGGGAGCACAACACCCACATCGGCGACGCCCGGGCGACGGACATGGCCGCCGCCGGGATGGTGAACGTCGGCCAACTGGCGCGGGACCGGTTCGGGGCGGGCGAATGCGTGCTGGTCGGGTTCGGCTCCCGCCGCGGCTCGGTGATCGCCAGTCGGCGGTGGGGGGCGCCGATGGAACGCATGCCGCTGCCCGAGGCCCGCGCGGATTCGTGGGAGAATCTGATGCACACGGCGTTCGACGGCGGCGACCGCCTGCTGATCTTCCCCGACGCCGACGATTCGGCAGAGCGAGCCGCCCCGCTGCACGACCGCCGCGGTCACCGGGCGGTCGGCGTCGTTTACAGGCCGGAGGCCGAACGGGGCAACTACGTCCCGTCCGACCTCGCCGCTCGCTACGACGCCTTCCTCTACGTCGACCGCACCCACGCGCTCCGCCCCCTGCACGAAGAACCGCGCGGCGAGCCGGACGAAATCCCGGAGACCTACCCCAGCGGCGTGTAGTCCGCACGAAGAAAGCGGCCCGCGGGCGGTCGGCGGATCGGCCCCGCCCGCTAGACTGGCGACGATGGAAGCTGCCCCCGTTCGCCCCTCGTATCGCCGCGTCTGGCTGACGTTCCTCAGGAACAGTCTCGTCCGCGAGATGACCTTCCGCGGGAACTTCCTCGTCACGTTGCTGACGCGGGCGTTCTATTTCGCCGCTCAGGTGACGCTGTTCGAGATCATCTACGGCTCCGTCGATCAGGTCGGCGACTGGAAGCGGCCCGAGTACTTCGGCTTCATGGCGACCGGGCTGCTGGTGAACGCACTGGTCGAGACGTTCTTCATGCCGAACCTCAGCGCGTTCAGCGAGCTGATCCGCACCGGCAAGCTGGACTTCGCCCTGCTCAAACCGGTCGATACGCAGTTCCTCGTCTCGTTCGAGAAGGTGGAGGTCGCCCAGTTGGGGCAGGTCGTGCTCGCCCTGGGCCTGCTGGGCTATTCGATTACGTCGCTCGACCTGTGGGGCGCGTTGTTCCTCACCGCGGGCGGGCTGGTGCGCGTCGCCCTGTATGGGCTGCTGGTCGGCTGCGCCACGGCGTTTTTTTACAGCCTGATGATCTGTCTGGCGGCGGCGAGCGTCTCGATGGGACGCAACACCGGGCTGTACGACTTCTGGTTCTACGTCACCGTGTTCGCCCGCTATCCGCGGGACATTTACCAGACCGGCAGTCCTGCGGCGGACGCATTAAGCGTCGCGTTCACCTACGTCGTGCCGATCCTGTTGGTGGTCACCGTCCCCGCCCGAGTGATCGTGAAGGGGGCCTTTGAATGGCCGTTCGTGCTCGGCTGTCTTCTCGCGGCGGCCGGGGGACTGGCGGTCAGCCGAGCCGTGTTCCGCCGCAGCCTGCGGGGCTATCGCAGCGCGAGCAGTTAAGCGGTGGGGGATGTCCCGTTGGGGATCAACGGGGGACGGATACCATTCGTTCCCGAAACTCCCCGTTGCCACAGGATCTCCGATGCCTCGCACCTTCTCGGGCCGCTTTGACGGTCAATCGTTCGTGATTACCGGCGGCTCCGGCGGGATCGGTCGCGCGACCGCCGCCCGCATCGTGGCCGAGGGCGGTCGCGTGTTGGTCACCGGTACGAACGCCGACAAGCTGAAGGCCGCCGCCGAGGCGATTCCGGGACTGCTCACGCTGCAGAACGACGCCGCCGACCCCGACGCCGCCGCCGACCTCGCGGAGAAGGCGAAGGCGGAGTTCGGCACGCTGGACGGCGTGTACCTCAACGCCGGCTTCGGCGTGATGCAGCCGCTGGCGGAAGTGACCGCGGAGGACTTCGACAAGCAGTACGCCGTGAACGTCCGCGGGGTGGTGCTGCACGCCCAGGCGCTCGCTCCGCTCGTGAAGCAGGGCGGCAGCCTGCCGATCACCGGGTCGGTGGCGAAGTGGCTCGGGATGGAGGGCGGCGTGCTCTAAAACAGCACCAAGGGAGCCACGCGAACGATCTCCCGCGTGCTGGCCAAGGAGTTGGCTGATCGCGGCATTCGGGTGAACGAGGTCAGCCCCGGCCCCATCGGCACGGACTTCTTCGATCGCACCGGAATGCCGGACGAGCAACAGGAGGAGATGGCCGAGGGCCTGAAATCGCAGGTGCCGCTCGGCCGCTTCGGCGAGCCGGAGGAGGTCGCCGCGGTCGCCTGCTTCCTGTTGTCCGACGACGCCGCTTACGTCACGGGCAGCGACTACGTCGTCGACGGCGGTCTGACGCTGGCCTGACGCCCGCACGGGCATGGCTGCATGACCAGCGTCAGCTATTTGTTAGAGGGCTGATCGAAGAAGCTGTCTTCGTCCGACGTGTCGTCGTCATCGAAGTCGGCGAACGGATCGTCGTCCTCGTCGGCCTCTTCAAACTCGGCGCTGTCGGCTTCGACGAACTCGGCGCTGTCCCCGAATTCGGCGCTGTCGCCGAATCCGCCCTCGAGGTCGTCGTCGTCCTCATCGACGAGAATCTCGCCGGACGTGCCTCCGGTCGCGAGGATCGCGGAGGATTCCCGGACGTCCAATTCGTCGCTGCCGTCGTCGGCGACGAAGATTTCGCCGCTCTGCTCGTTGGCGGCCCGGGGTACGGGGGCGCCGCGGTCGGCGGCGCCGCGGCCTCGGAAGAAGATCACGATCGGGGCGATCGTCACGACGATTCCGCAGATCAACGCGATCACCAGCGTCGCCGCCAGCGGGATGGAGGCGAAGATCTCGCCGGAGTGGCTGAGGATCGCCATCACGATCAGCACGGCGACCGCGGCGCCGGGGATCGCGGCGACCAGCGAACTCAGGGCGAAGCTGCGGGAGGTCACGGAGCGGGCGGGGCGAGAGGGAACGAAACGATCGCGGTCCCCCATTGTGCAGCCCCGGACGACGAAGGGGCAACGAGCCGCGCGCGAAGCGGGGAGTCCGGTCGGCGCCAGGCGCCGGTCGTGCCGGTCCCCCGACCCGATCGGGCCTCCGTCCGTCAGACAGGCGTTACGCCGCGGAGGCGATCATCGCCCGCAAGCGATCCTGATCGCGGCTCTGCAGCGTGCGAGCCTCCGGCGTGGAGGGCACCCGGGAGCTGACTTCGGACAGTTCCGCCTTTGCGGCGACGACGTCGATCTCACTGGGCGGCATCGCCCGATTCGTCAACACGGAGACGGTGCCCCCGCTGACTTCATCCCCGGGCTTCGAGGGCGAGACCTGCACGAACCCGCCGGCGACGAACCACGTCTGCTCGCCGCCGTCCACGTTCGACGCGTCCTTCAACCCCCGCACCGTCAACCGCCCGTAACCCAGCCGCGCGACCATCGGCGCCCGGCCCGGCAGAATCCCGGCCATGCCGTCGGCGAGCGGCAGTTTCACTTCGTCCACCGCCCCGGTCAGCAGCGTTTTTTCCGGGGTGACGAGAGAGAGCGTAAGCGGCATGGAGGCGGTTGAGAGCGGAGAGTCCAGAGTTGAGAGGACGACGTTGCGGCGGGGCGAATCGAGAGTCTCTCAACTCTCAACCCTCACCGCTCAACCCTTGTTCGCGTTCGCGGCAGCCTCGTCGATGCTGCCGACGTACATGAAGGCGCTTTCCGGCAGGTGGTCCCACTTGCCTTCAACGATCTCCTCGAAGGAGCGGAGCGTATCGTCCAGCGAGGTGTAGTTACCCGGCTTGCCGGTGAAGACTTCCGCGACGAAGAACGGCTGACTGAAGAACCGCTCGATCCGGCGGGCCCGGTTCACGGTCTGCTTGTCGTCTTCGGACAGCTCGTCCACGCCGAGAATCGCGATGATGTCCTGCAGCTCGCGGTAACGCTGGAGCAGCCGTTGGACCTCGGTGGCGATCTTGAAGTGACGCTCGCCGACGATCTGCGGGTCGAGGATTCGACTGTTGGACGCCAGCGGGTCGATGGCGGGGTAGATGCCCTTTTCGGAGATCTTCCGGTCCAGATAGATGAAGGCGTCCAGGTGGGCGAACGCGGTCGCCGGCGCCGGGTCGGTCGGGTCGTCCGCGGGGACGTACACGGCCTGCACCGAGGTGATGGCGCCGTTCTTGGTGGAGACGATTCGCTCCTGTAACTGGCCCTGCTCGGTGCCCAGCGTCGGCTGGTAACCCACGGCCGACGGCATCCGGCCCAGCAGAGCGGACACTTCGCTGCCCGCTTGGCTGAATCGAAAAATGTTGTCGACGAAGAACAGGGTGTCTTTGCCGGTGGTGTCGCGGAACCACTCGGCCATCGTCAGGCCGGTCAGGGCGACGCGGAGGCGGGCGCCCGGGGGCTCGTTCATCTGACCGAACACCATGACGGTGTTGTCGATCACATAGCCCTCGCCGGAGCCCATCGCGGTCTCCTGCATTTCGCGCCAGAGGTCGTTCCCCTCACGCGTCCGTTCGCCCACGCCGGCGAACACGGAGTAACCGCCGAACTCCTTGGCGACGCGGGCGATCATCTCCTGGAGGATGACCGTCTTGCCCAACCCGGCCCCGCCGAACAGACCGGCTTTACCGCCGCGAACGAACGGGATCAGCAGGTCGATGACCTTGATGCCCGTGACGAAGACTTCCGTCTTCGGGGAGAGCTCTTCCAGCTTCGGCGGATCGCGGTGGATCGGCCAGCTTTCCTTCGCGGCGACCGGGCCGCGACCGTCGATCGGTTCGCCCAGCAGGTTGAACACGCGGGAGAGCGTTTCGTTCCCGACCGGCACCGTGACGGGCCCGCCGGTGTCCTGCACTTCCTGGCCGCGGACCATGCCGTCGGTGCCGCCCAGCGCGACGCAACGGACGCGGTCGCCGCCGAGGTGCTGCTGCACTTCGCCGGTCACCTCGACGTCGATGCCGTGGTTCGTCGCTTTGACGGTACAGGCGTTGTAGATCTCCGGCAGTCGCCCTTCGGGGAACTCCGCGTCGAAGGTGGACCCGATGATTTGCGTCACGCGCCCGGTCGCCGGGGCGGAAGAGTCGGTGTCGGGAACGGCGGGGGCGGCGACGGACATACGGGTCGGCGGTGCGAAGAGAAGGTCTGCGGGACGATAAACGTTGGGGACGCCCGATTCGAGGAGAACCGAGCGCCCGGGCGGGCGGCGGGAGCGTCCTACTCCAGCGCCGCGGCGCCGCCGATGACTTCGGCGAGTTCGTTCGTGATCTGAGCCTGACGGGCCCGGTTATATTTCTGGGACAGGTCGCCGATCATTTCGTCGGCGTTCTCCGTGGCCCCCTTCATGGCGACCATCCGGGCGATCTGCTCGCTGACGGCGCTATCGAGGAAGCACTTGAACAAACGGGCCTTGAACGCCGCGGGGACGATCTCGTCGAGGATGTCCTTCGGGTTCGGCAGGAACTCGTAGTCCACCTGCCGGCCGTCGGCTTTCGGAGCGGCGGCCCCGTTGCCCGATGAATCCCCGGCGCCCTCGGCGAGGCCGGAGAGCGGCAACAGCGTTTCGACGACCGGCTCCTGCTTACCGCTGGAGACGAAGCGCTGGTAGGCCACGTCGAGCCGATCCAGGTTGCCGTTGAGGAACTCGCGGACGTAGCGGTCGGCGATCGCGTCCACGTCGGCGAAGGCCGGCTGATCCTCGAATTGCGTGTACTTTTCGGTCGGGGTGATCTGCTGGAATTTCAGATAGCTGATCCCGCGTTTGCCGGAGACTTCCAGATCCAGCCCGACGCCGGCTTGCGCCCGAATCTCGCGGACGCGGGCCATCGCCTTCCGCAGCACGCCGGAGTTGAACCCGCCGCACAGACCGCGGTTGCTGGTCAGCACCAACACGGTGAGGTGCGACTCGTTCTCCGGCTCCTTGAGCAGCGGGTGCGAGATCTCCCCGCCGGCCGCGGCGAGGTCCGCGACGACTTCGCCGATCTTGCGGGTGTACGCCGCCGCTTCCGTGGCCCGGTCCTGGGCCTTCTTGAACCGGGCCGTGGCGATCAATTCCATCGTCCGCGTGATCTTGCGGATGTTCTTGACGGACTTGAGCCGCTTAACAATCGCGCGGGCGTTGGCCATTCAGTCGGGATGGGAGGGGGGGGAGGGAACCGCGCCCGTCAGGAAGCGGCTCTGGTGGGTTGCGGGGTCTTAGAGCCGGCTCCCTGACGGTCGCGGTTCTATATCGCGGCTCAGGCCGCGGTCGCCGGGGCGGGGGCGGCGGCCGCGGAAGCGCCGGACGTGGCGCCGGCGGCCGTCTTCTCGCGGTTCATGCGATCCCGGTCGAAGAACTCCTTCAGCGCCGCTTCAAGCGAGTTGACGATGTCGTCGCCCCACTTCGATCCGCCTTCCAGCGAAGCGTACACCTCGCTCTTTTCGTCCTTCATGAACTGCAGCAGTTCGCCTTCGACGGCGGTCACTTCGCTTGTGGGGACGCTGTCGAAGTAGCCCTTGGTCCCGGCGTAGATGCTGATGACCTGATCTTCGACCGGGTACGGCTGGTACTGCTTCTGCTTGAGCAGTTCGACCATCCGGGCGCCGCGATCCAGCTGCTTCTGGGTCTCTTTGTCCAGGTCGGTGCCGATCTGGGCGAACGCTTCCAGCGCCCGGAAGTTCGCGAGGTCCAGCTTCAAACCGCCGGAGACCTTCTTCATGGCCTTCGTCTGGGCGTTGCCGCCCACGCGGCTCACCGAGATGCCCACGTTAATGGCGGGGCGAACGAAGGCGTAGAAGAGGTCCGGTTCGAGGTAGATCTGTCCGTCGGTGATCGAAATCACGTTCGTCGGGATATAGGCGGAGACTTCGCCTTCCAGCGTCTCGATGATCGGCAACGCCGTCATGCTGCCGCCGCCGCGTTCGTCGGACAGCTTCGCGGCCCGTTCGAGCAACCGGCTGTGGGCGAAGAACACGTCGCCCGGGTAGGCCTCGCGACCCGGCGGGCGCCGCATCAGCAGGGAGAGCTGACGATACGCCTGGGCCTGCTTGGACAGGTCGTCGTAGACGACGAGCGTCGCTTCGCCCTTATACATGAAGTACTCGCACATCGCGGCGCCGGCGTACGGGGCGATGTACTGCAGCGGCGCCGGGTTCGAGGCGCCGGCGACCACGACGGTCGTGTAGTCGAGGGCGCCGTTGAGGCGGAGGGTCTCCACGATCCCCGCGACGGCGCTGTCGCGCTGGCCGCAGGCGACGTAGACGCACTTCACGCCTTTGCCCTTCTGGTTGATGATCGTGTCCAGCGCAATCGCGGACTTCCCGGTCTTCCGGTCGCCGATGATCAATTCGCGCTGACCGCGGCCGATCGGCACCATGGCGTCGACGGCTTTGATGCCGGTTTCCATCGGCTCGGTGACCGGCTGGCGATCGACCACGCCGGGGGCGGCCGTTTCCAGCGGCCGACGTTCGCCGGTGACGATCGGGCCGGCGCCGTCGAGCGGGTTGCCCAGCGGATCGACGACGCGACCCAGCAGGGCTTCGCCGACGGGAACGCTCAGCAGTTCGCCGGTCGTCTTGACGGTCTCGCCTTCCTCGACCGACAGATAGTCGCCGAGGATGATGATGCCGACGCTGTGTTCTTCAAGGTTGAAGACCAGGCCGGTCACGCCGGAGGCGAACTCGACCATTTCACCGGCCATGGCGCCGGAGAGGCCGTGACAACGGGCGATGCCGTCGCCGACTTCGAGGACGCGTCCGACCTCGGCGGTCTCGACCGCCCCGGAGAAGTCCTCAATCTCCTTCCGAATGACGGAGGCGATCTCGTCCGCTTTGAATTTCATGGGTCGCTTTGGCTTTGAGACGCCCGCGGAGCTGCCGCAACCGGGCCTTGAGAGAGGAATCGTAAACGGTGTCGCCGACGCGAATCACCATGCCGCCGAGGATCGCCGGGTCCACCTCCGGGATCACGACGGGCGTGTAACTGGTCGCCGCGTTCAATTCGGACTCGACCCGCCGGAGGTCGGCGTCGGAGAGCGGCGCGGCGGTCGTGACGACCACCCGCTGCTTGCCGAGTTCCGCTTCCCGGGCGACGTGGGCCTCGCCGAGAATCTGCGGGAGCAGTTCGAGCCGCTCGTGCCGGGCGAGCGTCCGCAGGAAGTTCGCGAACACCTTCGAGGCGTGCGGCGCGATCGCACGATCGATCAGCGCCACCTTCTCGTCCCGTCCGAGCGCGTCGCCGGTCAGCATCCGCTCGAACTGCGGGTTCGGAGCGAACACGTCGTCCTGCAGGCTGGTGAACTCCTCCAGCACGGAGTCGACGTCTTGCCCGGCGGCCCGCAGGAAGGCGTCCGCATAGGTGCGGGCGATGGCGATGGAGGACGGATCCTCCATCACGCTCTTCGTGCGAGCTTCCTGGGCGAGCGCTGCGGTGTCGGCGTCAATCACGGGGGCGGGGTTCGTCTGGCGTCCCGGGCGGTCGAGGGAGGAGAGGGGACTAGGCCCGGGAGCCGCGGAACTCGGCGATCGACTGGTCGATCAGCTTCTGCTGAGTCTCGTCGGTGAGGGTCCGACCCAGCACCTGCTCCGTGGCGGCGGCGAGTTGGTCGTTGAATCCGGCGAACAACTCCGCCATCGCCTGGTCCTTCGCTTGCTCGATGTCGTGCAAGGCCCGATCGCGTTCCGTCTTCGCGGAGGCCTGGGCGTCGGCGAGAATGTTCTGACGGGCGACCTCCGCATCGCGGCGGGCCTCGGCGAGAATCTCCTTCACCTGATCCTGTGCCTTCGCCATCTCGGCGGAGTGCTGCGACATCAGCCGTTCGCTCTCGACGCGGTGCTTCTCCGCCGTCGCGAGATCGCTGCGGATGCGTTCCTCCCGCTTGTTCAACCCCGCCGACACCGGCTTCCACGCCAGGAAGGTCAACGCGGCCAGAAACAGCAGGAACACGATCCCGCTGACCAACGCGAGGTCCGCATCGAACCCGGCAGGCAGGCCTTCCGGGTGGTCGTCGTGGGCGGCGTCGTGCAGTTCATGCTCCGCATCGTGCAACTCTTCCGCGACGTCGGCGGCGACAGCCGGGGACGCGCCGAACGACAGCGCGAATAGCGCGAGCGGAATCAGAACGAAACGAGCGGCGGTCATCGAAGCCGAGCGGGAGTGAGAGGAGACGCGGAGCCGGAGGCGAACCAGCGGACCGAAACTAAACCGCGAGGCAGAAGGCCAGGCCGATGATCGTGGCGCCTTCGATCAGCACCGCGGCGATCAGCATCGCGGTCTGGATCTGGCCGGCGATCTCCGGCTGACGGGCCATGGCGCCGGTGGCGGCGAAGCCGCACAGGCCGATGCCCAGGCCGCCGCCGATGACGGCGAGGCCGATGCCGATCGCGGGCAGTTGCACGCGGCTGGCGGAGGCCACGGTTTCGGCTTCGTCCACATCCGCCGCCTCGTAGACGACGGGCGGCGTCAACTGGGCGCTCGCGGCGTCCGGGGCCGCGGCGAACACGAGAACAGCCAGGGCGAAGGCCTTGAGGAGGGTGGCAGGCCGGAGCGTCCGAAGCACGGTGGGGTCTCGTCGAGAGGTGGCCCGAGCAAGCCGGGCGGGTGGGTGATCGATGGGCCGGTTTCGATCCGTCGCCCCGGAGAG
>NZ_WTPX01000015.1 GCF_013036045.1 Alienimonas chondri
GGGGAGTCAGGTCCATGGGGGCGACGCGGCCGCCCCCACGCCCCTCGCTCGCACTCCTCTTTGACGTCCGCGTCGCCCCCATGGACCTGACTCCCCGCGACTTCGAGCCGCTCTCCTCCGTCCTCACCTGGGTGACGGTGTTCGGGTCGTTGGCCCTGATCGTGCTGACGCTGGCGTTCATCGCCGCGGTGATCGCCCGGGGGACGGTCGGAGCGAAAGCGTTCTTCGGCGGACTGGCCGCCGGCGCGAGAGACCTCGTGATGGTCTCCCCGAAGCACATCTGGGCGATCGCTCAGCTCACGTGGCGGGAAGCGCTGCGGCGTCGGGCTTTGTACGTGTTCGCGCTGTTCGCGGTGCTGTTTATGTTCGCGGGGTGGTTCCTCTCGAACTCCGGCGATCGCCCCGCGGATCAGGTGAAGGTCTACGTCAGCTTCGTGCTGACGGTCATCGGCTGGCTCACCCTGCTGGTGATGCTGCTGCTCTCCTGCTGGGGCATTCCGGAGGACATCCGCCGCCGCAGTCTGCACACCGTCGTCACCAAGCCGGCCCGCCGTAGCGAAGTCGTCCTGGGGCGCATGCTGGGGTACTCCGCGATCGGCACGGTGATCCTCAGCGTGATGGGGCTGGTCGGCTACGTCTGGATCGCCCGCCAGGCCAGCGGACAGGGGGTGGAGGAGGCGCTGGTCGCCCGTCGCCCCGTGTTCGCGATGGACGACCGCTACGAGACCGAGTTCGTCGACCGCGAAGGGAACGAGCGCGTCCTCGACGAGCCCGTCCTGGTGCAGCGCGGCTTGCAGTTCTACGACCGCGACGGCCAACCGACGGAGAAAGGCTTGAACGTCGGCAACATCTGGGAATACCGTGGCTACGTCGACGGCGCCTCCAAGATGTACGCCGCGTACACCTTCGAAGGCGTCGACGAAGACGTGCTCCGCGATGTCACGCTCAAGGACACCGTCACGGGCGAGGAGACCGAGGGCCGCGTCCTGCAGTTCGAAAGCGACTTCGAAGGCTTCCGCACGATCAAAGGCAACATGAACCGGGGCCTGTTGATCCAGTTCACCTACGTCAACGGCGAGCTGCGCGTCCCGGATCCCAGCCTGATCGAACTGCAGGAGTTCGACGGCAACGTCCACAACCTGCCGGTCGAGTTCGCCTCCCGCGATCCCGAGACCGGCGAACTGGCGAACTACAACCTGTTGGAAGATCTCGTCACGGACGAGGGCACGCTGACGGTCGAAGTGCGGTCTCTGGACCCGCAGCAGTTGCTCGGCATGGGCAAGGCCGACCTGTTCATTCGCCCGCCGGACGGGCCGTTCGAGCTGAGCTACCTCGGCAGCGTCGTCGCGCTGTGGTTGAAGATGCTGCTGCTGGTGGCGTTGGGCGTCACGGCGGGCACGTTCGTCAAAGGGCCGGTCGCCACGCTGCTGGTGTTCACGCTGCTGATCGTCGGCCAGCGGGCGCACGCCCTGATGGACAGCCTCGTCACCGGCGTGTTCGATCCGACGAACCTCAACGGCAACGACCAGGGCGGGCCGATCGAGGCGGCGTATCGCATCCTCACGCACATGAACACCGTCAAACGCATGGAAGAGGGCCTCGCCACGGACGTCATCCAGACGCTCGATCAGGGCGTGCTGTTCGTGATGTGGGCCCTGTCCAACGTCATCCCGGACTTCAGCGCCTTCGACACCGCCGCCCGCACAGCGGAAGGCTTCGCCATCCCGACCAGCGATCTCGGCTGGGCGGCGCTGGTCACCCTGGGCTTCCTCGTCCCCTGCTACATCATCGGCACGCTCAGCCTGCGGTCGCGGGAGTTGGAAGCGAAATGATCGTCACTCGCCTGATCCGCCGCCCCACGCTTCGCCCCCGCCCAGCGTAAGACCGTTCGGCCCGTCGTTCTGTTCGCGGCCCCCTTCCGTTACTCCCCCGACGCCTCGCCCGTCGCTCCGATGAACGAGTTCACCCCCCGGCAGCGCAAGATCACCTACGCGGTGGCCCTGCTGTTCCTGTCGATCCCGATCATCTACCTCGGTCGCCCCGCCTCCGTGGCGAGCGCCGACCGGGCCGAAGGCGACGACGCCGGCGGGAAGCTCTCGCAGAAGCGGGACGACTTCACGCTGGGCGAAGCGAGTCTGGGCAACGTCGACCCCTCCAGCAGCACGATGAACCTCGTGCTGTTCGGCCTGCGGGGCGTGGCGACCAACGTGCTCTGGCAGGACGCGATGGACGCCAAGGAGAAGAAGGACTGGGCCAGACTCCGCAGCGATGTGGACAGCATCACCCTGCTCCAGCCGCACTACGAGAAGGTCTGGGACTTCCAGGGTTGGAATCTTGCCTACAACGTCGCCGCGGAGTGGGACGGCGTACCGGACCGCTGGTACTGGGTGAAGGAGGGCACGAAGTTCGTCATGGACGGCGTCGACCGGAACAACCAAAGCCCCGACCTGCGATACAAGGTCGGCCAGATCCTCGGCCAGAAGATCGGCAACGCCGACGAGAAGAACTATTACCGCCGCTATTGGAACGAGGATCCCGACGTCGAGAGCTTCGGCGGCCAGACCGATCCGAAGTTCAATCGCGCCCCGAACTACGACGGCAGCTTCCGGCATCATTACCTCGCCAGCCGGGCGTGGTATCAGTACAGCGTCGAGGCGAACGACAACCCGAAGTTCCCCCGTCAAACCCAGATGATTCCGGAGCTGTTCGCCTCCAAACCCGCCGAGGCGCAGCGGCAATACGCGGAGGCCATCGAGGAAGCCGGCGAGTTCGCCGACGCCCCCGCCGCCTGGGCCGACGCCCGCCGCGACTGGGTCGAAGGTCTCGGCAAGAAGCGGTTGCCCTCCTACATCGGCGGCACGGTCTTCGTGGAAGCCGACGCCGACGACATCCAGCAGATGACCGACGAGGTCAACGCCCGCCTCGAAGCGTACGGCATCGAACGCCGCATCGACCCGCGGGAGATCGTCGCGGAGATCAGTCGCAAGCGGGAGTCGCTGAACTACGACTTCTGGAAAGCGAAAGCCGAGCTGGAAGGGCTGCAGGACACCGTCGACGCCCGTCGTCTGGTCTATGAGGGCAAGCAGGCGTTCGTCAGCGACGAGCCCGGCGCCCAGAAGATCGCCGCCGACAAGCTGCGTCGCGGGCTCGAGCTGTGGGAGAAGGTGCTCAACGAGAGCCCCCTCGGCACGCAGGACACGCTGGGCCTCTCCGAGCGCATGGTGGACCTCGTCTACCTGCGAGAAGCACTGCGATTCACCACCGGCGCGACGGAGCTGCCCGAGGACGCCCCCCTCTACGAGTTGTGGAACGGCTCCGACCCCAGCGTCCGGGAGCAATCGATCGATGAATTCGAGTACGAACGCCGCAACAACATTATCCGCGGCTAATCGATTCGCGGTTGGGACGTTTGGATCGTCGGCGTTTTGATCGGCATAGCCCGTGCAAAAGCACGGGCGGGGCGAACGCGGAGGCGGCCGGGGGTGTCTCTGCCGGTGGCGGTCGGACGGGTCGGCGGTGATACTGGTTCGTCCGACGCTCGTCGTTCCCCCCGCACACCCTGCCGATGCCGAGTACGCTCCCGCCGCCGCCCGCCCCGTCCTCGTCCGAGGCCGACTCGACCGAAGCGGACGAACGATCCGGCGAGCCGCAGCCGCGCGACCCCGCCCCGGACGCCGGGCCCCGCAGCGAACGCGGTCGCCCGACCGCCCTGAAGCTGGCGGAGTTGTGCGTGAAGTTCCGCGGTCGCGACACGAAGGTGCTGGACCTCACCAAGGTCACGCCGGTGTTCGACTACTTCGTCATCTCCACCGGCAGCAGCAAGCGCCAGATGGTGGCTCTGGCGGAGGAAACCGACCTGATGATGAAGAAGTCCGGCGCCCCGAAGCTCGGCGGCGAAGGCGACGAGGGCGGCCTGTGGATCCTGCGGGACTACGGCGACGTCGTCCTGCACGTCCTCACGGACGAATCCCGCGATCTGTATGACCTGGAAGGACTCTGGGGCGATGCGGAACAGGTCGATTGGCGGAGCGCCCTCGGCCTGCCGCCGGAAGCGGAGTCGCAGGACGAACCGGAGTCGTTCGCGGACGGCTCCGCCGGCGAAGAGGAGTAAGCGACCGCGGAGGGCCGAGCAGGGGCGAATCGCGCGGCGTTTGATAGTCTGCCCGCATGGATTTTCTCGACGCCGCCCGGTCCCGTTTCGCCCCCGCTCTCGCCCCGCATCTGCCGGAGGGCGAGAGCGTTGAGTCGTTTCTGGACCTGATCCGCCCGGCGAGGGACGCCCAGTTTGGGGACTTCCAGGCGAACTTCGCCATGCCGCTGGCCAAGCGGGCGAAGAAACCGCCCCGCGATCTCGCCGCGGAGATCGTCGCGGCCGCCGATCTGACGGACCTGTTCGACCAGCCCGAGGTCGCCGGGCCCGGGTTCATCAACCTACGGGTGAGGGACGACGTCCTCGCCGCGGAGACGGCGAAGCTCGCCGCGGATGAGCGGCTGGGCGTGCCGATCGTGGAGAACCCGCAGACGATCACCGTCGACTTCTCCAGCCCGAACGTCGCCAAGCCGATGCACGTCGGCCACCTGCGAACGACCGTGATTGGCGACGCCGTCTGCCGCATCCTACGTCTGCGGGGCCACAACGTCATCGGCGACAATCACCTCGGCGACTGGGGCACCCAGTTCGGGATGATCCTGTACGGCTATAAGAACTTCCGCGACGACGCGGCCTATCAAGCCGATCCCGTGACGGAGTTGGCGCGGCTCTATCGCACGGTGAACACGCTCAGCGACTATCACGCCGCGAAAAAGAAGCGGCCGAAGCTGACGGAGGTCGTCGAGGCCAAACGACAAGCCGTTGCGGACGCTCCGCCGCCCGCCGATAAGAAGGCGAAAAAGGCTCTGTCCAAGCTGAAGCAAGAGGCGGGTACGGCGGAGGAAGCCCTCGCCGCCGCGGACGCGAAGATCGCCGCCGTCGAGGCGGACACGGACCTCGCCGCCCTCGCCGCGGCGCATCCGACGCTCGCCGCCGAATCCCGTGCGGAGACCGCCAAGCTGCACGCCGGCGATGCGGAGAACCGCCGGCTGTGGGAGGAGTTCCTGCCGCCCTGTCTCGCCGCCCTGCAAACGATTTACGACCGTCTCGGCATCCAGCACGACGCCACCTACGGCGAGAGCTTCTACCAGCCGATGCTTGCCGGCGTGGTCGATGAGTTGCTGGAGAAGGGCATCGCCGAAGAGTCCGACGGCGCCGTCGTCGTCCGCGACAACGTCGACCCGGCCGGCAAGCCGGTCCCGGGGCCGTTCGTCGTTCGCAAGACCGACGGGGCGTTCCTCTACGGCACCACGGACCTCGCCACGGTCAAACATCACGTCGAGGAATTGAACGCCGACGCGATGCTGTACGTCGTCGACAGCCGGCAGGGGGACCATTTCGCCAACGTCGCCGCGACGGCCCGGCGCTGGGGCTTCAACGATACCGACTTCCGCCACGTCTCCTTCGGCACGGTGCTGGGCGAGGACGGCAAGCCGTTCAAAACCCGCAGCGGGGACACGATCGGACTGGAATCGCTGCTGGATGAAGCCGTCGAGCGGGCGCTGGCCATCGTTTCCGAAAACGACGACTCCAAGCCGGATGGCCCCGAATTGGACGCGAATGAACGCGGGGACATTGCTGAAGCGGTCGGATTGGGCGGCATCAAATACGCGGACCTCGCCCATAATCGGGAGAGCGATTACAAATTCAGTTGGGACAAGATGTTGTCCACGACCGGCAACACCGCAACCTATATGCAATACGCCCGCGCCCGGGTCTGCGGCATCTTTCGCATGGGCGGCGTGGACCGCGACGCGCTGCGGGACCGCTTCGTCGCCGACGGCGGCGAAGTGCTGCTGACCGACCCCGCGGAGCGGGCGATGGCGCTGCAGCTGAACCGCTTCGCCGAAGCGGTCCGCGAAGCCTCCCGCGATCACCGGCCGAACGTGCTGACGGACTATCTCTTCGACACGGCGAAGGCGTTCAGCGCGTTCTATGAAGCCTGTCCGTTGCTCAAGGCAGAGACCGAGGACCTCAAGTCAAGCCGTCTGATCCTCGCGGACACCACCGCCCGCGTGATGCACGCCGGGCTGGAATTGTTGGGCATCCGCGTGATCGATCGGATGTAGGGCGGAAGCTCCAAGATCAAGAATTCAAGAACCAAGATGTGGGGCGTCGCGGGCTCCCTCGCCGTCTTTGGTTCTTGATTTCTTGTCTCTTGGAATTTCGAGCGAAGCGAGTCCTACACCGCGAGCTTGCTGAAGATCATGCGGCCGCTGTTGTTCTGCAAAACGCTGGTGACCTCGACCAGCACTTCGTGGCCCTGCTTCGGGGCGGCCTCTTCGCAGACGACCATCGTGCCGTCGTCCAGATAGCCCACGCCCTGACCGGGCGCTTCGCCGCGCTTCTGAATCTTCAGGCTGAATTGATCGCCTGGTAGGTGGCGGGGCTTGAGCGCGTTGGCGACGACGTTGAGGTTCACGCTGCCCACCCCGCGGGCGGAGGCGGCCCGGGCGAGATTCTGGTCGTTCGTGACCAGGCGCCCGCCGATTTCGTCGGCGATCGTCAGCAACCGATGCTCCGCGGCTTGGCCGGTCAGTTCCTCGCCGGTGGCCTCCACCCGCACGTGATTGCCGGGCAGATCGCGGAGTTTCTGCAGCATGTCCAACCCCCGGCGCCCGCGGGCTCGGCGGGTTTTTTCGGGGCTGTCGGCGACGGTTTGCACGGCGTTGATCACGAAGTCCGGCACGACCAGCATCGTGTCCGCGAGGCCCGCTTCGGCCAGTCCCGCGATGCGTCCGTCGATCAGGGCGCTGTCGTCGATCACCAGCGGACGACCGCCTTTCAATTCCCGACTAAACTCGACGTAGGGAATAATAAACCGATATTCGCCCTTCGTTTGCAGCAGGAACGAGACGCTGACATAGACCAGCGCCAGAGGCACGATAATTTCCACCAGCCCGCGCCACCCGAGGTCCACGACGAACGGGGAGAGCGCCTGGAGCAGCAGGTAACTCAACAGCGAACCGACCAACACGCCGAAGTAGACCGCGGAGATGTCCTCGATCCTCTTCCGGCGAATCACCAAGTCGATCAGCACCACCGACGCCATCAGCACCGTGACCACCAGCCAGGTCACGAACGGGTGCTGGTTCATCAGTCCCGGCTCCGAGACCGAGAGGGAATTGACGAACACCGCCGTTGCGCCGCTCGCGGCGAGGATGTACAGCAGCCGCAGCGCGGTGAGCAACATGGGGGAGGGTCGGCGGAACGCCGTGGGCGGAAGAGACGAAAGGCGGGCTGCGACGATGAACGTCCTGCCCTCGCGGGGGAGAACTTCGATTCTAAGGGGGCATCATGCGCCGTAAAGCGGCAACGAAGGCTCGGGAGGGACGGATCATCGCTTTGTATCCGCTGCGCCTCATGCTCCGATCGAGCGATTCGATCGCACGATGCGACGGTTTGCTCAATGCGGCTGGGAACACCGAGCCGGGGCGGCATGGCGGATCAGGGATCCCCCAACCGGGGATGATCCCTCAACAGGTCGCGCAGCGTCCCGAGCGATTGCGGGATGACGCTGGCGTTCGCGGTGACCGTCATGAAGTTCCCGTCGCCAGGCCACCTCGGCACGAGGTGCCAGTGGAGATGGCCCGGCAGCCCGGCTCCGGCGACCGCTCCGAGGTTCAAGCCGATGTTGAAGCCCTGCGCGTTCAACACCTCCCGCAGCACGGCGCACAGATCGGACAGCAACGACTGACAGGCGGCGGACTGCTCCGGCGAGAGGTCGGTGAGGTCGCCCCGATGTTCCCGCGGAGCGACCAGCAGGTGCCCGTTGTTGTAGGGGAACCGATTCAACACCGCGACGGCGGGGCCGCGGCGAGCGACGACCAATCGCTCCGCATCCTGCGCGGGATCCGCAGCGAGATCGCACAGGAAGCACCCCGTCCCCGTCTGCGGCGCCTTCGCCCGCTCCGGATCTTTGATGTAGTCCAGTCGCCAGGGCGCCCAGAGGCGGGTGCGGGTTTGCTCGTCCATGGTCGCGTTGTCCCGGCGCTCCCGCGAAACCGCAAGCGGCGGCTGGTACGCTTGCGGCTTCGTTGGGGATTTGAGCGCCGAGAAAGAGCCAGATGCACGCCGTCGTCACCGCTGTCGGACCGGATAACCGCGGACTCGCCGACCCGATCATCCATCACCTGACGGACTCCGGGGCGAACCTGCACGAAATTCAGATGTATGACCGCGACGCGGAGCATCTGTTCGCGATGCTGGTGCGGGCGGAGTGGGACCGCGACGCCGATCCCGCGACGCTGCGGGCTGATCTGGAACGCATCGGCGCCGAGAAAGGGCTGAGCGTTCGCGTTTGGGTGCCGGGCGAGCACGATCCGCCGCGACTGGCGATCTGCACGACCTACCGGTCCGAACCGGCGACCGCCGTGATGGACGCCGTCGCCGACGGTCGATTGAACGCGCAGGTCACCTGCCTGATCGGCAATCGCCCCAGCTGTCGCCGCGTCGCGGAGGAGCACGGCGTGCCGTTCTTCGACATCGGCGACGACCGCGGCGCCCCGGACAACGATCGGCTGATCCAGTTGCTCGACGAACATGCGGTCGACTACGTGCTGCTCGCCCGATATATGCGGGTGCTGCCCGCGGCGGTCTGCTGGAAGTACGCCGGCGGACGCATCCTCAACCTGCACCACGGTCTGCTGCCGCCCTTTCCGGGCTTCCGGCCCTACGAGGACGCCCACGCCCGCCACATGCTGACCTACGGCGCCACGGTGCACTTCATCGTGCCGGAACTCGACGCCGGCGAGCAGATCGTTCATCAGGCCACCTTCACCGTCCCGCCCGGCACGCCGCTGGCTCAGATCAAGGAGCAGGGCGAACGGCAACACGAACCCGCCGTGCTGACCGAAGGCGTCCGCCGCGTGCTGGACGGCGAAGTCGCGTTGCGATTCCACCGCGTCGTCCCGGTGAAGTGAGAGGCGATACGATGGCGGGATGAAAATCGCCCTCGCCCTGCTGCTCCTCGGCACCTCCACCGCCGTCGCGGGAGACTGGCCACAGATCCTCGGCCCGAACCGCAACGGCGTCGCCGTCGATGAGCAGCCGCTGACGGCGCTGCCCACGGATCTCTCCCCCAAATGGGAGAAGCCGGTCGGTGATGGGTTCGCCGGCCCGGCGGTCGCGGACGGCGCCGTCTACCTGTTCCACCGAGTCAGGGCCGACGACGGGCAGGAGGTCGAGCGGCTCGAAGCCCTCGACGCCGCGACCGGAGAAGCCCGCTGGGCGAGCGACTCGCCGGCGACCTACGGCGGCGGGTTCATTGCCGACGACGGCCCCCGCTGCGTGCCCGTCGTCACCCCGCTGTTGGGCGGCCGGATCGTCACGTTCGGCGCCGCGGGCGTGCTGCGTTGCGTGAGCGTGACGGACGGCAGCGAACTGTGGAAGCGTGATGCCGCGGCCGACTACGGCGCCGACGCCGGCTACTTCGGCTTCGGCAGCACGCCGCTGGTCGTGCCGGTCGAATCGGCGGACGGCGAGGACGGTGGCATCGTGCTGTGCGTCGTCGGCGGCGACCGGGACGGGGCTGGCGTGGTCGGGTTCGATCTAAAGACCGGCGAGACTCGCTGGACCGCGACGGATGCGAAGGCGGCATACGCCTCTCCGGTGCTGTTGCCGCGTCGGACGGGGGCGGAGGCCGTCGTCCCTACTCGGCTCACCACCTACGGCATCGATGTCTACACCGGCCGGGTGAAGTGGGAAGCGCCGTTTGGGGCAAGAGGCCCGACGGCCGTGGGAGCGAATCCGGTCGTCATTGGGCGGGCGCCTGCTAGCTTGTTTCTCACGGCGAGCTACAACGTCGGGGCGACGCTGCTGGACGTGACGGACCAAGGCGCCGTCGGGGTTTATGCGGACTCCGAAGTGCTCGCTGCCCACTACGCGACGCCGGTGAAAGTTGGCGGAGCTTGTTATGGCATCGACGGGCGGCAAGACGTCGGACAGAGCGATCTGGTCTGCTTCAATCCCGCGGAAAATCGCCGCCTGTGGACCGAGCCGAACTTCGGCCACGGCACGCTCATCGCCGTGCCGAGACCAGTGTCCGGCGGCTCAGTCCTGATCTTAAAGACTGACGGTGCACTCGTCCTCGTCTCCTCCGACCCGAAGCGGTACCGCGAACTCGGTCACGCATCGCTCTTCAATACGACGACCCGCGCCCTGCCCGCCTACAGCGATGGCGTGCTGTACGCCCGGGACGAGAACGTCCTCAGGTCGTTTGATCTCTCAGCGCAAAAGTAACGCCGAGGCCCCGCGGGGCCTCGGCGTTACGACGTCGAAACGATCTGAATTAGCCCTGGTACTTGAGGTAGACGCTCTTGTACCGCAGGTAGTGCTCCAGGCCCTTCTTGCCGTCGTCGCCGCCGACGCCGCTCTGCTTCCAGCCGGTGTGGTAGCCGTGGATGCTTTCCACGCAGCCGCGGTTGATATACAGCTCGCCCAGTTCCAGATCGCGGACGGCCCGCATGATCTTGTTCATATCGTTCGTGATGAGGTAGCCGGCGAGACCGAACTTCGTGTCGTTCGCCAGGGCAATGCCCTCTTCAAAGTCGTCGAACGGCGCGACCGGCGAGACCGGGCCGAAGATTTCGTCCCGCATCAGCGGGCTGCTGTTGTCGACGCCGGTCACGACCGTCGGCTTGTACCAGTAGCCCTTCTCGTAGGCGCCTTCCCGCTCGAACAGCCCGCCGCCGGTCAGCGTCGTGGCGCCCGCGGCGACCGCGGCTTTGACCATCCGGTCGACCTTCTCCAGTTCGGTCTTGTTGACCTTCGGGCCGAGGTACATGTCCTCGTTCAGCGGATCGCCGACGGACAACCCCTCCACCTTGGCGACGTATTTGTCGAGGAACTGCTCGTACACGCCCCGCTGAACGTAGGTGCGTTCGTTGGCGGTGCAGATTTGTCCGCAGTTCAGGAACCGGCTGAAGACGGCGATGTCGACCGCCTCATCGACGTCCGCATCGTTCAGCACTAGGAACGGCGCCTTCCCGCCGAGTTCCAACGAGGCGAACGTGACGTTCTCCGCGGCGGCTTTGGCGATCGCCTTGCCGGTCGCGACGCTGCCGGTGAAGGAGATCACGTCCGCCAGCGGGCTGCTGGTGAGGGCGGCGCCGGCGGTGGCGCCGCGGCCGGTCACGATGCTGACGATGCCCGGCGGCACGCCGGCTTCCTCGGCCAGCTTGGCCAGTTCGAGGGCCGTCAGCGGGGTGTCTTCGTGCGGCTTCAACACGATCGCGCAACCGGCGATCAGCGCCGGGGCGATCTTCCGACAGGCGACGGCGTACGGGAAGTTCCAGGCGATCACGCCCACGGCGACGCCGGCCGGCTGCGGCACGAGCCACAGTTGTTCATTCGGCTGGTCGGCGGAGAGGATCTCGCCGTCGATGTGCCGATCGAAACCGGCGTAGTACCGCAGCCAGCTGTTGCCGAAGTCGATCTCGCCGCGAGCCTCGCGGATCGGCTTGCCGACCTCTTTCGCCAGCAGTTGGGCGAACTTCTCCTTGTTCGCATCGACCAGATCGGCCCATTTGCGGAGAGCGTTTCCGCGCTCGACGCCGGTCAGGCGGCCCCAGGCCTTCTGGGCGGTCTTGGCGAATTCCAACGCCTCGGTGCACTGTTCGGCAGTGGCGTCCGGGGTGGTGGCGAGGACCGATTCGTCCGAGGGATTGAGCACCTCGATCTTCGTATCGCCGTCCTGCCAACGGCCTGCGGCGTAAAACTGGTAGTCCTTGGAGCCGGAGAACAACGACATGGAGTAGACCTTTCGGCGGGAAAACCGCGGTGCGGGGTGCGAGGCGAGCGGGTATCGTGGCGGCGTTCGCTCCGAGTCGCAATCACGTCCCCCGATGTACGCGCCCAACGACCGTCACGATCCTCACGGAGACGCCGACGCCCCGCACGGTTTCCTCGACGACCCGCTCGCGCACGTAGGCGACGACATCGCGGTCGATCGTCGGGGGCGGATCATCCGTCGGTTCGTCTACAGCGGGCTGGCCCTCGCCGCGGCGGGGCTGATCACCCTGCTGAACGGCTGCGACAAGGCGGAGGCGCCGGGGCCGCCGGAAGATGCGGAGATCATCAATGAAGTCGGCGGGACGTCGAACCTGCCGGACGGCATGCCGTCGTTCAAACCGCTCCCCGAGGCGTTGGAGGACTTCGCCCTGTTCCCCGCCGACGGGCCGATCACCTTCAACCCAACCGACGAGGGCGTGGTGCTCGACGGTCGCGGCTACTTCGCCTCGACGGAGGAGTACGGCCTCGACTTCACCGTGACTTACGAGTACCGCTTCCCGAACGCCGCGGAGATGGACGAAGCCGACCGACCGAACTGCAACACCGGCTGCCTGCTGTTCATCGACGAAACCGACAAAGTCTGGCCGCGGTGCCTCGAAGTGCAGGGCAAATGGACCGAGACGGCGAACGTCAAATCGAACGCCCGCGACGTGACCGTGAATGCAACGACCGACGAAGCCGCCCGCGACGCCGCCCGCAAGCCGCCCGGCGAGTGGAACCGCGTGGAGGTCGTCAGCTCCGGCGGCGCCTTGACGGTCATGCTCAACGGTACGGAGGTGACGACGAGCGAACCGACGGACCTCACCCGCGGCCGGATCGGCTTTCAGGCCGAAGGCTTCCCGGTCGAGTTCCGCGGCGTGACGATCGAGGAACTCGGTTCGTAGCGGCATCCCTTCAGGGCGCCCCTTGCGGACGGCAATACTCGACGCCGCACGAGGCAGGCTTCAGCCTGCCGCTACGAACGAGCGCCTACGCCGTTTCTTTCGCCCACACGGTCTGCCACGGGCCGAGTTCGATCCGCTCGCCGCAGGCCCCGCCGGCGATCAAATCCTCGCCGCCACGCCAACCGGAGAGGGCCGACAGATCCGCGGTGACCGGGCCGCCGGTGAGGTTCGTCAGGCAGGCGATCCGTTCCTCCCCCTCGGGCGCCGTCCGGGCGAAAGCGACGAGGCTCGGGCCGAGATCCAAGACCGCCTGCGGCGCCTCCGGGTGGAAGGCGGTTTGCGCACGTCGTACGTCCAACAACGACTTGTATTGTTCGAAGACCGCGGCCGCGGCGGCTCCGGAGAGGTGTGCGTCCAGCTCCGCCCAGGTGAATTTGCGGCGATTGATCGTTCTCGCCCGGCCGGTCTCCTCGACGCCTTCAGACCAGTTCGGCGTGCCCACGAGGCTGTGGAAGTAGATGCCGGGGATGCCTTTCAACGCCAGCATCACCGCTTGCGAGGAAAGGAACCGGCGGACGTGGGCGTCGCGGGCCTCCGGCGTCTCCGAGGCGTTCGGATCGCCGAGCGCGCTGAAGTACGTGCAGTTGAGTTCGTAAGGAGTCTTGCTGCCGTCGGCGTTCGCCCGGCGGCTGACCTGTCCGCCCCGCGCTTCGACCGCGGCGACGAGTCCCTCCAACCGCTCCGGCGGCGCCAATCCCTCCAGCGGCCGCACGCCGACGCCGTCATGGCTGGCGGTGAAATTAAAATACGTCATCCCCGTGCCCGGTTCCGACAGATCGTGCAGCCAAGCGTTGAGATACTGCCCGTCGCCGGTCGTCAACGCGTCGAGCAGCAGCGGAGGCAGACTGAAGTTATAAACAAGGTGCGCCTCGTCCCCGCCGCCGAAATACGAGATGTTTTCCGCGTGCGGGACGTTGGTCTCGGAGAGGATCAGCGTTCCGGGAGCGACGGCGTCGAGCACGTCCCGCATCACCTTCAGCGCGGTATGCGTCTCCGGCAGGTGGATGCAGTTGGTCCCAAGCCGCTTCCATAAATAGGCGATCGCGTCCATCCGCAGGATCCGGGCGCCCCTCGCGGCGTAGCCGACCAGCACGTCGAGCATTTCGACCAGCAGCGCCGGCTCGGCGAAGTTCAGATCGATCTGGTCGGCGCTGAAGGTCGTCCAGACGTGCTTCGTGCCGTCTGCGGTCTTGAACGGAGTGAGCAGCGGGTGCGTGCGGGGCCGGGTGACGTCCTTAAGCCGCGGGTCGTCGGGGTCTTCGATGATGAACCAGTCGCGATACGGCTCTTCATTCCGAAGAAATGCCTGGAACCACTCGTTCTCCGCGGAGCAATGGTTCAATACATAGTCGAAGGCGAGGTCGAAGTGCTCGCCCATGGCCTCGACGTCCTCCCAGTCGCCGACGTCGGGATCGACGGCGCGATAATCGATCACGCTGAACCCGTCGTCGCTGCTGTACGGAAAGTGCGGCAGCAAATGCACGCCGCTGAGGGCGCCTTTCAACCCGTTGTCCAACAACCATTGGGTTTGAGCCGGCAGCGCGTGCCCCTCGCCGTCCCCCGGGCGAACCATATCGCCGTAGGTGATGAGCACCGCATCGGTCTCGTCCCACAGGTCCTCCCCCTTCGCCGGCAGATCGTAGCGGTCCGCGATGGCTTCGATGCCGGTCAACGCTTCGTCGGCCCGATCGCCGTACAGCGTGGCGAGCTTCGCGGTGAGGGACTCGCGGACGGCGTCGGGGAGGGGCATGGGCAGCTTCCTGTCAGAGTGGTGAGCCCGAAGCGCAAGCGAGGGTCTCGGGGTCCGCTCCTCGCTTGCGCTTCGGGCTCACGAGGGGGCGCCGGATCGCTAGAGCTCGTCGTCGCCGGTGAGGTTCGCCACCAGGCTCCGCAGTTTCCGACGCAGCACCGTATACCCGAAGAACCGCAGAGCGAGGTGATAATTGTGCTCGACCATCGCATCCCGATACGGGACGTCGTCGATCACCCGGCGGACGCCGTCCGTCACGTCTTTGGTGAGATAGCCGTCCATCGTCACGACCTCGAAACCCTTCGTTTCGATATCCTGCCGGAAGATACTGTAACGATTCACCAGCACCGGCTTCTTAAAGTAGAACGCTTCCAGCAGCGCGTTGCCGAAGCCCTCGTACAGTGACGGATAGGTGATGAAATCCGCGTGCGGGTAAGTGTCCCAGAGGGAATAAATCTTGCGGCCCTCCGCGTCGCTGTGCCGCGTTTCGCCGACGCGGGCGGCGACGAACCGCAGGTCCACCCCTTGATGCTCCGCCATCTCGGCGAGGGCGTGTTGATACTCGTTACCTTCGTCGCCGCTCTCGTGAGTAATCACCAGCTTGCACCGGGGATCGCGGAGTTGAGCGACGAGATTGATGGCGTGCTCGATCCCCTTCCGCGGAACCACGCGCGTCGGTTGCAGGATTAAAATATCGTCCGGGGCGACGCCGATCTCGCTGCGAAAGTCAGAACTATACAGGTCGCAGGTTTCCGGCGGCTCCTCGAAGTTCAACACGTTCGGCACGAGGATCGAACTGCACCCGGTCCGCCAGGCCAGATCCTGCTGGCCGGCGGTATTGATCGTAACGTGCTGGATGCTCGGCAGGTTCGGGGGGAAGGCCTGCTCCAGATAGTCGCCGACCGCGTTCACCATGAAGCGATCCCGCTCCCAATAGAAATCGTGGTGGTGAGCGATCGTGGGGAAGTTCGTCTCCGCGATGTACTGCGTGAGGGCGACCCCCAACGGAATGTTCATCGGGATGCACAGGCAGTTTTGAGCGACGAGCACGTCGATCTCAAAATGCCGGACGAACTCCGCGATCCCTCCTTTGAGGTGATCCGCCAACTCTTGAATGCGGCGGGTGATTTTCGGCGAGCGGGTGACGCAGCCGAAGACCTCCTCGTTGATCGCGGCGATCTCCGGGTGACCGAAATAGGCCTCCGGAATCACGCTGCTGATCGCGGGGTCGCGGTCGCTTTTCCCGCTGAACCAAAAGGATTCGTCCTTGTTGGTCCAGAAGATTTGCGCCCACTTGGCGGCTTCGAGGCTGACGCCGTCCGTACCGTGGAAGCGGGTGGAGACGAAGCCGATCCGGCGGCCGGGCATCTGGGACGTTCGCGGGTGGAGCGGGGACCGGCCGCCTGAGTGAGTGCGGGGAGCGGCGGCCGGTCGGCGGGCGGGGTGCTCGTTTCTACCCGTGATCGGCCGCGGTTTCCACGGCCGGCAGGCAGTCGAGCAGCTGGCGCAGATCCGTCACGGTGACGGTCGGGCGGGTGTTCGCGACCCGTTCGTCCCCTTCCCGCAGCCGCAAACTCCGCTCGTCCCCGGCGAACAGGGCGGTGCGGAAACCCATCTGCTGGGCCGGCGTGCAATCGTTCAGCAGATCGTTGCCGACGTACAGAACCTCGTGCGGTTCGATGCCGTGCGATTTCAGCTTCGCCGCGGCGCATTCGTAGAGGTACGTCCCCGGTTTGGCCCGGCGGCACTCGTAACTCCAAACCATCACGTCCTCCGCAAACAGGGATCCACGGGCCATGTTCAACCCGAGGTGCGCCCGGACGACCAACGGCGTGAACCACTGAGCGTTCGAGACGATGCCCAGCAGGAGGCCGCGGCCGGCGATCGCCTTCACCACCTCCGCAGCGTGCGGCATGGTCCAAGTAGGATTCACGCGACACTCGTACTCGATAGTGAGCCGCAGGAGGTCGTTCCGCTCCGGCGGCTCGACGCCAAGGACGCCGAGCGCGTTCCGCCAGATCTCGGTGATGTCGACCTCGGGATATTCGATGCGGAGATCGCGCTTCGCGGCATGATCGTCGCGGATCGCGGCGTTCAACGCCTCCACCCCGATCTCCCCGTCGACGGTCGCCGGCAATCCGACGGCTTGGAGGGAGGAAACGAAGGCGTCGCCCCGTCCCGCGGCGGCGTTGACGCCCACGTCGCCGCTGCCGGAGATCACCAACGTCCCGTACACGTCGAACAATACGGCCCGCACGCCCTCCAGCGCGGCGACGCGGGGCTCGGTTCCGGTCGGCAGAGCCTCCAGAGGGGCGGACCGCTCGCGGATCAGGGCGACGAAGTCAGTCATTGGTTCCTCATAGAATTTGCTTCGCAGTCCCTACCCACGAATCAGTCGGAAGGTCTTGAGATCCAGGAAGGCGTCCAGCGCCGCCCGCGGATGGGGCGGGCCGGTCACGGGGCCGACGGGCGAGGCGAGGACGGCGTCGTAGACCGCTCGCAGACGTTCGCCGCTGCCGGCGAGGCTGTAGCGGTCTCGCACCACCGCCGCGTTCGCCTGCACGATGCCGTCGGTCGGGCGACCGGGGTCGGTCTCGATGCTCCGCACTTCCCCGCGGGCGGCGGGGTCGTCGGCGATGCGGCGAATCACGGCGAATTGCAGTTCTTCATCGAGGTCCGCGAAGTCGATCCGCCCCCCGTCGGTCTTCGCCGCCAGCGCCTCGGCGAACGCCGACTCGTTCCAAGGTCGGCGGTAATCCTTAAGCAGTCGTTCGCAGCCGGCTCGGAACCGCTCTTCAAACCCGGTTCCGTCCTCCGCGATCGCCCAGTCGAGCGGGACCGTCAACGCTTCGTACAGTCCGGGAAGCTCCAGTCCTTCCGCTTTGAAATCGGCGGTGACGTGCGGCAGGTCGCGGCCCATCAACGGGCGACCGGCCAGCCACGCTTCGAGGAACACCATTCCGAAGCCCTCCGCGACGCTGGTCGTGAGGATCGCGTCCGCGGCGGCGAGGTTCTGGTGAAAGCTCAGCCCGTCCTCCTCCCCGACCCCGAACAGCACCGGCAGATCGAGTTCTTCCGCGAATGCCTTCCATCGGTCGTGATAGGCCAACTCCGCCGGGTTGCGGGGGATCAACGTCACGCCGGCCCGCTGATCGGGGTGCCCCATCGTCAGCAGGATCGTCTCGCCGAGGTTCTTCCGCCGGATGCCGCGGACGGGGTACACGAGGTAGCCCTCGTCGTCGCAGACTCCCAGCGTCGCCCGCAAGGCGGAGCGAGCCTCCTGCCGATCGGGCAGCGGGGGGAAGTCGCCCACGGGGTTCGGCAGGAAGTGCAGCCGCTCCTCCGGCACGCCCAGCGATCGCAGCACGCCCCGATCCCGGCCGTTTAAGACGGCGTAATGAATCTGCGACGCCTGCGGATAAAGCACGGCGTCTTCGCCCAGCGCCCCGACGAGGTGCAGATAATTCGCCGGGCGGAACTCCTCCGCGAAGTCGTGCAGTTGCAGCAATAACTTCCAGCCGCGTTCGGCCAGCAGCGCCACGGCGCCCGGCAGCGAGACGTTCTTGCCGAGGGCGTGGTTGTGGATGTGCAGAACGGTCTCGTCCCGCGTCGCCTGATGGTCCGCGAGGGCGGTCTCGATGCGGTCGGCCAGACGGTCCGGCTCCGGGGAACCGTCGCCGGGGTTCAGATCGTCGTAGTCCAGCCCCGCCACGACCGGTCGGGGGGCGCGGACGCCTTCGTGTTCCAGCGTGTGTTCGTGTTCGTCCCACGCCTCGGCTCGACCGCCCGTGAGCAGCACGGCCCAGGGCGGATTGATCTGGTTCGCCCGGAGAGCCAACAGATGATTCGCCACCACCCGGGTCACCCCGCCGCGGTTCAGGTGGTAATGGGCGATCGCCGCCGCCGGCGGAGTTCGATCGGCCGGGGGGGGCGTCGCGTCGTCTGGAAATTCGATCTTTAATCGCCCATCAGATCGGTTCGCCACGTCGGAGAGAACGTCCACATAAACGCCCAGATCGCCTTCGGCCCGCAGCCGGGGCAATGCGTCGTGACGCAAGATCAGCGGCCGGTCCGCGTCCGCGACGAATGCGGAAAACGCGTCCGCGAACGCATCCCAATTCAAGGCGTGCAGCCCCGGCAGATCGATCGCCTCGGCGAACGACCGCAGAAAACCCGCCTTTGTCCCATCGCCGGGGGGCACGTTCACGATTCGGACCGACTCGCTCACGGCTTCACCACGGCCCGGAAGCTGTCGTAGTGGTCCGGCGTGTACCAGATGTCGCCGCCCCGACCGATCACCAACCGCTGCGGGCCGGGACCGCTGACGCCCTTCGTCGGGTGGACAAATTCCTTGTAGTACCCGTTCGGCTGCCGAGGGAGACGCCCCTCGCGATTGCCGAAGGTCGAACCGTCGTTGTGATGCGGAAACTTCTTGCCGAGCGCGATGCGTTCGAGCGTCGCGGAGAGGTCCAGCACGCCGTCCTCCGTGGCGGCGGGGACGGGCTGACCGAAGTCCTCGACGGTGACGTTCTCGACGTAGGGATCGACCACGATCGGCGTACACCGCGGCGGACGGCGGACGTCCGCGACGCGCGTCGCTTCGGCCGTTTGAACCGTGGCGTCATCGACGCAGTTCGTCTTCAGCGTCTCCCCGCCCCGCAACCGTTCCGCGAGCACGAGGCCGTTCCCGTCGACGCGGGTGAGCACGGCGTTGGGGTCCAGATCGACCGTCGCCTCGCCGGCGCGCGTGCGAAACGAAACGGTGACGACCGCATAGGTGCGACGCGGGGTCTCCGGCGTCGAGTCTGCGGCGGGAACGGTCGGCGCAGTCCTTTCTCGCGTCAAAGCCTGCGGATCGGGGCCGAAGTCGTCCGTCGCCGGCGGCATCGCCGGGTCGCTGCTCGGAAGAGAGGGAGTCCCCACGTCCTCACCGAACGTTTCGTCCGGGTCGAACCGCTCCTCCGGGCCGACGGACGACGCCACGATCGACGTATCCCCCGGTCCGGCCGGCGTGGGCGAATCGAGGAGATATCGATCGGCGAGATAGACCACCCCCAGCAGCAACGCGATCAACACCCACCCCCGCACGCCCAGGCGGGCGAGGTGACGGATCGCATCCAGCGTGGCCGGCGAGGCGGCAGATTTGTTCGGGCTCATGCGGGGTCTCCGTGCGGCGTCGCGTCCATGTGCGGGCGAGCGTTCAGCTTGGCGCCCGGTCAGTTTAGCGATTCGCCGGCGTCACGCTCCGCCGCCGAATTTCTCGCGGTAGCTCTCCAACGTGGTGATCGGCGGCCGCTCGAATTCTTCGATCTCATAAATCACCTGCTCGAACCGGCCGTCCTCGACCCGGTGCTGCCGCATAATTTTCTCAAGCTCGCCCTTGAGATGAATGCGTTCGTGACTGCTCAAGCGATTAAAAAACGTCCGCAAGATGCCGAACGCCATCCGTCCCAACGCGATCGTCTCTTGATTGCGGTGGACGCGGGTGTCGAGATCGCACTGGGCGAAGGCGTCCATCCCCATGTCCTTATAGATATCCAGCAGCATCGCCGTCTCGACGCCGTAGCCGACGGGGAACGGGATCTTTTCGAGGATGCCGCGACGCCCGGCGTATTCGCCCGAGAGCGGCTGAATGATCGCCGCCAGCTCTGGATAGAATAGGCTGAACAGCGGCCGCACGAGAATCTCCGTGACCCGCCCGCCGCCAGTCGGGCGGATCCCCTGGCTGAACGCCAGCGGACGGTCGTAGAACGCTTTGACGTAGTGGATATCCGGGTTTTCGATCAGCGGGCCGAGCAACCCGTAGACGAACCGGGGGTGAATATTGGCGATGTCGCTGTCGACGTAACAGATAATATCGCCCTCCAGCAGATAAAGGGCCTTCCACAGGTTCTCGCCCTTGCCGCGGCGGTCGCCGGCTTCGGTGAGATGCTCGCTGGCGAGGTAAACGTCCGCCCCAAAACTCGCGGCGATCTCGCGGGTGTCGTCGGTCGACCCGCTGTCGATGACGGCGATCTCGTCCAGCAGCGGATATTGGTCCATCAAAGCCGACTTCAACAGGACGACTTCCTTGCCGATCGTCGCGCCCTCGTTCAGCGTGGGCAGGCAGAGGCTGATCTTGAGGTTCTGCCGTTCCTTCTCCGCGACCATCTTTTTGAGGTCCCAGAAATCGGAGTGATGATAGGTCCGCTCCTTGAGCCACTGCTCGGCGTTCATCGTGCGTCTTTCAGATAACGCAGAGGCTTTTCAAAGCCTCTGCGTTACTAACAGGGAATAGAATCAGGAAGCGGCCGCGGAGTCGGCGTCGCCGCGATCGAGGGACAGCAATAAACCGACGAGTTGAGCGATGCCCCGCATCACGGGTTCGATCATCACGTAATCCATCTTGTCGTGATGCTTGGACCCCTCGCTGATGCCCAGCGTCACCGCGGGGATGTCGCGGGCGATGAACTCGCTCAATTCGCTGGGGCTGTGGCCCTGATCCGGCTCGATGCCGAGTCCTTCCATCACCTGCACGCAGCTGCGGATGAGGGGGTGCGAGAACCGCAGCCCGCCCGCGGTTCGGCGGAAGAAGACGTCCAGATCGGCGTCGACGGCGTGCCGGGCGCTCATCTCGGAGACGATGTCCTCGATCTGCTCCAGCACGCGACCGATCATTTCGTCGCTGTGGCTGTTAATTTCAAAGCCCAGCGTCGCCTTGTCCGGGTCGACGTCGTAACTCTTCCCGGCCCGGACGCGGGCGATGCGAATCTTCGTGAACGGCCGCGTCGGCGTTTCGATCGCGAGGATACGGTTGATGATGTAATTGAGGACGACGATCGCGCTCTCGGAACCGTACGACCGGCTCTCGACCGGCCGCACCCGACAGGAGATATCCCCCCGGATCGTGCCGATGCTGAAATAATTCAATCGGCCCAGCGCGACGCCTTCGACGCAGACGCCGAAGTCGTAGGGACGAGTCGCGTGATCGAGAAAGAACTTCAAGCCGGCGTGGTCGCCGCGATCGAGGCTCTTCACGCTGCCGAGCAACTGCAGGTTGCAGTTTAATTCGATGCCCAGTTTCTGCAGCACCGTGGGCAGCATCGTCAGCGCCGCGGCGCCGAGGGAGTTGTCGGAGATGCCCGGTCCCTCGATGCGGTCGGCCAGCACCGTAGCGTTATGGTCGATGCTGGCGGGGACGATCGTGTCCAGATGGGCGACCAGCAACACGGTGCGATCGCCGACTTTGCCCGGGAGGAAGCCGACCGCGTTGCCGGCTTCGTCGGCGCCGGCGTCGGGCAGGCCGCTCTCGGCGAAGCGGTCCATGATGTACTGCACGCGACGCTCCTCGCCGCCGGTGGGAGCGGGCGTCTGGCCGATCATCACCAGATTCGCCAGCATCTCCTCCCGCATCGGAGCCAACTGGGCCGGCAGGTCCGCCAGCAGCCCGACGGGCGCCGACCCCGCCGGCGTCGCATGACTGCCGTTCGAGCCGTCCTCCACCGTGCCGGTGACGGGGTACACCCCCGGTTTGGCGCTCGCCGCTCTCATAGGTCGCTTCAGTCCGGGGACGTGTCGATGTGGGACTGATCGTACCCGCGAGGCGTGCGAGCGGCGACGCAGGCGCCCGACGCGAACTCGGGAGGCGCGGCTTCCATCGCGGCGAAGCGGGTTACACCGGCTCGATCACCACCGCCGGTCCCATCTGCGGCAGCGGGATGATCTTCGCTTCCAGCGAGACCGTTTCCACGACCGCGACGCTGGGGGTGCGGCTGACCCAGCCGCCGCACTCGCCGGGGTTCACCATCAACCGGCCCGCGGCGTCCTTCGCCACGGCGTGCCGATGCGTGTGGGCGTAGACGACGACCTGCGGCCCCCCCTCCTCCGGCGGCAGAGCCTCACGCAGGTGCTCGCGGACTTCGCTCAGTTGATGGCAGAGCAGAAATCGGGTGCCGTCCGGCGCCGTCACGCAGAGCGGCGGCTCGCCGACGGGGCCGACGATTCGCATTCCACCCTCGATCCCGACGCGGTTGCCGTCGTTGTCCCCCCAGCAGGCGACCAGCGGGCAGTGCAGCTTGCGTAGAGGCGGCACCACCAGCGGACTGACCAGATCCCCCGCGAACAGCACCAGCCCCACGCCGGATTCATTGAAGAAGCGCACGGCCCGACGAACGTTGTCCGCGTGATCGTGGGCGTCGGCGAAGACTCCGACCAGCACAGTTGAAAGGCGGAATGGGGGAGGCGGAGGGCGGAAGGACGCGCAGCCGGTTGCCGGCGGGGCGTCTGAGCCGGCACTGTAGCGGAATGCGTGATCCTCGGCCGGTGCCCGACGCCGATTCCCCTTCCGCCGTCCCCCTTCCGCCTGCCGCCCTGCACGGCTGGCGGGCGGGGTCGCTGGTGCTCATCGCCCTGTCGCTGGGGCTGCACGTCGCGGCGTCGGTGCGGGCCGAACCGCTCCGCAGCGCCAACGATCGCAGCCGCTGGGCGACGGTGCGGGCGCTGACGGAACGCGGGGACTTCCGCATCGACCCCTACGAGTTCCAACCCCGTTGGAGCACCATCGATCAGGTGCAGGTCGACGGAAACCTGTATTCGACCAAGCCCGCCCTGCTGCCGATCACGGCGGCGGCGATCTCGCTGCCGGTCGAGGCGGTCACCGGTTGGAACCTCGCGAAGAACCCGGAGCCGCATACCCGCTGGACGCTGCTGATCCTGAATCTCCTGCCGTTCGCCGCGGCGTTGCTGGCGGTGCGGAACCTGCTGAGCGACGTGGCCCGCACGGACCTCGCCCGCTATCTGACGTTGGGAACGCTGGGTTTCGCGACGGCGATCAGCGCCTTCCTGCCGGTGTTTAACAACCACACGATCGCCGCCTGCTGCTGTGCGCTGGCGGCGGTCCCGCTGATTCGCATCCGCCGCGGCGCTCAAACCGGGGGAGACCGGAGCGAATGGCGCATCGCGGCAGCGGGGTTCTTCGCGGCCCTCACCGCCTGCAACGAATTGCCGGCCGGGCTGTTCGGGCTGGCGGCGCTGGCCGTTTGTCTGCGGGCCGATTGGAAACGCACGCTGATCTGGTTCGCCCCCGCCGCGGCGGTTCCCGTGCTGCTGTTCGCCGCGGCGACGCTGTGGCAGACGGGATCGCTGAAACCGTTCTATATGAGCTACGGCTCGGAAACGTACGAGTTCATCCGCAACGGTCAGCCGAGCTATTGGATGCACCCCACCGGCCTCGACGCGGCCCGCGACGGATTCTGGACGTATCTATTCCATTGCACGTTCGGACATCACGGGATTTTCTCGCTCACGCCGATCTGGCTGCTGGCCGGCTGGGCGTGGATGCATTCGCTTCGCCCCCTGTTCACCAAGTCGGCGGACAAACGGCATCCCCTCGCCGGGTTCGCGGTCGTGACGGGGCTGCTGAGCGTCGCGATTCTCGCGTTCTATCTGACCCGGACGGAAAACTATAATTACGGCGGTCGATCCGTGGCGCTGCGGTGGATGATCTGGCTGGCCCCACTGTGGGCGTTGTGTTTGGCGCCGCTGGCGGACGCGATGGAGCGGCGCCGGTGGTTCGCCCCGCTCGCGGCGACGTTGCTGGCCCTCTCCGCGACCAGCGCCTGGCTGGACGCCCCCGACCCGTGGCAGAACCCCTGGCTGATGCGGGCGATGGAGGAGCGCGGCTGGATCGACTATTAACGCCGCGCCGCCCGTCCCGGCTGACGTGCGCTGCGTACCTCGCTCGATCCCCCGCGACTCGACTTATCCCGTGATCAAATTCGCGGCGTTCGCTCCGCTGTTCCGCCCGGAGACGCTCCGCGGCCCGTTGCGGACGTTCGTCCTTCCACCCCGCGTGGAACTCCTGCGGGACGAAGTGGCGAAGTAGGCGGATCTCGTCGGCTCCGGCCGGGCGACGCTCGCCGACCTCCGCGACGCCAACCCGGATCGCGACCCCGCGGCGCTGCTGGGGTTGGTGCAGAAACTGCTGGTTCGAGTGCTGTTGATCGCGTTCTGCGAAGACCGCGGACTGATCCGGGCGCACAGTCTCAAGCGGGCGTTCGAGCACACCGACGCCTCCTCCCCCGAAGACGCCTCCGCGAACGACGCCGCACCGACGCTGCTGGACGTGGCGATCCTCGGCCATCTGTTCGAGCAAAGCCTGGACGGACCGGAGGATCTCCGCCGCGACGCCGCGGAGAACCCGAACCAAATCGCCCCGCGGACCGGCAATAGAAAAACGAAGCGTCGCTCCACCGGAGCGTTCTACGCGCCAGGCGCCCTGCCTGATGCGGTGAATCCGTCGTGCGTGGCGGGTCGGTTGGGGAGGGTTCTTCGTCTGGAGCGACGAATCGTCGCCCCGCGGCGAACCCGTGGGCGTTGCCGAAGGTCCGGCAAGTCCCTACCGTGTCCCGCCGTCGCTCACTCGCTGCATCGACATCTGTCGTACAGCGAACCGCGTCGGCTCCCGAAGGCGTAGCTCAGTTGGTAGAGCAACGGACTTTTAATCCGTAGGTCCAGGGTTCGAGCCCCTGCGCCTTCACTTGGCAAGCGGTTGTCGGAGGACGGTTTGCGGCGGACAAGTGTTCGATCGCAGCCGCGCTCCGCAGAGGGTTGTTAGCAGAATCGTCATCAACGTCCGCATCGGGCGGCAGCACCGTTCAATGTCTCATCTCCACGTCGTCGAGCCGCTCACCGCTGCGGCGACCGCGTCCGCGGTGAGGTCGGCTGCGGCTTCGGCGTAGTACTTCAACGTGGGGTCGAGGCGGCGGCGGCACGCCGGCACGCGGAGGTGTTGCGGCAGGCCCCGCCGGGCTCAACGGAAGCTAAGCGACCGACGGAGGTCATGACGAAGGCGCCGCTCCGGGGGGGAAGACGGGCTGCAATCCGACCGATCGCGGCAAGCGGGACCTGCTGACCGGAGGGGGCGGCGTGCCGATCGGTCTGGCGGTCGCGGGAGCGAACCGGGACGAACTCAAGCTGTCGAATGAGACGCTCGAAAGCTGCCCGATCTCACAGCCCGAGCCGACCGACGAGCGACCGCCGAGGCCCTGCCTGGACAGGGGCTGCGACGAACGGGAAGTCCGCGAACCGTTGGCAGGATACCGGGACAAAGCGGCTCCGGCAGGGGTGAACTCCACCGCGACCGCCACGGCCGCCCTGGGAGCCGCGGCGGCGGAGGCGACCAGCTGCAAAGAACGACGCTCGGAGTCAGGCCAAGCTCGTATCTCATCGAAACCACGCCGGCCTCGGAGAGCGCCGCTCGGGTCCACGGCGGCGATCAAATTCGTACTTACTTAGTCGTTCCGGTCCCCCCGACGCGGCCTCTTCCGATCGTTCTCCCCCTCAGACTTCTCATAGTCTTGGGGCAGCTCGGCGACCCAGGCGCGAGTCTGCTTTGTCAGCTCCCTCGCGACGTCCGGGTGCGACTCGACGAGGTTGGCGCTCTCCGAGGGGTCGACCGAGAGGTCGTAGAGCTGGACCCCGCCGTCGCGTTTCCGGCCGAGGTGCAGTTTCCAACGGCCGTCGCGGACGGCCGGACCGCTGTTGGGCGAGCTGGTCTTCCAGTACAGCGGCTTGGTGCGGTCGCGGGTCTCGCCGAACCACGCGGCGGAGATGTCCTCCCCGTCCAGGCGCTCGGGCAGTTCGTCCACCCCGGCGATCGCGGCCAAGGTGGGCATCCAGTCGATGAATGAGCCGACGTTGTCTTGATCCACCCTTCCGGCCGGTACGCGGCCGGGCCAGCGGACGATGAACGGGACGCGGGTCCCGCCCTCGTACTGCGAGTGCTTGCCGCCGCGGAACGGGCCGGCGTAGCCGAGCATGTTCTTCGAGTACTCGCGGACCCCTTTGCCGCTGAGCGCCACCGGGGCGGGCCCGTGGTCGCTGGAGAACACGACGATCGTGTTCTCACTCAGGCCGAGTTCGTCGAGCGTATCGAGCACGCGGCCGACGTTCCGGTCGATCTGGAGGACGTCGCCGAGGTACTGCCGCATCGACGCGTCGAGGTCCCCGTCGATCCGGGCGCTCTCGTCGAACTTGTGCTGCATCGCCTCCGAGAAGTCGTCGCGGTCGACCGTCACGTCTTCGAACTCGGCGACGAGCGGGTCGGGCGTGTTGACGGGGAAGTGGGTCGCGTGGCCCCAGACGTTGACGTAGAACGGGCCGTCCCGGTGGCTACGGATGAAGTCGATCGCCGCGGAGTAGAGGGCGTCGTCGCGGCCGTCGTCGTCGCGGGTCTTGCCGATCACCTCCACCGTGTCGAGCCCGTACGTCCCGTCGGCGTCGTCCGGCCCGATGTGCCACTTGCCGAAGTGGCCGGTCGCGTAGCCGCGATCCTTCAGCAGTTCCGTGATCGTGACGCGGTCGCCGAACCCGAAGTCGGCCGCGTACTTCGGGAACCGGGCGGGGAACAGCCCCGTCATCAGGCCCGTGCGGCTCGGGTTGCAGGTGACCCCGGTGACGTAAAACTGCTCGAACCGCGTCCCCTCGCTCGCCAGCCGGTCGATGGCGGGGGTCCGGGCGTATGGGTGCCCGTAGCAGGCGAGGTCGCCGTACCCGAGGTCGTCCGCGAACAGGAAGACGACGTTCGGCGGTCGGTCCGCGTCTGCGGCGGAGACGCCGCAGGGTGAGAGCAGCAGTCCGGCGAATAACAGCGAAGTTCGCAGCGCCAGGCTCCGGACCGGGGGGAGGGGAATCATGGCGAGCGTTCTTCTGGAGTTTTGGGACGGGGGAAAGAGCGGCGCGACGGAGTTTTGGCCGCAGACCGCGGTCCGCGGGAATGTCGCCTCAAAGCGTTCGACAGGAACGTGTCCGCGGCGGCATCGCGGAAGCGGTCGGCGGGGGCGCTGGGGTCGTGCGTTTCCCCGATGAGGAAATGCAGCGACGGGTCGGTGGTGTCGAGGTGCGTCAGCGGGGAGGCGAGCCGGTAGGCCGCCGGCCTGTCCGCCTGCGTCCCGCCGAGGAACTGCCGCCAGATCGCCCGGCCGGGCAGCGCCGAAACCGCCGCCACGCGGTCGGACAACAGGTCGTTCCGGGCCCCCATTGGGGCGGCCGCCTGCACGGCGAGGGCGTCGACCCACGGCAACATCTCCTGCACGACGACGTCCTCCAGCGTAATGAAGGCGAACCGGTCCCCGAAGACGAGGTGGTCGGGAGCGTACCGCCGGTTCGCTCCGCCGACGACGCGGAAGTACTCCCGGGCGATCCGCGGGAAAAACGCCCGGTCGCGAGCCGCGTCATCCCCGCCCTCCCACGTCTCCATGAACGTCTGATAGGCCCGGCGTCCGGGCGCGTCCGCGGCGGCCGTACCCGTAGGCGTTGAAGCTGAGGTCCTTGCAGGCCGCGGAGAGGGCGGCGTTGTCGAACGCCGCCCGTTTGGCGCCGACATGCGTGGCTCTGTGGGCGAAGAACGGCTCCCCGTCCCAGCCGATCAGCCAGTGGCGGCCGTCGATTTTGGTGGGGGGCGACTTTCTGTCGCTCCCCCTCCCCGCCCGCCCCGGACGGGCCGGGCATGCACGGGGCGACGGCGACGACGGCAAGGAGGGCGAGCCGCATGACGGTTCGAGCATGTGGGGCCAGAGATTCGGGGGCGCCCCGGACCGGGGCGGCCGAGCGGCCGCGAAGCGCCGGCTCGACGCATCGGCGGCGATGGATCGGCGGTGGGCGATACCGTACCGTCGCCGCATGACGCGCACGCTCTTCACGCACCCCGGGCAGGCCCTTCGGCTCGGGATCGTCATGGGGTTGGTTGCTGGCGGGTGGGCGCCGAACGCGTCGGACGCGGACGCGGCCGAGCAGCCGAACGTGGTGCTGATCCTCGTCGACGATCAGGGGTACTACGATCTGGGCTGCTACGGGGCGACGGAGGTTCGCACGCCGCGGATCGATGCCCTGGCCGGCCAGGGCCTGCGGCTGACCGATTACTACGCCGCGGCTCCGATCTGCAGCCCCTCGCGGGCGGGGCTGCTGACCGGGTGCTATCCACGCCGGGTCGGCAATGCGACTTGGGTGCACCGGCCCGACTCCCCCTCCGGCCTGCACCCCGACGAACGAACGCTCGCCGAGTTGTTCCACGAGAACGGCTACGCGACCGCCTGCGTGGGCAAATGGCACCTCGGGTTCCACGAGCCGTTCCTGCCCCGCAACCAGGGCTTCGATCACTACTACGGCCTGCTGCACAACCTCGACCGCTATGAAGCGGTTCATTTCGAAGAGGCCGGCGGCGTGCCGCTGCTCCGCAACGGCGAGGTCGTCGCCCGTCCGGCCGACCCGGCGACGCTCACGCGACTCTACACCGACGAGGCGATCGACTGGATCGAACGTCGCACGGCGGAGCGAGACGGCCAACCGTTCTTCCTCTACCTGCCGCACACGATGCTGCACAACCCGCTGGGCGTGGGGGAGGCGTTCCGCGGCCGCTCCGGGTGGGGAGAGTACGGCGACGCGATCGAGGAGCTGGACCATCACACCGGTCGGTTGCTCGACGCGCTGGACCGGCTGGGGATCGCGGACGAGACGGTCGTCGTCTTCACGTCGGACAACGGCCGCGGACCCGGCCGCACGCCGGAGCAGCCGATCCGCGGGCGGAAGCTGTCCACGCTCGAGGGCGGCATTCGCGTGCCGGCGATCGTCCGCGGGCCCGGCGTGCCGGCGGGGCGGACCTCCGACGCGGTGATTCATGCGATGGACTGGTACCCCACGCTGGCGACGCTCGCCGGCATCGAGGTTCCCGCAGACCGCGTCATCGACGGTCGGGACGTCAGCCCGCTGTTGCTCGGCGAGAGCGACGCCGTGCCCGCGGCGGCGGCCTCGGAAGCGCTCAACGGTCGCGTCCCCCTCCGCCGTCGATGGGAGCCGTCGGCTGAATGGGCCGCGGACGTGCCGCGGAACCAGTACCTCGACGCCTTCTTCTATCACGGCAGCCAGGGGGCGCTGGCGGCGGTCCGCTGGCGGGACTGGAAGCTGACGCTCCACCCGGCGCCGCAGTTGTTCAACCTGCGAACCGACCCGGGGGAGACGGAACCGGTCCGCGACGGCGAGGTTCTCCGCAAACTGCGGGGCATGGCCGTGCTCTTCCAAGAAGAGATGCGGCTGGACGCCCGCCCCGCCGGTCGCGTCGAAGTTCGCCCTGCCGACGCCGGCGCCCGTCTCCCGCGGTCGTTGACGGACGACCTGCACGTCGAACGCGACGTGACCTACGTCCGCCGCGGCGACCGCACGCTGGAGATGGACCTGTTCCGCCCGAAGGACGCCTGGGGAGCCCGACCGGCGATCGTGTGCGTGCACGGCGGCGGCTGGGCGAACGGAAGCCGCGCGAACCACGCCCCGCTGGCCCAGGCCCTCGCGGCTCGCGGGTACGTGACCGCCACGATCTCCTACCGCCTCAGCGGCGAGGCGCCCTTCCCCGCGGCGATCCACGATTGCAAGGCCGCCGTCCGATTTCTGCGGGCCAACGCCGGCCGATACGGCATCGATCCGGACCGCATTGGGGCGATCGGCCTGTCGGCCGGCGGGCATCTGGCGGCCCTGCTGGCGACCTCCGGCGAGGACGGCGAACTGGCCGGCGCCGACGGGCTCGCCGGTCACAGCGATGCGATCCAAGTCGCCGTGGCGATGGGCGCCCAGACGGACCTGCTGTCTGAGCGGGTCGCGGCGGTCTCCGCGGACGAGAAACGCGGGGGGATCTGGCGGCAGTTTCTGGGCGGCAGTCAGGCCGAAGCCCGGGGGCGATACCGACTCGCTTCTCCGCTGGAGCGGCTCGACGCGGACGACCCGCCGGTCCTGTTCATCACCGGCGAGCGCGACGACCCCAGCACGCGGGCCGACCGCTTCCGGGCCCGGGCCGCGGAACTGGGCATCGAAACGGATCTCGTCGTGCTCGACGGGGCGCCGCACCCGTTCCTCGGTCGGCAGGGCTGGTTCGACGAGGCCGTCGACGCCGCCGATCAATTCTTCCGCCGCGCCTTCGACGAACCCGACGGTCCGACCGAGGCGACCCGTCCCCGTTCCCCGCACTCTCCGTCTTCCAGCGCCGAGCTTCCCGAATGAACGCCCTCGCCCCGCTGCTCCTGCTCGCGGCCTGCGGCCCGGCGTTCGCCGGGGATGCCGGCACAGCGGCCCGACCGAACGTCGTGCTGATCTACGTGGACGACCTCGGGTACGGGGAACTCGGGTGCTACGGCTGCCCAGACATTCCCACGCCCCACGTCGACCGCCTGGCCGCCGAGGGCGTGCGGTTCACGGCCTCCTACATCACCAACCCGCCCTGCTGCCCGAGCCGGTGCAGCCTGATGATCGGTCAGTACGCCCAGCGGTTCGGCAAGTACGGCATGTCCCGCGGGCTGCCGATCCCGAAGGACCAGCCGACGCTCGCCCGGCGCCTCGCCGACCACGGGTACGCGACCGGGCAGATCGGGAAATGGGATCTCGGGTCGAAACGGCAGAATTCGCTGGACGTCGGCTTCGCGGAGGTCGCCCGCACGCCGCCGAAGAAGCGGTATTCGGAGGCCGAGATCGCCGCGATGCCGGTCCCGTTGCGGCGGAAGATCGAGTCGCAGGGCGGCCGGTCCAAGTACTTCTGCCTCGACGCCGACGGCCGGGAGCGGTGGCTGACCGACTACGACGGCGACCTGATGGTCGAATTCGTGGACCGGCACGCCGACGAGCCGTTCTTCCTGTACTGGTCCCCGGATGCGGTGCATTCCTTTACCGACGAGACGCCGGAGCGGTTGCGCGACCGCACGACCGCGACCGGCAAGCGACGGGCCCTCGCCGGGTCGATCGTGTCGGTGGACGACCAGGTCGGCAAACTGCTCGCCGCCCTGGATCGCCGCGGGCTGCGGGAGAATACGCTGGTGATCTTCTCCAGCGACAACGGGGCGAATCCAGCCGAGGGCGGCCGATCCGCCCCCTATGCGGGCGGTAAGGGCGCCGGCACGCAGAAGGAGGGCTGGGTGCGGGTGCCGACGGTCCTGTCCCTGCCCGGCGTGATCCCGGAGGGAGCCACGCATGACGGACTGATCGCCAACTTCGACCTTTATTCGACGGTCTCGCAGCTGACGACCGGCGAGATCCCGCCGCACTGCGACGGCGTGGACCTGATCGCTCAGGTCCGCGGCGAGCGGCCCGGCCCGGCCCACAAGCACCTGTTCTGGCGGAACGACCAGCCGGACGACGCCCCGCGGCGGCACCTGCTCGCGGTGCGGTGGGAGGACTGGAGGCTGTACCGTCAACGCGCCGCCGACCCCTGGCAGCTGTTCGATCTGTCCGCCGACCCGCGGGAGGAGACGGACCTCGCCGCCGAGCGGCCGGACCTCGTGACCCGCCTCGCCGAGCGACACGCCGCCTGGTCCGCGACGCTCGCCCCGCTGGCGACGGTTCCGAACCTCCCCGGCCCGTCGACGGCCGTCGGCCCCGGTCACGGCTGGGCGACCGCCGCCGACTCCGGACCTGCCGGCCGCCGCCCCGCCGGCCGCTGAACACGTCGGCTTCCCCCGGTCCCTTGCAACTCGCCACCCCGCCGTCCCCATGAAGAGCCCGATCGGCAGCCGCCGTCTTCTCGCGACCGTCCTGCTTGGCGTCGCCGCCCTCCCGGCCGCGGCGGCCGATCCCGACCCGGCCGACGACCGCCGGCCGAACGTGGTGTTCCTCGCGGTGGACGACATGAACGACTACGCCGGCTTCCTGGAGTCGGCCCCGCGGGCGGTCACGCCGAACCTCGACCGGCTGGCGGCCCGCGGGGTGAACTTCACCAACGCCCACACCGCCGGGGTGTATTGCGCCCCCAGCCGGGCGGCGATCTTCTCCGGCCAGTTCGCCTCGACGACCGGCTGCTACACTTCGGCGGAGTACTTCGTCCATCGGCCGGAGATCGAACCGCTGCAGGTCAGCTTCGACAAAGCCGGCTACCGGACGCTCGGGGCCGGCAAGCTGTTCCACCACCCGGCCGGGGCGATCGACATCCGCGGCTGGGACGAGTTCTTTCTGCGGACCGACCGCCAGCGGCAGTCCGGCTGGCCGCTGGACTCCTGGGCGGAGCCGTCGCCGCTGCCCGACCCGTTCCCGAACAGCGTCTACAACGCCGACCGCGAGATCACCGGCGGGCTGTTCCTCGAATGGGCCGCCCTTCCGAACGACCGCGAAGGGGAGATGGCCGACACCCAGCGGGTCGACTGGGCCGTGGAGACGCTCCGCGACGGGCTGCCGGAGGACGCCGACGCGCCCTTCTTCCTGGGCGTCGGTCTCTACGCCCCGCACTACCCGAACTACTGCCCCCAAAAGTACTTCGACCTGTACGACCGCGACGCGATCGAGTTGCCGCCCGTCCTCCCCGGCGACCGCGACGACCTACCGCCGAAGATCCAACGGGCGATGAGGAACCGGGTCCGCATCTCGCAGCGTGTGGACGAACTGGATGCGCTGCGGGACGCGCTCCACGGCTACCTGGCCTGCATCAGCTACGCCGACGCCCAACTCGGCCGCATCCTCGACGCCGTTGCCGCCCGCGGCGATGCGGAGAATACAGTCGTCGTGTTGTGGAGCGACCACGGCTACCACCACGGTCAGAAGGGCCAGTGGGGCAAGCACACGCTGTGGGAGCGGACCTCGAACGTGCCGTTCGTCTGGGCCGGACCGGGCGTCGCCGCCGGGACGGAGGTCGACGCGACCGTCAGCCTGATCGACCTGTATCCCACGCTGGTCGATCTGTGCGGCCTGCCGGCCCCGCGGCAGACGTTGGAGGGGCAATCGTTGGCGTCGGTTCTGGCCGACCCCGCCGAGGCGGAGGACCGCCGGGTCTTCCTGCCGGACGTGACGCCCGGCGAATACGCCGTCATCACCCGGGACTGGCGTTACATCCGCCGCGACGACGGCGAGGAGCTTTACGACCTCTCCGCCGACCCGCACGAATGGCGAAACCTCGCCGGCGACCCGGCCCGCGAGTCCGTGAAGGAGCGCCTGCGGGCGCGGGCTCCCGAGACCTTCGCGGCGCCGAACCCAAAGCTCAACGCCCGCCGGGATCTTGTCGTCGAAGGCGACCGCTTCCGCTGGGAGAAGGGCGAGGGCAACGCCCCGCCGGCCCGCAAAGCCAACGATCGGTCAGTCGGCGACGCCCGCGGCCGGTGAGCCGGCCGCGTCCGCCGGCCCGGCGTAGTCCCGCCAGAACTTCGTCGCCGTGTCGGCGTCGACCCGGTCGGAGGTCACGAGGTAGCGATAGCGGGACACGTACTCGCGGCCGGGTTCGATTCTGAACTGACCGAGCGCCATCGGCGCGAAGCAAAAGTAGGGTTTGTCGGGGTGAAGCCGCACGGGCTGCGGGGCGCGGAAGTTGTCGGGGCTGCCGAACGCCGTGAACGAGACGTCCTGACCGTCGAGCCGGCCGCTGAGGGAGACCCAGTCGGGCCGCGTATGGTTGCCGTCCCGCCGGTCCTTGCCGTCGCTGGTGAGAAACCGCAGCCCTCCCGATTCGCCGCCATCGCCGCCGCCGCCGTCCCCGAGCCATTCCGACTGACCGCGGAACGCCATGCCGCCGTAGCGGTATCGTTCGAGAATCAGCGGTTCGTCCGACGCGCACGTTTGCACACTTTGGATGTCGAACAGGAAGTGGTCGTCCGGCGTCCGGTGCACGGTGACCGTCCAGACCTCGTCGAGGGCGTCGACGCGGTCGTCTCCCTCTCCGACCGTGAACGCATGCTTGACGCTGAAGGAGACCTGCTTCTCGCCCCGGCGAATGTCCGCGACGCCCCGGAACTCGATCCCCGCCTGTCGCTTCGCCTGATTCCAGAAGTCGACCTCTTTCCCGTCGAACGTGCACTTCGTCCAGGCGAAGAAGAGGGCGTGCTGATGCGCGTGGTCCGGCGGGTAGTCCCCCGTGATCTCCTCGCCGGTCGGGCTGTAGATCGGATGGAGATACCCGCTGCGGCTGTAGTACGACTCAATCCCGTCCGGGACGGGTCTCGCGGTTTTGACGTAATTCAGCACCGGCTTGCCGCGCAGCGTGACGCGGAGGGCGTCGTCCGTCTCGATCAGTTTCAGTTCGCCGCCCCGCGCGGCGGTCGGTCCGACGCCGAAAGCACTGAGCAGCGCGAGCGAGACTGCGAATTGAGAGGCCATCATTCTGTTCCGGTCTACGGCGTTGATGTCTTTGACGCTTCGGTGAGGCACGGATCGCGGCGGCGTGTTCCGGGGCTCCGCGGTGGAAATCCGGCCTCGGTCACCTCCCCGGCCGCGTCCGCTTCGGCCGTCGCTCCTTCGCCCGCAGGTCGAGAACTTCGGGCATCGGGGTCGCGGCGACCGCGCGGGACGGCAGCTTCGACCGCATGTCTTCCACGACCGCGGCGAACGCCGGGTCGTCGATGCGGTTCGTCCACTCCCGCGGGTCGGAGGCCGTGTAGAACTCCTCCTCCCCGTCGCGGTAGCGGACGTAGCGGCCGCGTTCGTCGCGGAGCGTCAGGTAGGCGACGTACGGCTCGTCCGGTCCGCCCCTCTGCGTCAGCCCGGTGATCGCCGTGCTCTCCCACGCCGCGTCCGGGTCGTGCAACAAGGGCGTCAGCGACCGGCCGTCGACCGGCGTCGGCGGCGTCAGGTCGCACAACTCGGCCAGCGTCGGGTAGAGGTCCTGCAGCGAGACGAACCGTTCGCACACCGCCCCCTCCGGCGTGACGCCGGGGACGCGGATCGTCAGCAGCACGTGCGTGGCCTCTTCCCACAGCGTCGCCTTCTGCCAGTGGTGTTTCTCCCCGAGGTGGAACCCGTGATCCGTCAGAAAGACGACGATCGTGTCGTCCCGGTGGGGGCTCTCCTCCAAGGCGTCGAGCACCCGACCGAACTGAGCGTCGGCGAAGGTGGTCGTCGCCAGATAGGCTTGAACGGCCTCCCGGTGGAGGTCGGCTTCCAGCACCGCGTCCACGAACTTGCCTTTGCCCTCCGTCAACTGGAGAGCGGACGCCGGCACGTCGTCCAGATCGTCCGGCGGCAACTCCGGTAGGACGATTTCGTCCAGCGGGTAGAGGTCGAAGTACTCCTGCGGAACGTACCAGGGCATGTGCGGGTTGAACGTTCCGTAGGCGATGAAGAACGGTTCGTCACGGTCCTCCCGTAGCGCGGCGATCGCCCGGTCGGCGTTGCCGGTGTCGTTCATCTCGGCCTCGGTCAGGTGGATCGGTCCCCAGTCCTGCTCGCCGCGGCCGACGGCGGTGAGCGGCGCCCCCGGCGGCGCCGGGTCCCGCTTGTGGCCGACCTTCACGTCCCAGCCCTCCTTCTGGTCCCAGCCGTGGGTGATCTTGCCGAACCCGGCGGTCGCGTAGCCCGCCTGCTTGAACAGCGAGGCAAGGGAGGTGGCGGCCCGCAGCGGCTCGCTCTCCCCGGCCCCGGGAAGGTTGTGGTAGTGCCCCGACCGCCACGGGGCGACGCCGGAGAAGAAGGCGCTCCGCGAGGGCGAACAGACCGGCGCCGCCGCGTAGGCCCGCTCAAAGTTCACCCCGCTCGCCGCCAGCTTTTTCAGGTTCGGGGCGACGACCTTGCCGGCGTAGCGGTCCGGGTCTTCGAGGATCCAGCTGTTCAGATCGTCGGCGACGAGGAACAGGACGTTCCTCCGTTTCTCTCTCGACGCCGCGGCCTCCTCCTCGGGAGCGGCGCTTTCGGCGGCGGCCGCGGGCGGCGACGGCCGTTCGGCGGAGAGGCGGCGGACGCGGAGGTTCCGGAACGAGACGTGCCGGACGCGCTCCGGCTCTTTGACGGCGTGCACCTGCAACCCGATCACGCCGTTCGGGTAGGTCTTGTTTAGTTCGTCGTCGAACGTCACATCCGTGACAGGCTCGTCATTGATCCAGGTCCGGACCCGCTTGCCGTCGGCGAGGACCCGGACGCGGTTCCATTCCCCATTCTTCATGTGGCCGTGGCGGACGAGGTCCTCCGCCGGGGTGAACCAGCGGCCGTTCCCCTGCCCGAAGATATGGCCCGAGCGTCCCGGCGATCGGCCGAGGTCCACCTGCGGCCCGTGCACGCTCCGACGCGACGTGCCGTTCTCCCTCAGCCGCGTGAGTTGCGTGCGGAATTGCACGCCGGAGTTGAGGTCCGTGTCGTGCAGCTTCACGTCGAATTCCAGTTCGAAGTCGGCGTACTCCTCCTCCGTGAACAGGAAGTGCGTTTTCCCGGTGCTCGCGCCGACGATGGCGCCGTCCTCCACGGAGAACTTCGCGTCCTGGTCCGAGGCGTTCCAGCCGTTGAGGGTCTCGCCGTCGAACAGTTCCCGCCACTCCCCCCCGGACGCGGCGGGCGTTCCCCCCGCAAACAGGGCCGCGCACAGGAGGAACGCCGCGCCGGCGGACCAGGACGGGATCGCCGTGAGGCGGCGTGAGAAACGGGAATGCGTCATTGCAGGCAGTTCATCGCGGGATGAGCGGGGACCGTGTGCAGAAAGGGCATCAAACTTCCGGGAGGGCGAAACCAGCCCGGCGGTCCTTCGCGAGCAGGGCGTTCGCCTCGTCGTCGCCGACGATCTGTTCGCGGGCCGCGTCCCATTCGATCGTGCGGCCGACGGTGCGGCAGAGATTGATGAGGTGGGCGACGCTGACGGTCAGGTGCCCGATCTCGACCGGGGCGTTCGGCTCCTCCCGCGACTCGACGCAGTCGAGCCAGTTGGTCACGTGGTTCTCCGCGTCTTTCCCCTCGAAGGGGGGAATGAGATCCGGCGGGTTGCAGGCGAACCGGCCCCGATTGATCTCCACCTTGCCTCGGTCGCCGATAAAGATCCCGCCGAACGCCGGGCCGTCCTGGCTTTCGACCCGCACCGTCACGCCGCCCGGGTAATAGAGGCGGACGCCCCGCTCCCACGGGTGGTCGCCGCGGACCGTCGGCTCGACGCGCTGCGGGGCGGTGTTCTCCCAACCCATCGCGAGGTGCACCATATCGAGCGCGTGGGCGCCGCGGTCGCAGATCGTCCCGCCGGTGAACGGATCCCAGCGCCGCCAGCTCCGGTGAAGGCTGGAGTTGTAGTCGAGCAATTCGGCCTGGTCGCAGAACCGGTTCCAGTTCATCCCCTCCGGGATCGGCTCCTTTTCTAGACCTGCAACCGGTCGAGAACCGGTCATATTTTTAACGAGAATCGTGTGCACCTCCCCGGCGGCCCCCTCGCGGACCTGCCGGCAGGCGTATTGATTGATCCGCGTACTCCGCTGCTGCGTGCCGACTTGAAGCACGCGGTCGTGCTTGCGGACCGCCTCGACGAGAGCCCGCCCCTCCGGAATGCTGAAGCTCAGCGGTTTCTCCGCATAAACATCAAGACTGCGTTCGCAGGCCATAATCGCCGCCCGCACGCGGACATGGTCCGGGGTCGCGATCACGACGGCGTCCAATTCCTCCCGGTCGTAGAATTCCTCGTAGTTTTGATAGACGGCCCACTTCGGCTCCTGTCCGATCTGTTTTTGATACTCCTCGGCCAGCGCGGCGACCTGCGGGAGGTGACAATCACAGACGGCGACGAGCCGCGACCGGTCCCCGTCCCGCAATAACGCCCGGAGAAGCCACCGCGCCCGCCCGCCGGCGCCGATCAGGCCGACGCGGATCGGGTCGTCCGCGGTCCGCCGCGTCGCCGCCGGGGCCCCGGACGGAAAGGCCGCGGGGAGTGCCGCGGCGGACGCCGCCGCGGTCGATATTCTTAAGAAACCGCGGCGGGTCGCGGGGGCCGGCGGGCGAGACATCTTTAATTCTCTTTGGACGATGGGGTGCGGGGGCGTTCTTCCGCATCGTCGGGAAGGACGCCGATCGGCCGCGAACGGGCGTTGAGTTCGTTCATGAACGAGGCCATCATGTCGCTCAGTTCCGCGACCTTGTCCGGCCGTTCGGCGGCGAGGTTCGTGGTCTCGCCGGGGTCGACGCGGAGGTCGAACAGCGATCCCGCCTCGGCCGTTCGGGCGTTGAGACCCTTCGCGGGTCCAGCCGTGCCGCCGGAGCCGCCCGGTTTCTGTCGCTTCGTCAGAAGCTTCCAGCGGCCGTGGCGGATCGCCGCGCCGGGGACGACGAACGTCTCGTGGATCGGTTGGTCGAGTTCTTCTCCGCGAAGATAGGGGAGCAGGCTGCGGCCGTCGATGACGCGGTCCTCGGGCACGCCGACCCCGGCGACCTCGCACAGCGTGGGCAGCAGGTCGATCGCGCCGGCGATCTCGTCCTTCACCGACCCGGCCGGCACGACCGCAGGCCAGCGCACGACGCAGGGGACGCGGACGCCGCCCTCGAAGTTCGTCCACTTGCCGCCCCGCAGCGGCCCGGCGCTGCCGTGCCCCGCGACGTTCAACTGCGGGCCGTTGTCCGACAGGAACACGACCAGCGTGTTCTCCCGAAGCCCCAGTTCGTCGAGCGTCTTCATCAACTCGCCGACCTGCCAGTCGATCTCCTGCACGACGTCGCCGTAGGTCCCCTGCTGCGACGTTCCCCGGAATCGCTCCATCGGCCGCCAGCGAACGTGCGGGAGCGGCGAGGCGTAGTACAGGAAGAAGGGCCGGTCTTTATTCTCCCGGATAAAATCGATCCCGGCGGCCAACAGTTTCGGGGAGTGTTCGCCGTCGGTCATGTGTTTGATCCGCTCGACGATCTGATCGTTCCGGTAAATCCCGACCGTTTTGTCGTCGTCGCAGTCCATAAATCCGTAGAACGACTCGAACCCGTGGCGGGTCGGGTTGAACCGGTCCCACTCCCCCAGATGCCACTTGCCCACGATCCCGGTCGCGTAACCGGCCTCCTTCAGCAACTCCGCGACGGTGATCTCGTCCGCGTGCAGCCCGGTCCGCTGGCGGCGGTAGACGACCGTATTTATTCCCAACCGCTGCGCGTGACAGCCGGTGAGGAGGGCCGCCCGGGTCGGCGAACAGCGGTTGTGGACGTAGAAGCTCGTAAATTTCATGCCCGCCGCGCACAGCGCGTCGACGTTCGGCGTGGCGATGTCCGGGGAGCCGTAGCAGCCGAGGTCCCCGTAGCCCTGGTCGTCCGTCAGAATCACCACGACGTTCGGGCGCTCCGCCGCCGGGGCGAGCGATGCGGCGATCAACAGGACGAGCGCCGACAGCGTGCGGGAAGCGGCAATTCCGTTCCTGAACATTATTGCTCCGATCGCTCGTTCGAACGCCGCCCGCCCGTCCGCTTTCCGCGAGCCGAACCGGACCGCCCGGCAAACTCGTCGAGGTACGGCTCGTACTCCGGCATGTCTTTCCAGAAGGCGGTCCGAGGCGGTTGGAGCACGCGTCCCTCCGGGTAGTCGCGCCCGGCCTCGCTGGCCTCGACGCTGGTCAGCATCGCTTCCGCCTCCGCCCGCATCGCCGCCGCGCGATGCGGATCTTGTGCGGCGAGGTCCTCGGTCTCGCCCGGGTCGTTCTTGAGGTTGTAGAGGCGCCACCCGTCGGACTTTCGCGGGTTGTCGGTCAACAGTTTGTAGTCGCCGTCGATCAGGGCGGCGTCCCGTAGGAACTGGAATGGGATGCCGTGCGTCCGCTCCAGCGGGTTCCCGTCGAGCAGCGGGACGAGGCTCTCCCCGTCGACGGGGTGCGTCATCGACGCTGGGGGCAGGCTCAGGAGGTCCACGATCGTGGGGAAGATATCCATCGTGGAGGCCGGCGCGTCCGTCACCGCCGGCGCGACGCGGCCGGGCCACTCGATGATCCCCGGGACGCGGATCCCGCCTTCGAGCAGGTCGCCCTTATGTCCGCTGAGTCCGCCCATCGCGTCGGGGTCGGTCGTCAGCCCGCCGTTGTCGCTGCAGTACCAGAGCAGCGTGTCCCGTTCGATGCCGAGGTCGCGGAGCCCCGCCCGCAACGCCCCGACGCTGCGGTCGATGCCGGCGAGTTCGCCGAGGTGCTCGGCCAGTTTCCCCTCCACGCCCTCCGGCCGGTCCCGCTCCGCGGCCCGTTGCGGGTTGTGGGGCGAGCCGTACCAGACGACGGCGAGGAACGGGGAGCCGTCGGCCGTCTGCCGCGTCATGAACTCCAGCGCCTCGCGGATCAGCACGTTCGACGAGTCGCCCTCGAAGGCTTCGAACGTCCCCTCGCGGCCGAGCAGCGGGTCGAGGTCGATATAATTCGTCGCCGACAGCCACTCGTCGAACCCGTACCGGCCCGGATGGTTGGGATCGTCCGCGAGCACCGGCACGCCGGCGCCGCGGACGCCGTTGAGGTGCCACTTGCCGAAGTGCGCGGTCGTATAGCCGGCGTCTTGAAGCGCCCGCGGGAGCGTCTTCTCCTGCAACACGAGGTTGCGGCCGTGCGTGGGGACGCCGGAACGATTCGGCGTCCGCCCGGTCAGGACGGAGGCGCGGGTCGGAGAACAGACCGGCCCCGCCGCGTAGAAGCGGTCGAACCGCAGGCCGGCGGCGGCCATCGCATCGAGGTGGGGCGTCTTCAGCCGCGGGTGCCCCCGGTAGCCGACCTGGCCCCACCCCTGATCGTCCGCCATCAGCAGCACGACGTTCGGCCGCGGCGGGGCGGCCCGCAGGTCGCCGGGCGTGACGCCGAGAATTAAGAGGACCGGTAGGACCGCGACGCGGATCGGTGTGATCGTCTTCAACGGTCGATGCTCCGGAAGCCCGTGCGAAGGGAGAGATCCAGCGACGCTAACGTGATCGGCCGGCGTCACGCCACCGTTTCAGCGGGGAACGCAGCCGTTTCGTCGCCGTACAGGCGAATGCCCGCCCGCTCTCGCCGCGGACTTTCTGGTACGGCGCATAAAAACAATGACCGCATACGGGAAGGTATAAGGGTTGGAAGGTTCGTCGTGTCGTTCGAGCCAATCGATCGCCTCGGCGGTGAACGCGTCCGGCGCTGCCGCAAAGCCGCTGGGTACGGGCGCGCCACGACGTTCGGCAGTGCGCCGCGTCGACGACGGCGGCGATCGCGGCGGCCTGAAAGAGGGGGAAGGACTCGGCGGCGTTCATTGCGGGAAGCTGAAGCAGAGGGCCGCGGCGGTGACCGACGTGGCCGCCCCAGCGGGAGGAGGCGGTTTTCAGCGAGCAGGCGGAGGGCGCCGCCGTGATCGCTCCGCCTCGTTCTCACCCACACCCTCTCTGAAAAGCCGTCCGCTCGTCGAGACTTGGGGGACGCTCCGTCTCATCGGCGCCCTCGCTTTCACTTCGAATACTCTTGAGATGGAAATCGACCTCATCGGAACGCGGCATTCCGTGCCGATCGCCGCCGTCGCGGGGACTCGAACCGGTCGTGCTCCCGGCGGGACGGCGACGTTGAATCTCTCGAAGGGTTTCCCGGCGTCTCCCGGTCGAAACGGGGATGCGCCGAGAGGTCCGACATTCGCCGCGACCGTCGTCGGACGGCGGCTTGCGGGCCTGCAACTTCCGCGATTCGTCTTGTCCCAAGGCGATGCGTGGCCTAGTCTCAGGATCGTCGCCCCTCTCCGTCGCCGTGGCTGATGTTCCGATCGCTCGTCACCGCTGCCACGCTGCTGGCGCTGACGATCTGCCCGTTTCGGTGCGCCGCGAGCGGGTGTTCGGTCTCCCGTGACGAGGCGAACGCGGAAGCCGTCCACTGCCGCTGCTGTCCCCAAGCGGACAGCGACGACTCGACCCGCGACGCCCCGACAAAGGACGACGAGTCGCCGTCGCCGAGCCACGGCGGTTGTCAGTGTCAGGGTATTTGCAGCGGAGCCGTCCTGCCGGACGCCGTCGAAGTCCCCACGACCCTGAGTTTGGCCGTGCTGTTGGACGCCCCGGCAGAACGACTGTCCTCCGCGACGACGATCGACCACGTGCCGGCGTTCGCCGGCGATGCGGGACCGCGCAGGTCCGGCGGTCTCCGTCTGTGCATCTTGCTGTCCACGCTGCTGACGTAGCGTTTCCCGGGGTCGTGCGATCCGCCTGTCCAAAGGCGTGATCCCCCCGAGTTCTCCCTTCCGTCGCCCCTTCGGCGGATGGTTCGCCCCGGCCGTCCGTCCTCGGATCGACCGATCTCCCGGGCGGCCAGTCTCGTGCCTTCGGCCCCCGCTGCAGCTCCGTTCGAGCGAGATCCCTCCCCGGCGCCGCGTGATGCGGCCCGCCCCTGTTTCCCCCTCCTAAAAAGAGCTCCACGATGCGTTTCGCCCGAATCATGACCCTCGGCGCCGCCCTCCGCGGCTTCGCCCTGTTGACCGCCGTCGCTTTGGTCGCCGGCCCGGCCGTCGGCGTGACGGAAGCGGCGGACAAGCCGGCGAGCGAGGCGACGACGATGCTCGTCGGCGAAATGTGCGGCGGCTGCGTGAAGCGGATCGAAGCGACGCTCACGCCGATGGACGGCATCGCGAAGGTCTCCTGCGACATCCCAGGCAAGAGCGTGACGGTCTGGCCGAGATCCTCGACGAAGCTCTCCCCCAAGGCGCTGTGGGAGGCGATGGGTTCGATCGGCAAAACCCCGAAACGGCTGTCCGGCCCGAGCGGAACGTTCACGGAGAAGCCCAAGTCCTGACGGCCTAGCAACCTGAAGCCGTTCGCCGCCGGAACGAGCCGCGACGGCTCCGCTCTGCGTCTCCCCCAGTTTCGCCCCGACTCACCCGACACGCCTTGAACCTCCGCCTGCTCCCGTGGGACTACGGCATCCGCAATCTGGCCCGACGGCCGATGCGGAGCCTGCTGACGCTGGTCGCTTTGGCGACGGTGGTGCTGCTGATGTTGGTGGTCGTCGGGTTCATCCGCGGCTTGGAAAACTCCCTCGCCGTCAGCGGCGATCCCGACGTCGTGCTCGTCTATTCGCTGGGGGCGGAGGAGAACATTGAGAACTCCGCGGTGCCGGCCCGCACCGCCGGCGTCGTCGAGGCGAGTCTCAGCGGCATCCGGCAGCGGTCCGGCGCCGCCTACGTCTCGCCGGAGCTCTATTTCGGCACGCGGGTCGGCGGGGCGGATACGGCGTCGCTGGGGCTGGTCCGCGGGGTGACGCCTGCCGCCTCGCTCGTGCGTCGGGCGGTGCGGATCACCTCCGGCCATTGGCCGGGGCCGGGCGAGGTGCTCGCCGGGCGATTGGCCCACGCCAAACTGGGCGTGCCCGCCGAGTCGTTGACGCCCGGATCGACGGTGACGTTCGAGAACCGCGACTGGACGGTCAGCGGCACGTTCGCGGCCGGCGGGGCGGCGTTCGAGTCGGAACTCTGGTGCCGGCTGCCGGACCTGCAATCCGCCCTCAAACGACAGGACATCGGGCTGGTCGCCCTCACCCTCTCCCCCGACGGGTCCGCCGCGGAACTCGATTTGTTCGCCAAGCAGCGGAAGGATCTGGAGATCACCGCCACGCCGGAGACCGCCTACTACGGAGCGATGCAGACGCACTACAAGCCGGTGCGGATTCTCGCTTGGGCCGTCGTGGCGCTGGTCGCCGGCGCCGGGGCCTTCGCCGGGCTGAACATGATGTACGGGGCGGTCGCCGGGCGGACGCGGGAGATCGCGGCGCTGCGGGCGATCGGCTTCCGCCGACGGGCGGTGCTGCTGAGTTTAATTCAAGAGGGGCTGGTGCTGGCCGCCGCCGCGTCATTGCTGGCGGGGACGGCAGCGTTGCTGCTGGTCAACGGGCTGTCGGTCCGGTTCACGATGGGCGCGTTCGCCCTGCGGGTGGACGGGGCGACGCTGCTGATCGGCTGCGGCGTCGGCTTGCTGCTGGGCGCCGCCGGCGCCGTCCCGCCGGCTCTCAAAGCGCTGCGACGCCCGATTGCTGAGAGCCTCAAAGCGATTTAACCCCCAAGCAATTTGAACCTTCCCGGATCGGCCCGGAGGCCGGTTCGTTTTCCCGCCGCAAAGAGCGGCGTCACTTCAAGACTCCTCCAGGAGAAGACCCCATGTTGCTCAACACCCTGCGTTTCCCTCCCCTGCGTGCTGCAAAGACCGCCGCCGCAGCCCTCGCCGTCAGCGTGGCCGCGGTCGGCTGCGGCGCCCCGGACGGCGATTCCAGCGGCGATCTGACGACCTCCGTCGACGCTCCGACCGCCGTCAATGCGGCCTACCTCGCCCCGACCGAACCGGAGGGCGCACAGGGCGTCGGCGCCGTGAAGGAATCCGCCGCGGACGGCGACGAGGTGACGGTCGTGGGCTTGATCGGCGGGGACTCGGCTCCTTTCGTGGATGGGCTCGCCGCCTTCACCATCGTCGATCCGTCCGTGCCCTACTGCGCGGCGGACGAAGGCTGTCCGACGCCTTGGGACTACTGCTGCCAGCAGGACAAAGTCCCGGCGAACTCCGCGACCATCAAGCTGGTCGACGGCGACGGAAAGCTCGTCGCGGAGGGCGCCCGCGGCCTATTGGGCGTCGAGGAACTGGCCGAGGTCGTCGTTCACGGGACGGCGGAACGGGACGACGCCGGCAACCTGACCGTGCTGGCCCAGAAAGTCTTCGTGCGGAACTGACTCCGAGGGCGTTCGCCCGGGCGGGGCGACTTCATTCCCCCGCCCTCCTTCTTCCAAAAGTCTCCTCATGCCCGCCGACACCGCCGACCCGCCCGCAGAAACGCGGCTGGACCTCAGCCGTCTCGCCTTCGATCGCACCGCGACCGCTGCCGCGGCAAAGCCGAAGCGGCGGCAAAGCCGTGGTCGGCTGCTGGCTCGCGTGCTGGCGCCGGCGGTGATTCTCGGCGGATTCCTGGCGATGACCGGCTGGGCCGCCCGCGACCTGTGGCGCTCCGCCAAACCGGTGACGGTCGTTCCGGTGGTCGTGCGGCAGGCGGAGGTTCGCCGGGCCGGCACGCCGCTGTTTCAAGCGGCCGGCTGGGTCGAACCGCGGCCCACGCCCACCTACGTCTCCGCCCTGGCCAGCGGGGTCGTGAACGAACTGCTGGTCGTCGCTGGGCAGGAGGTGACGGCCGGCGAGGTCGTCGCCCGCCTGAACGACGTCGACGCCGCTCTGGCCCTGCGACGGGCCGAAGCGGACCTCCAACTGGCCGAGGCCGACGTGGCCGCGGCGGAAGCGGAACTGGCTGCGGCGACGCAGTTGTACGAGACCCCGCTCGCCCGCCGGGCGGCCTTGGCCGCCGCCGACGCCGCGTTGGCGAAGGTCGAAGCGGAAGGCGACGCCCTCCCCGCCCGCATCGCCGCCGCGGAGGCACGGTTGAAGTTCGCCCAGCAGAACCGCGAAGGACGCCGGGCCGCCCGCGGGGCGGTGTCCGATCGGTTGGTTCAACAGGCCGAAAGCGATGCCGACGGGGCCGCGGCGGAACTCGCGGAGCTGCACAGCCTGCGAGATTCCCTTCCCAAGCAGGCCGCCGCCCTCCGCCGTCAGCGGGATGCGGTCGCCGAACAGACGGAGCTGCGGATCGAGGAAGCGAACCGGGTCGCCGCCGCTTCCGCCCAGGTCCGGGCCGCCGAGGCCCGCCGCCGGCAGGCGGAGGTCGCGGTGGAAGGGGCCGAGCTGCGGCAAGACCGCATGACGCTGCGATCCCCGACCGACGGCCGCGTGCTCGCCCTGCTCGCTCCGCCGGGGGCGTTCGTCACCGGGCAGGAGACGCAGTCGAACCCGGAGGGATCCGCGGTCGTCAGCCTGTACGACCCGGCGATGCTCCAGGTGCGGGCCGACGTGCGGCTCGAAGACGTCCCCCGCGTGATGCGCGGGCAACCGGTTGTGATCGAAACGGCCGCCTCCGCCGAACCGATCTCCGGCACCGTACTGGACGCGACCGCCTCGGCGAGCGTGCAGAAAAACACGCTGGAAGTGAAGGTCGCCCTCGAATCCCCGCCAGCGGCGGTGCGGCCGGAGATGCTCGTCAAAGCCACCTTCCTCGCCCCGCCGACCGCCGACGAAGCAGCGGGCGAAGGGAAGCGGGAGCGGCTACTCGTCCCCCGGCGATTGGTCGAGCGGGAAGGCGAGAGCCGGTCGGTCTGGATCGCCGCGGCCGACGGCACCGCCCGCCGGCAGCCGGTGACCCTCGGCGACGCCGGGACCGAGGATCTGGTCGAGGTCGCCGACGGCCTGCAGCCGACCGACAAGCTGCTCTCCGGCGGTCGGGAGGGCTTGGGCGACGGCGACCGAATCGAGATCACCGGCGAGGACGCCGGCTGATCGCCGTGCTACTGCTCGTCTCTCAACTCTGATCCTTCAACTCTCCACGCTCCCATGGCCCTCGTCGAAGTCCGCGGACTGAAAAAAGCCTTTAAGAAGGGCGGCGAGACCGTCACCCCGCTGGACGGGGTCGATCTCGATATTTATGAGGGCGATTCTGTGTCGATGATGGGACCGAGCGGCACCGGCAAAAGCACGCTGCTGAACGCCGTCGCCGGCATCGACCCGCCGGACGCCGGCACGATCACCGTGGCCGGCACGGAGATCACCTCCATGTCCCGCACGAAGCTCGCCGATTGGCGGGCGGAGCATCTCGGGTACATCTTCCAGACGCACAACCTCGTGCCGGTGCTGACCGCCTACGAGAACGTCGAACTGCCTACGCTGCTAGCGTCGCTTTCCCGCTCCGAGCGTCGGGAGCGGGTGGAACTGGCGTTGGAAGCCGTCGGCCTGACCGACCGGGCGGATCACCTGCCGCGGCAGATGTCCGGCGGTCAGGAGCAGCGGGTCGGCATCGCCCGGGCCATCGTGATGAACCCCACGCTGGTCGTCGCCGACGAACCGACCGGCAGCCTCGACGCCGCCACCAGCGCCCAGATTCAAGACCTGCTCGTTCGTCTGAACGAGGAATTAGGAATGACGCTGCTGATGGTCACGCACGATTCCGAGGTCGCCCAACTCGCCGGCCGCCGGCTGCAACTGGACGGCGGACAGCTAATTGAATTGAACGAGCCGCACGCCGCGATGCCCTCGCCGACAAGCGGCGTACTGGCCGCGTGATCCGACGAGCGCGCCGCCGACCGGCGACGGCGAACCGAGTTCCTCTTAGAGAAGCCGCTATGTTCAAATTCCTCCCCTACGTCTTCAAAGGCCTGTGGCGGCACGGGATGCGCACGTTCCTGACGGCCGGCGGGGCCGCGGTGGCGTTGTTCGTGTTCTGCTTCGTCGCCTCCGTGCAGGAGGGGTTGAACCGTCTGACCGACGGCGGGGACGCGGACCGCACGCTGATCGTCTTTCAGGAAAATCGATTCTGCCCCACCAGCAGCCGATTGCCGGAGGACTACGCCCGCACGATCCGCGAGGTCCCCGGCGTCCGCGACGTGATGCCCGTGCAGGTCTGGACGAATAATTGCCGGGCGAGCCTCGATATCGTCGTCTTTAACGGGGCGGATCCGCAGCAATTACGAGAGAACCGCGGGCTGACGCTGACCTCCGGCGACTGGTCCGCGTTCGAGAATCGCCGTGACGCCGCGGTCGTGGGAGCCAGCCTCGCCAGGCGGCGGGGACTGTCGGCGGGGGACACGTTTTCGATTGGGGACCTCAGCGTGCAGGTCGCCGGGGTCTTTACTTCGCCGGTCGCCGCGGAGGAGAACGTGGCGTTCACCAGCCTGGAATTCCTTCAATATACCCGCGGTCTCGACTCCGCCGGCTTGGTGACGATGCACGAGGCGTATCTCACCCCCGAGGCCGACCCGGACACGGTGGCCCGCGGGATCGACGACGCATTGCGAGCCGGCCCCGTGGCGACGACCACCCGCCGCAAGGGCGCCTTTCAGGCCAGCACGCTGTCGGACTTGGTGGACCTGATCGGCTTCGCCCATTGGCTGGGGTTCGCCTGCGTGGGGTTGGTGCTAGCGCTGGTCGCGACCACCACCGTGATGGCCGTGCAGGACCGGGTGAAGGAGCACGCCGTGCTGCAAACGCTCGGCGTGCGGCCGGGTCGAGTGTTCGGGCTGGTGGTCTGCGAGAGCCTGCTGATCTGCCTGATCGGCGGCGTGATCGGCACGGCAGCGGCGACGGCCGTGCTGGCGTTCGGCGGGTTGGCCGTCGGGGCGGAGGGCGTGACGATCGCGTTTCGACCGTCGCTCTCGCTGGCGGCGACGGCGGCGGGGGTCTCCGCGGGCGTCGGCCTGTTCGCCGGCGTGATCCCCGCCTGGCACGCCGCACGAACGAACATCGTCGCAGCCTTGAACGCAGCTTGAAGCCGCGGTCGCCTCAATCGGCCGTCGACTCCTCCGAGACCTCCACGCCGAGCGATTCCGTCGCGGCACGATAGTCGCCCGGGGCAATCCAGGTCAGATCCTTCCAATAACCGGTGTCGTTCGGCTGAGGCGGGCCGGGGTTGGACCGTCCTTCCGTCACGATGCGAGTCATGTCCCGAATCATCCGCTCGACGATCTCGGGCCGTTCGGAGGCGAGATTGCGCGTCTCCGTGGGGTCGGCCGCCACGTCGTAGAGTTCCGCGTCGCCGGGTTTGCGGGGCAAGATCAGTTTCCAGTCGCCGTCGATAATGCCGTATCGCCCGTCGTTGCCGTGAACGACCAGGGGAATGCGGTCGTGGTTCGCGTCCGCATCACGCAGCACGGAGGCGAAACTGTGGCTGTCCTCGCCGGCCTCGGGCGGCAGCGAAGCGCCGATGAGGTCGGCGAGGGTCGCCAACAGATCGACCTGCCCCACCGGGCCGTCCCAACGCCGCCCCGGCTCCGTGATTCCGGCCGGCCAACGCACGAGAAACGGCACCCGATGCCCGCCTTCATACACCGACCGCTTCCCCTCGCGCAGTCCGCCGCGACTGTCGTGGTCGAACTGTTTGATGCGGCTCTTCCAAGAGTTCTCCGGGCCGTTATCGCTGGTAAAGACGATCAGGGTATTGTCGTCCAATCCGCGATCTTTCAGGAACGCCAACACGCGGCCAACGTGATGGTCGGTCTCGATCACGAACTCCCCGTAGGCGCCGGCATCGCCCCGGCCGTGGAACTCCGGCAACGGACAGACCGGGTAATGCGGGGAGGTATACGGGAGGTAGAGAAAGAACGGCGTTACGCCCTCCGGGCCGGACGCGTGCTCGTCGATCCAGGCGATCGCCTTGTCGGTGAACCGCGTGAGGCATTGGTTGTCGATGAAGTCCGGAGCGACCTCTAAAACGCCTTTCCCGCGGCCTTCTTCCTTACGGGTCGCTGAATACGGCGGCTTGATCCGGTAGTCCATATGCCGAGCGTTCGGCTTCTTGCTCGTATAGAGCGTCGGCGGAACGGCGGCATGGCGGCCCTCGAACCACGCGAGCACCCCGTAATTCAGCGAGGCCGGCACGCCGTAGTAGTAGTCGAACCCCTTATCGAGCGGCATATCGAGCGTCGGCTGCGACCAGTCACGGTCGTCCGGCGTGCCGGGGAAGTCCATCCCCAGATGCCACTTCCCGACCATCGCGGTGCGGTAGCCCTGCTCCTTGAGCAGCGAGGCGAACGTCATTCGATCGTCAGCGATCAGCCCTTCCCCCTCCGCCCCCATCACATGCCGTTTGAGCGTCGTCCGCCACGCATACCGGCCCGTCAGCAGCCCGTAGCGAGAGGGCGTGCAAACGGAGTCGGCGCTATGGCCCCGCGTGAAGACGATGCCCTCGTTCGCCAACCGATCGAGATTCGGCGTCGAGAACTTCGCTTCGGGGTTCAACGCCGCCACGTCGCCGTAGCCTTGGTCGTCGGTGTAAATAACGATGACGTTTGGTTGCTCGCCGGCCGCTGCGACGCCGACGTGAGCGCACAGTAGAACGACCGCAAAGAGCTGGCGGGGATTCATCGATCGAGACCTTTCACGTTGTGGACTTGTCCAGCGCCTCGGTGCGTGACGCCGGGCGGCTGGGGCAGGGGCGAAGCGGATGCCCTTGGACCATCAGTGTTGAAGGACTCCCCTTCAGGCGCCACCGGTTCCGGGGCATCCGGTCAGTCGGCTGACGCCTCTTTCCCTTCTGCCCCCGCCACCCGCCCTGCCCCAATCATTCACTACCTATACGCCGCCCGATCGCTCTCTCCGCGAGCGAAAGCAGTTCTGCAGCCGCTTCGCAAGAGGAATTGAACGAGATCGATATTCGCTCCCCTCCGCGTTCCCCGAGGATATTGTTGCACTTCCAGCAAACGGTCGCTTCAAGGATTGCTTCGCCATTGGAGAAGAAGCGGAACGCCACCGGCGGGAGGTGACATCGCGCCTGCATCCCCAGTTCGAGACGGCGCCAAGCGGAGGCGATTTCCTGTCCGAGAGCCTGATCACAAGGCTCTTCAGAAGCCGCACGGACGGCCTCCAGAGTCGACCCGAGTTCCTGCAAGTCAACGACCGTGACTGCATCGACCGGGGGAAGCGACGACGGTTCAATCTTCAACAGCATTCCCGATGCACTGGAACAACAGCGAAGGTGTAATTAAAACCGCGACCGTCAGGGAGCCGGCTCCCTGACGGTCGCGGTTCTGAATCAAACGGCCATCACTCCGCGGCGGCGGTCGCGACGACGTCCATGAAGCCCTTGAGCTGCTTGCTTCGGATCGGGTGTTGCAGCTTGCGGACGGCTTTGGCTTCGATCTGGCGGACGCGTTCGCGGGTCACCTTGAAGATGCGGCCGACCTCTTCGAGGGTGTAGGTGTAGCCGTCGCCCAAGCCGTAGCGGAGCTTGATGATCTCCCGCTCGCGGTAGGTGAGGGTCTTCAAGACCACGTCGATCTTGTCCTTCAGCATCTCCGTCGTGGCCGCGTTGACGGGGCTGTCGGAGCTTTCGTCCTCGATAAAGTCGCCGAAGTAGCTGTCCTCGGACTCGCCGACCGGGCGGTCCAGGGAGATCGGGTGACGGGAGATCTTCATGACCCGCTTCGTCTCTTCCAGCGTGATGCCGGCGGCTTCGGAGGTCTCCTCCATGGTCGGCTCGCGGCCGAATTCCTGCAGCAGCGCCTTCGCCACTTTGCGGAGCTTCGACATCGTTTCGATCATGTGCACCGGGATGCGGATCGTGCGGGCCTGGTCCGCGATCGCCCGGGTGATCGCCTGGCGAATCCACCAGGTGGCGTACGTGCTGAACTTATAACCGCGGCGATATTCGTACTTATCGACCGCCCGCATCAGGCCGGTGTTGCCCTCTTGAATGAGGTCGAGGAAGGACAGCCCGCGGTTGCGGTACTTCTTGGCGATCGAAACGACCAGGCGGAGGTTGCCGCCGGACAGTTCCCGCATCGCCTGCTCGTAGGCGCCGAAGCGATAGCGGATCAGGCGACACTTCTTCTTGATCCCCTCGGGGGTCTCGAGCGTCATGTTTTGCAGGTCTTCCAACTCCCGCTGGAGGTTCGCCCGTTCCTCGGCGGCGCTCTTGAGGTTCTTGAGCTTGCCCATCTGGCGAACGATCGCCTGCATCCGCTCGTCGATCTGCTCCAGCCGCTTCATGATCGGGATGATCTTCTGCGTGCGGAGGCTCAATTCCTCCACCAGCACCGTCATCTTCCGCTTGCGGCAGTCCCAGGCGTGCTTCGCCTCCCGCTTCTTCTTCTCGGAGGACTTGGGGTCCATGATCGTCGCGAAGTCGGCGTCGTTGGCGCCTTCGAACGATTCCAGCGTCTTCAGGTTGTGCGGCATCCGGCCCTGAATCTGGGTTTTCTCCAGACCCTCGGTGACGGACACCTTAATCGTGCGGTCGAAGGGCAGGTTGCCCTCGTTGACTTTCGTCAACATGGCGATGCATTCCCGCATCGCGTATTCGCTGCTGACGAACTCCCGACGGAACCGCTTGCGGGTGATCTCGATCGTCTTGGCGAGGTAGATCTCCTCCTCGCGGGTCAGCAGGGGAATCTCGCCCATCTGGGTGAGATACATGCGGATCGGGTCGTCGATCTTCTTGCCGCTGTCGTCGCCGATCAATTCCTTCGGCTTGCGATGGGCTTTGCGGGCCCGCTCCGGCGTGGGGAGGCCGACCTCGAACTCGTGCTTAATGTCGATCCCGTGGGCGTCCAACGCCTCCAACAGGTGATCGAGCTTCTCCGGGTTCGGCGCTTCGTCCGGGAGATAGTCGTTCACTTGGCGATACAGCACCCACCCCTGCCCGCTGCCGCCCTGCTCCGCGGCAAGTTCCACAAGGGCGTTGATGTCTTCTTTGAGGCGATGCATGAGGATTCTCCGGGGTCGGGGTTCAATGGAACCCGCCGACGGGACGGCGGATTCGAGGCAGCGGGAGGCGGAAAGGACGAGGGGCGAAAACGGGAGCCGACACGGCGTCGGCGGTTCTGGTCGGGCGATGGTGTGAGCGAAAACGTCGTGGTTCGGGGGACGCTGGCTCGGGGGACGCTGGTTCGGGAAACGTTGGGTCGGGGGCGCTTAACCGGGTCTGGCGTGGCGAGCGGCGTGCAGGTCTGCCTGACGGCGGAGCAGGGCGCGGGTGGCCTCGTCCAGGCCGCCGGGGGAGACCGGGGCGTGGGCGAGATCGGCGCGACTGCTGCGAGCCTGATGCGAACGGCGACGCCGGGTGATGGCCGACAGCGCCAGAGAGAGCAGCGGCGGGACGCCGGCGCTCCGATGATCGGGGTTCCCCTCCTGGGAGCCGTTTCCATGACGAGTCTGCCCGGGGGCCGTCGTGGCCGCGCCCGCTGCAAGTCCGTCGGCAGAGAAAGCTGCACGTCGCGTACCGTTCTCCGCGAATCCGCCGGCGATCGAGCCGTCGAGCCGGCCGCCCAGTTCCTGAGAGTCGGCCTCGGCCATCAGCTTCACGGCGAAGCGTTTGAGCGGCGAATCACCCTGCGGAGCCGCGCCGTCCAGCACCGCGGGGAGAGTCACGGCGCCGTCCAGTTCCTCCGCATCCTCGCAGAGTTCGAACAACCGCCGCAGGCCCGCATGCCGCAGATCGGCCGAGCCGACGACCGCATGCGCCGCGGGGAACAGTTCCGGCCGGGTCAGCAGAATCTTCAACAATTCCGCCTCCGCCAACTCGTCGCCGGCGGGCTTGGGGATCGGCGGTTCTTCTCGTCGGACAGGCCCCTCATCCGAGGAAAACTGGGCCGGCGGCTCGAATTGGCGGGGGGCCGGCCGATGGCCGTTCAGGTCGGCCCGCAGGCGACGTTCGGGGACGCCGAAGCGTTCGCTGGTCCGCATCAACACGAGATCGCCGCGGCGGGTTCCGACGAGGCCGGGATCGGTGCGGAGAAGGTCCAGCATCTCCTTCGTCGCGGCGTCGCCGGCCTGCAGCGCATCCCCGCCGTGGCGGGCGGTGAGGCGGGAGAGTTTGAAGTCGAGAGCCTCCGGCGCCGTCGCAACGAGTTCCCCGAACGCTTCCGGCTGCTCGGACACGAAATCCGCCGGATCGGTTCCCGGGGGGAGCGTCAGCACACGCAGATCGACGCTTTCGGCGAGCAATTTTTGCAACGCCTTCTCCGCCGCGTCCTGCCCGGCCCGGTCGCCGTCGAGGACCAGCACGATCCGATTGGTGAAGCGCCGCAGCACGCCGACGTGTTCCTTGGTAAGGGCGGTGCCCAAAGTGGCGACGACGTTCTGATAGCTGGCGTGATGCAGAGCGAGGGTATCCGTGTAACCCTCGACGACGAGCGCGGTGTCGCAGGTCGGCTTGCGAATCGCCTCACGGGCCACGTCGAGGCCGTAAAGCACCTTCGACTTGTGGAACAGGACACTCTCGCTGCTGTTGATGTATTTCGCCCCGAACCCCTTATCTTGGGAAAACCGGGGGGAATCGGAGGGCAATTGTCGCCCGCCGAAGGCGATCGTGCGGCCGCGTTCGTCGCGGATCGGGAAGATCACGCGATCCGGGAAGAGGGCGTGGTCCCGCAGGCCGCTGCCGTCCTTCTTCACCCCGGCGACGCCGCTGGCGAGCAGTTCCTCCCGATCGAACAGCCCCTTCGCCCGGTTCACCAACCAGGACCAATCGTCCGGGTGGTAGCCGAGGCCGTACGTCTTCGCGAGGTCCGCGTGAATGCCGCGGGCGGCGAGGTACTCGCGGGCCGCCTTCGCTTCAGACGAGCGTGTGAGGAACGTGTGGCATTGCAGGTCGGCCCACTTCAACACCTCCAGCAGGCGTCCGCGGTCCGGACCGTCCTTGCTCGGGCGGGGTCCGGTCCGCTCCGGCATCTCCAACCCGGCCCGTTGGGCGAGGTGCTTGAGGGCGGAGAAGAAGTCCAGCCCGTCGTACTTCATCACGAAGGAGAAGACGTCGCCGCCGGTATCGCACGACCAGCAGCGGAACGTCTGCCGGTCCGGGTAGACCTTCAGCGACGGATTGCGGTCGTCGTGGAAGGGGCACAGCCCCGCCAGTTCGGCGCCGCCGCGGAGCGCCTTGAGAGAGATCGACTCGCCGATGACCTGGGCGATGTCGCTGCGAACGCGCACCTGTTCCTTGAAGTCCTCGGCGCCGGCTTCGTACGCGCCTCCCCGCGACTGTCCGTGGTCGGAAAGACCGTTTGACATTCAGGCGGCGTGGGAGGGGAACAGGACGCGAGGAAAGGCGTCCGTCCCATTGTACGAACGTACGCTCGGCCGGGGTTCGTCAACCCCCCGCGAGCGGCCGGGGGGGTGACGGTTGCGGTCCGAAGCGTTCGCCCGCGGACAGTCCGCCGGTCCACAACCGTAAATCGTACAGCCCGCGGGTCAAGCGTCCCCGGTTCGAAGCGGGACGGGAATTGCCGTCCCAAGTGCTCCGCCGTCAACACCTTACGCCTCAACGCGGCTTCGCCGACCGGCGCCGGCAACGATGTTGACCCATTCCCCCACGCCCCGCGAATCGATCGCCCCGGATC
>NZ_WTPX01000150.1 GCF_013036045.1 Alienimonas chondri
GTCGATGCCGGAGTCGGACGAGCCCGTGCCCGCCCCGGCCGCCCCGGCCGTGTCGGCGCCGATCGTCAGCACGATCGGCGTGGACGGCGGCATCGGCCCGCAGACCGCCGGACTGAGCGTCACCTGGCAGCACGCCGGTCCGATTCGCGTCGGCCGGGTCTGCTCCTCGACCCTGACCGTGAAGAACGCCGGCCCGGCGACCGCCTACGGCGTGACCGTCACCGGCGACGTCTCCGCCAACATGGGCCTCGCGGCCGCCGATCCGACCCCCGAGGGCGGCGTCGACACGCCCAACCCCACCTGGACCTTCCCCGCGCTGGCCGCCGGCGAAGTGAAGTCGATTCGCCTGACCTACACCCCGACCGCCGTCGGCAGCGACGAGGCGCCCGAGTACGCCAACCGCCTCGCGGCGATGGTCACCAGCCGGCTGATCGCCCGCGGCGCCCCCCTCGTCACGGAGCCGAAGCTGGCCGTCGAACTGGAAGGCGTCCGCGAAGCTCTGCTCGGCGAACCGGCCACGCAGACGATCCTCGTCTCCAACCCCGGCACCGGCAGCATCGACGAAGCGTTGATCGAAGTGCTGCTGCCCGAGGGTCTGGATCACAGCGGCGGTCCGAAGCGACTGACCATGAACATCGGCGCCCTGTCCGCCGGCGAGACCAAGCCGGTTCGCCTCGGCCTGATGACCAGCGCCGGCGGCGTGCAGACGGTCTCCGTGCGAGTCCGCGGCGAAGGCGGCCTGGAAGCGGAGACCGAGGCTGACGTGCAGGTGAAAAGTCCGCAGATCGACCTGGAGATCGACGGCCCGGGTCTGCGGTACGTCAACCGGATCACCGCGATGAAGCTGACCGTCACCAACCCCGGCGACGCCGCCACGGATAACGTTCGCCTCGGCTACCGTGTCCCGGACGGCTTTGAGTTCCTCTCCACGGACACCAGCGGCACACACGACCCGTCGGGCAACACGGTGCGGTGGTTCCTCGGTCGGATCGAAGCCGGAGCCAGCGTCACCGCCACGGTGAACCTCAAAGCCGTCACCGGCGGCGAGCAGGTGCACATGGCCGAGGTCTCCGCCAGCAGCCGGGCCAAGGCCAGCGCCCGCCACGTCACCCGGATCGAAGGCACCGCCAGCCTGGTGTTGAAGATTCAGGACAGCGACGACCCGGTCGAAGTCGGCGCCGAGACGGAATACACCGTGACGGTCTCCAACGAGGGCACCGCCGCCGCGAAGACCGTCGGCCTCGCCTGCCGGGTGCCGGACGGCACGGAGACCGGCGTGATCCGCGGCCCCGCCGCCCACCGGACCGAGGGCAGCCTGATCCTGTTCGACAGCCTCCCGGAACTCGCCCCCGGCGCCAAGAAGGTCTACACGCTGCGGATCAAAGGCACGACCCCCGGCAGCAAACGCTTCCAGACCCGTCTGGTCAGCGAGAGCATCAGCGAACCGCTGATTCACGAGGAGATCACGAAGTTTTACGCGGAGTGAGCGTGAGCGGAGAGTGGAGAGGCCAAGAGTGAGAGGAAAACGTCGAACGACCCGGACGCTGCGAAGCGTCCGGGTCGTTCTGTTGCGCTCTCCGCTTCGCCGTCGCCGTTAGGCGGCGCGCGTCGTGGAGAGCAGCGCGCCGCCTAACGGCGACGGCGAAGCGGGGGGAGTCACGCTGTCGGCCGGACCTGCGGCGTCATCGGGGCGGCCTTTAACAGGCCGCGGATCAGGACGGGCACGTCGTCGGTGTCCGCGTAGATCTCGCCGTGCAGCGGGGCGAGGGTGCGGGGGGCGCCGTCGGTTTCCCAGCGCTTCAGCAGCACTCGCCAAGCGTCGCAGACCTCGTCGTCCGTCGGGGAGAACGGCGGGGGCGGGGCCGGCGGACGCTCCAGCGGCGGGGCGTCGTCCGGTTGCATCGGGCCGGGGGCGATTGCGCTGTCGCCCGTCAGCAGCACGCCGCCGAACGCCGGCGTGTAGACCATCACCGATCCCGGCGAGTGGCCCGGCCAGTGCAGCGTTTCGATCGGCAGGTCGGCCAGCGGGCCGCCCTCCCCGCAAGCGGCGATCGGATCCTCCCATTCCTGCATCAGCCCGCGGACGCGGGGGTCGTGGCGGTCTTCGGGGTGGAGGAACAGCGGCAACTCGAACTCCGCGACCAACTGGTCGAAGGCGTCGCCGCGACCGGCGAGGTCGGCGTGCGAGACGAAGCAACCGAGGATCTCCACGCCCTCCTCCTTCAACCCCCGCACGCCGGGGATCGCGTGCCGAAAGGGGGCGTCGAACAGCAGCGCCTTCCGCACGCCGCCGACGGGGAACACCAGCGCGTAGCTGTTGAACGGGCGGTGCGTGCCGCCGCTGCCGCAGCCGAACTGCGGGAGCATCGCCAAGCCGCCCTCCTCGGCGTTCCCGACGAGCCATTGGCGGCGGGGGTGATAAAAGGCGGTCATCGGCGGCGTCGTGATTCGAGTCCTCGGTGCGGGTTCACCGTATTCTCACCGATTCGATCCCACCACGCCGCGTATGGTCGTCGGCCGAGTTCCGCCCCGCTTCCTGCCTCCGATGACCGTTCGTCGCTCCGTGATGCGTTCCGTCACACGTCCCCGTCTGTGCGGTCTGTTGGCCGCCGCGGCGACGGTTTCGTGCCCGGCGTCCCACCACGCCTGCCCGGCGGACGGCGCTGGCCGACCTGCTCCGCCAGCACCCGCGGTACGAGGAGGACTTCGTCGCCGCGATGCCGCCGGAGATCGCCGCCGCCGACCGCGAGGGTCAGGACGAATGGCTGTTCCGCCGGGCGAGCGTCTGGCCGGACGTCGTCCGCGATCGAGGCGAGCCGGAACGTCGCAGCGCCTTCAACCGCGACACCTGGCACTACATCAACATCCCGCTGTATCTCACCCCGGCGGACGAAGCGGCGATTCGAGAGCGGGTCGCCGACGGGCTGCCCGCTCCGAACGTGCGCTTCGACCCGCCCGAGGGCGTGACCGCCGCGGACGGCGCCGAGGGGAAAGGGGCCGACGGGGAGCCGGGCATGAACGCCGTGCAGGCGTTGCGGTTCAATTTGGCGGCCGTGGCGGACGAGAACCGTTCGGCCGCGGAGCGGGCGGTCGCGCTCTGCTGGGTTCTGCACCTCGGCGGGGACGTGCATCAACCGATGCACGCGGCGGCGCTGTTCACGGACGGGCTGTACCCGGAGGGCGACCGCGGGGGGAATCTGGTGAAGGTGGCGGCGTCGCCCGGACAGCCGGGCCGCAACCTCCATGCGCTGTGGGACGCGGCGCCCGGCGCGACGTTCACGCCGGTCGAGGTCTCGTTGAACGCGGAGCGATTGCTGGCCGACGAAGGCCTGTCCGCCGCCGGCGCCGCGGCCGCGGGCGATCTCGACCCGAGGTCGTGGGCGCGGGAGAGCCGGACGCTCGCCCAATGGGCGGTCTACACGCCGGACGTGCTGGCCTACGTGCGCACCCGCGAGGCCGCCGTCGACGCCGACCGCGACCCGGACCCGGCGCCGCTGCGGGTCGCCGAGGAGGACGTCGACAAGATTCGCCGCTTGGCCGATCGTCGTCTGACCGAAGCCGGCTTCCGTCTGGGCGCCGCGCTGGCGAAGTGACGCGAGCCGGTTTCTCCCCGCTCCCCCCGGCGTTCCCAAACGAAGGGGCGAGGGGAGTACGACGTCTCGCTCACTCCGCTTTCGTCCAGCGGCCGTCGGCGTAGCGATAGGGAATCTTCACCGCGCCGTTCGCGCCTCGCCAGCGGCCGTTGCCGGTGGTTTCGCCGCCGGGGAAGGTGAACCACAACCGCAGTTCGCCGTCGGACTCCGCGGCTTCGGTCACCGGGAGTTCAAATCGACCGTCGTCGCCGACGGGGGCGACGTAGTGCTTCGCCCAATACTCGCCGGGCAGGGAGTCCGGGTGATCGCCGAGCACCGCGTTGATCGGCTTCGCTCCGACGGCGCGGACCGTGCCGGCGAGGGCAAACCCGTTCCCCGTCGCGGTCGGCCGGAGGGCGAGGTCGGCGACCTTCACGGTCGGCAGGTTCCACTCGCTCAGCGGGACGCCGCGGACGACCGGGTGCACGGCGAGCATCGCCGCGGACGCTTCGCTGAGGTGTCCGTTCTGCACCGCGCGGCCGGCGACCCGCTTGTAGTTGAAGTTGTTCGGCCCCATCAGCGTGTTGTCATGCCGGCGCCGCGGGGCGGCTTTCGGACCGATGTGCGGCAGGCCGAAGGCATGACCGAGTTCGTGAACCATCCCCTTCAAGGCCATCTCGTCGCCCAGTCCGGCGCAGATCGGCATCGTCTTGCGGAGCCGGGGCAGGCGGCTGTCGTAGTTGGCGATCGACCACCCGCCGAACTGGGGGGAGTTGCCGCCCCGGAAGTCCGAGAACCGCGTCGGCGGATCGCCGTGATAGACCAGCACCCACCACAGATCGCCCTTGGCGGGCAGATCGAAGTGCCTCATCGCGGAGGCGACGGCCTCCTTGTGGGTATCCGGCTTGGTGTAGCGATCGACGCCGTGCTCGCCGATCACGCCCAACACCTCGACGGAACCGGTTCCGTCGTCGGTGGGACGTCCGTTTTCGTCGACGCGGACGAACAGGCTCTTCACCCCCGGTTCATGGCCCCAGCGTTTCAGGCCGCTGAGGATGAAGGCGTCCGTGTAGTCGGCGAGCCGATCGAGACCGGACTGATAATCGACGGGCGGACGCACGCCGTTGGGACAGAACAGCACGATGCGAACCTTCGCCGCATCCAGTCGTTGGGCCTTGGGCGGCGGGTCCGCGGCGGGCGCCGCGGACCCGACGGCAAGCGTCGCGACGATCACGAGGCAGACCGTCCGCTTCAGGCGAACGCCCGCAACGGCAGATCGCACGGGGGTCACCACTCCTTGCTCACCTGCTGGCCGTCGTTCCGCTGGATCAGGCGGCGGTAGGTCTCTTCGTCGACGGTGTAGTTGAGCATCTGGGCGGAGCCGTCGACCAAGGCGATGTTCGTGCCCTCGGCATGCCAGGCGCCGGGCTTCGTAAAGACTTCCGACCCGGGAAGCATTCCGAGGCCGGCGCCGCCGACGCCGGGGGAGAAGATGGACTCGCCGTCCGTGTGACTGGTGCAGCAGTGATAGCCCTCCGCCCAGACGCCGTAGAGCGACTCGAGCAGCAGAATGGTGCTGGTGGTTCCGTCGGTCACGTCCCGGAACCGGGTGGCCTCGTTGGGTGCGAACATCCCGCCGATGCGGGTGGTGACGACGTTGCCGGAGTCGTCGCTGCCGGTCACGCGGAGGCCGGCGCTGCCGATGTAGTTGGACAGGCCGAAGTTTCCGGAGTTGTTGTCCGGGAAGCCGGGCGTGCCCTCGATGGTTTCATCCTTCGTGGCGACGGTGGAGGCGCTGGGGCAGACGTAAGTCTGCATGTTGTATTCAGCGGCGCGAAGGTTATCCGTTTGAAAGTTGTTTATTTGATTCAGGGATCCGCTGTCCGCAGTGGGAAAGCGGGGGAGATCGACCTCCCCTCCAAAGCTGATGAGGCGGGCGGTCGGAGACGCATCCAACTGCGGCAGAATCAGGGCGTGCCAGCCCCAATAATTACTAACGGCAATACCTTGGACGCCAGGTACGGCACCGTCAGACATTGTCGAGCCGTTAGGCATTTTCTGACCGATGACGACCATGCCGTGGAAGAACTCATCCGGCACGTCAGGGTCGAGATCGGAAATTGGCGGACGGACGACCACGCCGGTGGGGAAGGACTTGAAGCCGGAAGCGTAGTTGTGCATCGCCAGAGCGATGTTCTTGACGTTGTTCATGCACTGGGCCGCCCGGGCCCGTTCCCGAGCCGCTTGCACGGCGGGCAGCAGCAGGCTGGCCAACACGGCGATGATCGCGATGACCACCAGCAGTTCGATCAGGGTGAACCCGTTGCGGCGGGACGACGGCGCCCCCGTCGGAGCGGGAGCGGGGCGGGGGGTGACGAGCATCAGGCGGGGGTCCATTCGAGGGGAGGTCAGTTTAGCAGGTTCCAGCGGCCAGTCAGGCGCGGTCGACGGAACGGATCGAAGTTCACGGAGCGGTCGGCCCCGGGGATGAAGAAAGACATTCGTCATGGGGCTTCGACCTGTCTGCCGTCGTTGCGTTCGATCAAGCGACGGTAAACATCGCGGTCGAGGGTGTAGCTCAGCAGCGTCGAGTGACCGTCGGCGAAGGCCGCGGTCACTCCTTCGCTGTGGGCGGACCCGGGCGTGGTGAAGGCTTTTTCCGGGTCGGAAATCGCTTCGCCCGACCCGCCGCCCGCGGAGCCGCGATGAAAGATCGGCGGATCATCGGCGGTCCCGGCCATTTCCGGCGTCGGGTAGCTCGTGCAGCAGATCTGGCCTTCGTTCCAGAACCCGATCGTCGATTCCACCACCGCCAGCGTTTGCGGCGAGCCGTCAGTGATGTCGCGCATCCGGATGTGGTTGCCGATCTCAAAGAACCCGCCGGTCCGTACGCCCAAGCCGTCCTCCCCGGGAGCCGTCATACTGCCGGCGGCGCCAAGGTAGTAGTTCGGAGCCCAGTTCGTTCCGTTCAGTCCGTCGTCCGTCACGTCGTCGATCAGGTCGATGGCCCGCGGAGGGGGCGAAGCGGAGGGGCAGAGATAAGTTTGAATCCTGCTGACTGCCGCCTCCCGGTTGCCCTTTACCGAGAGCCGCGGGCAACTGTCGCTGATCATGCGATCCAGAATCCGCTGATCGAGTTGGGCTAAAATGCGGGCCTGCCATCCCCAGAACTGCGACAGATACAAGCCCCCGGGGCCGGGAGAGCCGCTGGGCAGAACAGGCGTGCTTTCGTACACCGTGCCCCACACCATCGGGCTCTCGTCGTCCCCGCTGCAGGGGATTGTCACCCAAAGCGGCGTCTTAAGCGTCTCCACGCCTTTGGGAAAGTAGCGGTGTGCGGCGTGATGATTGTGCAACGCCAGCACGATCTGCTTGGTGTTGTTTAAACACTGCGTGCGGCGAGCGGACTCCCGGGACCGCTGCACGGCGGGCAGCAGCAAGCTGGCCAGCACCGCGATGATCGCGATCACCACCAGCAGCTCGATCAGCGTGAAGCCGAGCGGATCTCGTCTTCGACAGGGCGGGCGGCTGCGGGGGGGGAAACGGAGAGACGCGGCGAGAGGGGAGACGCTTCGCACGGGAGGCTCGAGCGGGGGGACGGTGTCCTCGAAAGCCCATTCCGAACCCCGCGGGTTCGCGATCAGATCGCGCAAAACGCGGTCCTCGGAAAGTTTTCTCGCAACCCCGCCGCGGCGGACGGCAGCGGTTCGCAGCGGGCGGCCGCTGCCGGTCCGATCGCTTCGGGGGCGGACCGTTCGGTTCCGTGGACGGGGGCCGAATCGGGGGCGGCAGAGAAGGGGCTGGCCCGTCCCTGTCACGGCGCGGCGCTGTGTTTGACGGGGCTCAGGCGACTTGAAGACTTCTGAGGAAATGCGACGGGATCGGAAATGCCCTCATCCGACTCTGATGATCGGGCCGAATACATCAGCGCCGATGAGTCGCGCCGTGGCCCCTTCGGAAATCGACCTCCGCCGGGCGAAGCGAAGTTCAGTAGCGGGCGCCGGGCGGTTGGACCGCTCAGACGTCCTCATTCGACAGTCGCCCGCCATGCCTCGCTCCCTCGCGTCTCGTTCTCTCACGTCCTGCTGCCGTTCCTCCCGTGGGCGGGAAGAGCGCCGGCTGCGCCGGGCGCTGCCCTGGTTGCCGGCCGCGGCGTTCGCCCTCGGCGCCCTGCCGGCCGTCGCGGTCGCTCAGGACCGCACGATCAATGCGGCGACCACGGTCAACGCGGAGGAGAACGCCGCCCAGGACACCGCCGTCGCCGCCCCCGGGACAGTCACGGTGACGGGAACCGGCTGGTTGAAGGCGGAGGACTTCGTCACCTCCGAGAACGTCACGATCGACGTCGGCGGGCTGCTCTCCACGCAAACCGGCGGGGCGGCGGCGCCCGCCCCCTTCAGCGGGCTGGGCAACTACACGCTCGCCGGCGGGACGACCACGGTCGAGGGCGAGCTGTTCGTCGGCTCGAACCGGGATCTGTCCGGCGCCGGCATCGTGCGACCGACCGCCCCCGCCGACCGCCCCGCCGGCACGCTGGCCGTCGATACCGGGGCGGTGATCGCCCAACTGGGCGGCACGATGACGGCGAACATGCTCGCCCTCACCCGCGACGGCGACGCCACGGTCGACGGCGCCGGCTCGACGCTCGCCCTCTCCGGCGCCGCGACCGTCGACGGGGCCGGCTCCCTGCTGCGAGTGTCCAACGGCGGGGCGTTCGACGGGACGACTCTCGCCCTCACCGACGGCGGCGGCGCCTTCTCCTTCGACGCCGGTTCGACGTTCACCCTCGCCGGCGACGCCGCCGTGGACGGCGTCGGATCCTTGCTGACCGCACAGTTCGGCGGGGCGTTCGACGGAACCGCCCTCGCCCTCACCAACGGCGGCGGCGCCTCCGTCTGGGATGTCGGCTCGACGTTCACCCTCACCGGCGGCGCCGCCGTCGACGGGGCCAACTCTGATCTGAACGTGCTGAACGGGGGCGTATTCAACGGCGCGACCCTTGCCCTCGCCAACAACGGCGACGCGGTCATCAGCGGCGGCGGTTCGACGATGACGCTGACCGGCGCCGCCACCGCCGACGGGGCCGGCTCCGTGCTGTCCACGCGGAGCGGCGGCGTGTTCAACGGGACGACTCTCGCCCTCACCAACGAGGGCGACGCCTTTATCAACGGCCTGGGGGCCGCGGCGGGGACGACGACGTTCACCCTCACCGGCGCCGCCGCCGTCGACGGGGAGGGCTCCTTTCTCTCCACGCAGAACGGCGGCGTGTTCAGCGGAACGACCCTCGCCCTCACCGGCGGCGGCGACGCCCTCACCAGCGACGGCGGTTCGACGACGACCCTTTCCGGCGCCGCCGCCGTGGACGGCGCCGGATCCGTACTCGAGACGCGGTTCGGCGGCACGTTCAACGGGACGACCCTCGCCCTTACGAACGGCGGCGTCGCCGCTTCCTTCGGCGCCGGCTCGACGAAGACCCTCACCGGCGCCGTGACCGTCGACGGGGCCGGCTCGCAGCTGGCCGCGCAGTCCGGCGGGGCCGTCAATGCCGCCTCCGCGATGCAGTCCGGCGGGCTGATCGACGTGCAGTCCGGCTCGACGATGACCTTCGCGAACGACGTGACGGTCGACGGCGGGGAGACCCGCGTGAACGGCACGCTGACCGCCGCCAACCTGCTGATCAACAACGGCGGCACGCTGACCGGCGCCGGCACGATCGTCGGCGATCTCGCCATGAACGGCCGCCTCGCCCCCGGCAACAGCCCCGGCGTGCTGAACGTCACCGGCAACTTCGCCAGCGGGCCGGGGATGATCTACGACCTCGAACTGCAGGCCGCCGCCTCCCCCGTCGCCGGGACCGACTTCGACCAGACCGCCGTCACCGGAACCGCCACGGTGAACGGCGGGACCGTCAACGTGCAGCCGTTCGGCAACAGCGCCTATCGCGCCGGGATGCAGTACGCCTTCCTCACCGCCGACGGCGGGCTGACGGTCGTCAACCCGGTCACGGTGAACGAATCGCTGGCGAACGTGCGATTCATCCAGCAGATCGGCGCGACCGAATACGCCCTGATCGCGGCCCGGGACCAGTCCTTCGCGCAAGCCGGCGCCACCTTCAACACCCGGCAGGTCGGCGCCGGGCTGGACGCCGTTCGCAACGATCCGGCGCTGGCCGATCTGCGGAACGCGATCGATACGCTGGCCGACCCCGTGGACGTCGATCGGGCGCTGAACCAGCTCTCCGGCGAGATCTACGGCACGCAGCTGACCGCGTTGAACCGCAGCAGCTTGCAGTTCCTGGACGTCGTCGGCGGGCAGGGCGGGGCGTATCCGCTGGCCTGCGGGGCCTGCAATCTGAACGGCCCCGGACTGGAAGGCTGGATCGAGGGCTATGGCGCCTCGGGCCGGATCGACGGCGACGGCAACGCCTTCGACGCCCAGACCGGCAGCGCCGGGGCGGCGGTCGGGCTGACGCGGAACTTCGGCGGACCGGGCGCCTGCGTCTCCGTCGGGGCCTTCTACGGCTTTGAGTCTCTCACCACGCAGGTGTCGGCGGCGAACTCCACGGTGACGGACAAGGTGGTCCGGGCCGGCGGGTCGGTGAAGTCCGTGATGGGGCCGACCTACGCCCGCCTGAGCGGCTTCGGCGGCGTGGCCTTCGGGGACGCGCTGCGGTCGGTCTCGATCGACAGCGACGTGCTGCCGTTCGCGGATGGCGTCGACGCGGAGACCGGCGCCACCCTGGCCGCCGGCGACGCGGAGTTCGGCACGCTGTTCGGCTCGGAAGCGCGGTTCCTCACCCCGGTCGTCGGCGTGCGGTACGTGCACGTCGACCGCGACGGCTTCACCGAAGACGGCGGCGCCGCGGCGCTGGACGTGGACAACAGCACGCTGAAGGAACTGCGGGCCCGGGTCGGCATGCGGGCCGGCCATTGGATCGACGTCGCGGGCATGGTCCCGATGACCGCGACCTTCGAGGCGTTCTACAGCCGCGACGTCAGCGCCGGATCGATCGGCGACTACCGGGCGCAGTTCGACGCCGCCCCGGCCGGCTCCTTCGAGGCCCGCGGCACGGACTTCGGCCGGGACCGCGTGACCCTCGGCCCCGGGCTGGCGATCGGCGGCGGGCCGATTCGCCTGGCCAGTCAGTATCGCGTCGGCCTGACGGAAACCTCCGTCCTACACAGCGGCGACGTGCGGGTGGAGCTGTGCTACTAACCCGACCGTCGTGCAGAAGCGATCAGCAAAACCTTCGCACCCGATCGGCGCCGGCCGCCGTCCGCGTGACTGGTACGACGCGTCGTGCTCGTCGGCCCGTGCCCCGGTCGGGGGGAGAACCTCCTCATGCGAGGTTCCCCCCGCGTCGAAATAAAGCACTGCGAATACGTGTCGACATGGACGTCGGCTCGCCCCGTTTCCCGTCGCCGCCCGGAGCGCCCCGCCTCGGCCGGACGACGCACCCCGCAAGAGCGACACGGATGTCGACCGCCCACAGAAATCC
>NZ_WTPX01000151.1 GCF_013036045.1 Alienimonas chondri
ACCCCCGACGACGGCCCGACCCCCGACGACGATCTCTCAGCGCTCTAAGCACGGCGGTCGCGTCCGTTTCATCTCGTTCCGGCGGCGGGGATCGAAACGTCTCCCGGCGAGACCGCCGTCTCGACAGTCCGCCGCCGCCCTCGCCTTCCTTGACCTCCCTTTTCCGGTAACTCCCATGACGTCCCGTTCGATGCACCGCCTCGCCTCTCCGCTGTCTGCTTTGACCCTGTCGTTCGTCGCGGCGCTCGCCGGTTGCGGCGGCCCCGAAGACGGCATGCTCCCCCAAACGGAAGAGATCTATCCCGGGGCGACCGATGAGCAACGGCAGCGTGCGATGAGAGATTCCGACTACGCCGCCCAGTTGGAGAAAGAGTTGCAGCAGGGCGGCGAATAATTTTCGACCGCCGATGCCGTTCGGCTCCCGAGACCGTGGTGTCGGCGGTTCGCCGTCACGTCTGCCGTCGTCCCGCCGCCCGATCCGCCGCCTCGCCCGATTCGCCGGGCTGACGGCGGTCGGGTGGGGCGTGATGACGTTGACGCATGAACTCGGCCATCTGCTCGGCGGGTGGGCCGGCGGGGGGACGCTGCGGTCGGCGTGGCTGGGCCCGTGGCCGCCGCCGTATTCGAGCTTTCAACCGGACCCGTATCCGGCGCTGACGCTGTGGGCCGGGCCGCTCTTCGGGGTCGCGGCGCCGTTGCTGTTCGCGGCGCTGCTCCCCGCCCGCTGGACGAAACGACGCCGCTGGGCGTGGTTCCTGGCGGACTTCTGCCTGCTGGCGAACAGCTGTTATCTGGCCGTGAGTTGGTTCACCGGCGACCGCTTATTAGACGCCCCGCGGCTGTTGGCGGCGGGGGTCTCGCCGGTGTGGGTGGGGCTGTTTTGCGTCGTCGCCTGCGGGCTGGGCTACGTCCGCTTCCGGGCCGACTGCCGTGCGGTGTGGGAGCACGGAGCGGTTCCTGACCAACCAAGCCCCGACGACGCAAACCGCCCGCCCCCGGACGAACCGGAGACGGGCGGCGGATCCGTCGTTTAGATTAGTTCGGGGCGGTTCAGAACTCGCCCGGGGTCTCGTTGGCGGCGCGGGTGCCCAGGGCGCCCCAGGTGCCGTAGGGGCTCTTGCCGCTGGTGACGTTGTCGGCGTCGTTTTTCAGGTCGCCGGTGTCGACGGTTTCGGAGATGAATTTGACGCTGCCGTCGACCATGCAGAACTGCACGCCGCCGCTGTGGTAGCTGGTGGGGGCGAGAATGCCCTTGCCGATGCGGGTGCCGTCGTAGACCGATCCGCCGCGGACGCAGGAGGGGCCGTTGGGCGGGCTGATGGTATAAAAGCTGGCGTTGTGCTCCGCATTCGACGTGTTCCACGCCTTGCCGCGGGTGTTGTCCGTGGACCCGAGATAACGCCCCGAGTCGTTCGGATCGATAATCGCGGGGTTGTTGATGCAGGAGCTGTACGGTTTGTTCCAAGCGGCGAACGCGGAGTTGGTCTCCGGTCCGTTCCATTCCAACGAGACGCCGGTGGCGACGGCGCCGATGAACGTCTTCGGATCGTCAGAACGACCGGATTCGCCCAGCAGCAGCGTGTTCACCGTCCCGTCGCGGGCGTCCCTCAGCCCGAGGCAAACGTTCTGGGAGTTCGTCCCGAAGTTCACGATGCCCATCCCGCGACCGCGGTTCCGTGCGCTCTGGGCGTTCCCGTCCGGGGCCAAACCGTTGTCGCCGAGGTTCAGCCCGTAGTTGGTGTCCCCCCGGGACACGATCCCGCTGCCGTCCGAGGGGCACAGCAATGCGGGGATGGTCATCTGCCAGGGGACGTAACTGCCGTCCTCAATCGCCGGCCCCATCGCCGGCCACATCGTCGGCGGGGAGGCGGAGGCGTCTCGCACCGACGGTCTGCTGATCTGGTTCCACAGCGCCGTCTGATCCAGATACGGCAGCAAGCCGATCAGAAAGTTCGCATTTCCACCATTGCCGCCGGGGCCGGTCGAGCCGCCGGAGGCGGCCGGGAAGACCTTGTAGGTGCTATGGTAGTTGTGCATCGCCAACCCGAGTTGCTTCAGGTTGTTCTGACACTGGCTCCGGCGGGCCGCTTCGCGGGCCTGTTGGACGGCCGGGAGAAGCAGGCTGACCAGGATCGCAATGATGGCGATCACCACCAGCAGTTCGATCAGCGTAAAGCCGCGGCGGAGCCGGCGAATCGCCGGGACGGAAGAATGCGTCATGGGTCGATCGAGTTGGGGAAACAGAATCGGGGGGGGGGAGGAGCGCGCTGCCCGAACACAGCGGAGGGCGTTGATCGAGTCGACGAGAAGCGCCTGAGGAAGGCGTCAGTCGCCCCGAAAGGGGGATCGCGGAGCGTAAGAAGATTCCCTACAGATCGCAACGTCTTGATGCGACGACCCACGGCCTACGGTCCGGGCAGGCTGGCGAGCGTCGGGCGGCGGGGGTATCCCATCCGATCCGCTTCCATTGATTCGATTCGACCGCGTCTCTCCGCCATGTTCCGCCGCCTCCCCGCCGCCCTGACGCTGCTTTCGCTCACCGCCTTGCCGCTGTCGCTGGCGGGATGCGGCGGTCCGCCGGAAGGACCGGCGCCGCAGATCGAGAACTCTCCCGAGAGCGCCCCGGTCGAGGTCACCCCGATGGCTCCGAACGACGCCTGAGTCGACGTCGCCCCGATCGCGGCGTGGTTCGCCCGCGCCGGTTCGCCTAACCGAGGTTCGCCCGACCCGGTCCGCTCCGCCCTTTTCGCGGCGGGTCGGTTCTGCGAAGACTGCGGTTCCTCCGCAGGCCGCCCGCGATGAAGATCCGCAACAAGACCCTCAACCGTTTGCTGGCCGTCGGTGCGGCCCGGCTGCTGACCGTCTGGCTGCGCACCTGTCGCGTCGAGGTCTTCTGCGAAGCCGGGACCAGTCCGTTCGCCGGGCGCCTGGGGGAACCGGGACGCCCCGCCGCCGCCGGACGGTTTCGGAGGGTGAAGCCCGCCCCGGACGCCCCGCACGTGCACGGGTTCTATCCGTTCTGGCATGAATGGATCGTGCCGTACGTCTTCGCCCGGCCGCACGCCAGCATGGCGGGATTAATCTCCCAGCACCGCGACGGCGGGTATCTGGCGGATGCGATGACCGCGGTCGGCTTGAAGACCGTGCGCGGCTCGACCAGTCGCGGCGGCGCCGCGGCGGTCAAACAAATTATGAACGAGTGCGACTCGTACGACCTCGGCATCACGCCGGACGGTCCCCGCGGCCCGCGGCGGGAACTCAAAGCCGGCGTCGTGTTCCTCGCCAGCCGCACCGGCCGACCGATCGTCCCGTCCGCGGTGGTGTGTCCCTCGGCGTGGGTCGTGAAAGGGTCGTGGACGGATCTCGTGCTGCCCAAACCGTTCAGCCGCATCGTCTATTGCGGCGGTCCTGCGATCCGTATTCCCGCCGACGCCGACCGCGACGAGCTGACCCGCTGGCAACGGGAGATCGAAACGGCGATCGCCCGCCAAGAGTCCCGCGCCGGCACGATCGCCGCCGGCAAACCCGACCCCGGCGTCCCGGCGGCAGGCGTATCCAACGACGATATAGCCGACGCCGCCGTCGACACCGCTGTCGACACCGCTGCAGTGCGGCGGGCCGCGTAGAATCGCGGCATAACGACATCCTGGCTACGGCGCCGCGGCTACGGCACTTCGGCTACGGCGTCAGGTCGACCCGCTCCTGCGCGATGCCTGGAAGCAGCGGCAGACTCTCCTGATTGGCTGAGTACCAGCGCTGCGCGTTCTTTGTGGTATCGATAAAGAACTCGTCCGTCAGCCCGTGATCTCCCTGATACCGCGGGGCTTTTTGATCCGGGGCGAACTCATTTTCGATTCTGAGAACGAACCCCAGGCGACGTGCCGCGAAGTACCCGCTTTGCAGGTCCTCCTTCGGCAGCGCTGCGAGGTTTTTAAAGCCGAAGACCAGCAGGGCTCGCTGATTCTCGTCCGTGAGAGTGAACAGGCGGTTGCCCTGATTGCTCATCGAGTGAAACGCCTCCAAACGGGGCCGGCCTTTCTCGTGTGCCTGCATGACCTCGATCGCGAGCGGCATCGCGGCGTTGATGTCGGTTCGAGACAGCAACGTCGACGCCGCTCGGCTGCGTACGCTCAGGTCCTCCCGTCCGTCCTTCGCGATCTCCCGGAGGACCGGCGCCGCGTCGGGACTCCACTCGTAGTTTAGGATCGCGTGGATGAGGATCTGCTTCTCCTTGGCGGTCGATGCGCGACGGAGCAGGGAAAGCAGGACCTTCGCCTTCGCCGGGTCGTCTTCTTTGATCGACATTGAACGACGCCAAGCCTCGACGACCATAATATAGCGGCGGTCCCGCGGTTGCAGCCGATCGCCGTTCCAAGGGGCGCCCTCCGGGAAATAATTGATCCCGTAGAGCGGTTGAGTTTCGCTTTTCGCCTTTAGGAGCAAGGGGGCCGCCTCGGCGAACGGCGCCTGCACGGTGCGCTCGACCAGCGCGGTCCGTTGTTCCGGCGACAGGTCTTCCCCAGCCCACGCCTCTTGCAGACTGGGCAAGTCAGAGGGCGGATCGGAGGCGTACCCCGCCGATGCTGCGGAGACAATTGCGGCGACGGCGAAGGCGGTTCTCATCGTTGCGCTCCCTGCGGGGGTTCTGGGACAGCGTTCGTCGCGCCGCCTCTTCGACGCGGCCGAACCGCACCATACCCTCCGGTGCCGCCCACGGTTCCCGTCTCGGCCACTAGCCGATGCGGCGGCGGATGGGTACACTCCCGCTCGCTCTTGCCCCGCTCCGGCCCGGGTTCTGCCTGCGTTCCCCTCGGATTCGTCCGTTCGGGAAGCCGCGGAGACACCGGGACAAATGCGGAGGGGGCTTCCCCGACGGCTGCCGAACCGTTCTCGCCTCGCACTGGTCCTCAACGACCGGTGCTGGAAGGAGAACCTCTTTGGACGAGGCCGTCTGATCCGATCGAACCGGGATGCGCCCCGGACGACGATCATGGGACTGGCGGGCATTTCGGCGAATCGCGGATCGAACCCGCGCGGGCCGGCACACCCCGCCCCGCGCGCACCGTTCCATTTCCGATTCGTTTCGCACGAAACTGCCGCCCCCGGTCTGCCATGAATACCGCTCTCCTTTCCGGCCCCGTCCCCTCTCGCTCCGAGCGCTCCGAGGACGAATCGGCCGACTCCGTTCGCCCCGAACATCTTGACGCCCAATCGGTTGAAGGCGATGGCGCCGAGGCGTCCTCCCGTGACGAAGCCGACGACGATCTGCCCGCCGACGACGAAGCCGCGGACGGCGCCGCCGACGTCGTCGTCGAAGACGACAGCCCCGCTGAAGAGGCTTCCGCGGAGGACCAGGCCGCCGAAGAGGACGCCCTGCCCGAGCCGCACCTCGAAACCGCCGCGCTGTTGAACGACGGCCCGCCCGCCTGCAACGCGACCGAGGAACCGGTCCCCGCCGTCGCCCCGCCCAACGAAGAAGCCGCGTCGGCCGACGCGGACACGGTCAGCGAAGCCCCGGCCGAAGAAGCGAAGGCCGAGGAACCGCAGCCCGAACCGCAGCCCGAACCGCAGCCGAAGCCGGCCCCGAAGAAGGTCGAGCTGAAGGCGCCGGAACCGCAGCCCGAGCCGAAGCCGGAACCCGAGCCGAAGTCCGGGTTCGCGAAGCTGGGACTGTCCGGTTCGCTCCTCAAATGCCTCGCGGAGAAGGGCTATGAGACGCCCACCCCCGTGCAGGCCGAGGTGATTCCCGCGATCCTCGCCGGGCGGGACGTGCTCGGTCAGGCCGCGACCGGCACCGGCAAGACCGCCGCCTTCGCCCTGCCCCTGCTGGATCGTTTGCGGATCGCCGCCACGGCGCCGGACGCCCCGGACCAGGAGGACTACAACGGCCCGGCCATCTTCTGCATGGCCCCGACCCGCGAGCTGGCCGCCCAGGTCGCCGAGGCGTTCCGCGCCTACCGGGGCGAGATGCGGGTGAACATCCTCACCGTCGTCGGCGGGGAATCGTTCGGCCCTCAGTTGTCCGCCCTTCGCCGCGGCGTCGACGTCGTCGTCGCCACGCCGGGTCGCGCCCTCGACCTGCTGAAGCGGGGCAGCCTCGATCTCTCCGGTCTGCTGGCCTGCGTGCTGGACGAGGCCGACGAGATGCTCGACATGGGCTTCCAGGATGAGATCGAGGCCGTCCTCGACTTCACCCCGCCGGGCCGTCAGACGGTGCTGGTCAGCGCCACGCTGCCGCCGCGCATCAATGCGATCGCCAACAAGCACCTCTCGAACCCGGTGCGGATCGAGATCGGCAAACCGCAGGCCGCCAAGGGCGAGGACGCCCGCGTGGTGCACAGCGCCCACTTCGTGCGTCGGCATGAAAAGGCGCCCGCCATCGACCGCATTCTGGAAGTCGACGCGGCCGGCCCGGCGCTGATCTTCACCCGCACCCGCGGCGGCGCCGACGACCTCACCACGGAACTCAACCGCTGCGGTCGCCGGGCCGCGGCGCTGCACGGCGGTCTGACGCAGGACCAGCGGTCCAAGGTGGTCGAACGCCTCCGCGGCGGGACGTTGAACGTGGTCGTCGCCACGGACGTCGCCGCCCGCGGGCTGGACGTGCCGGAACTGACGCACGTCTTCCACGCCGACCTGCCGACCGGTCCGGAACCCTTCGTGCACCGCTGCGGCCGCGTCGGCCGGGCCGGTCGCGTGGGCCGGGTCGTCTCGTTCCTGCACCCCAAGGAGCGGTTCAAGCTGAACCAGTACGCCAAGGCGGCGAACGCGGATATCGCCATCACCGACCTGCCCGCCGCGCACGACGTGGTGACCGGCCGCTTGAATAAGACGAAGGCCGCGTTGCAGGACGCGGCGACCTCCCCGGCGTTCGCCAAGCTGCGGGAGCAGCTCGGCCCGATCCTGGCGGAACTCGACAAAGAGTTCGGTCCGGAGAAGCTGGCCCTCGCCGCCGCGGCGCTGGCCCACCGCACGGCGTTCGGCGAAGAGCCGGTCGGCCAACTCGGCGCCCCCGGCCCGCGGGATTCCGGCGGCCCGAGCGGCTCGAAGTTCAGCGGCGGCGGCCCCGGCGGTTCCAAGTTCAAAGGCAAAAGCGGCCCGAAGTTCAGCGGCGGCAAAAGCGGCCCGCGTGAGCACGGCCCCTGCCCCCCGGGCAGCGCCCGCTTGTTCGTCAGCGCCGGCCGCGACCTCGGCGTCGGCCCGGGCGACCTCGTCGGCGCCATCGCCGGCGAAACGAACCTGACCGGCGGCGACATCGGCGCGATTAAAATCACGTCGAGCTTCAGCCTCGTCGACGTCCCCGCCGCCGCCGCGGACATGGTGATGCAATCCCTCAGCCGCGGCGGCCTGCGGGGCAACAAAGTCACCGTCCGGCCCGACCGGCACGCGTGATGGTTTGCGACGCTATGCGTCGATGAACATGCTCCATAACGCCGAGGCTCCGCGGAGCCTCGGCGTTATGCATTCTCCCTTACAAGGAGCGGAGCGATGACGCAGACGGAGCGGGTCGCCGCGGGCGGGCCGTGGCGCGGGTGGTATCACGTGATGACGAACGTCCGCGGGGCGTGGCTGCCGGGCGATCCGCGAGGCTGGCGAAGCTACGCCCACCGCGATCATTGCGAGGGGGATTATAAAAATCCGCCCCCGCCGGACGAACATCTGGCGAAGCTCCGTCGCGCCCGGGACTCGATGCGCGACCCGCCGGAGTTCCTCTCCGAGACCGCCCGCACCGCCGCCTGCCTCGCTCTGACGGAGCGACTATTGGAACTGGGATCGAACGTCCCGGCGCTTTGCGTGACCGATCGGCACGTTCACGCCCTGGTTCGATTCTGCAATTACGACGCCGACGGCGAACCGATCCCGAACGCCGCGATCCCCGGTTTGCATCCCCGGAACGCCCTGCGGAACGATCGCGACCCGGCCCCGAGACATCTGTTCGGGCGAGCGAAAATGCACGCCTCTCGCGAACTGGGCGACGCGGGACTCAAGTCGTCCAAAGCTCTGTGGGGGCGACGGTGTCATATCAAACCGGTCTCCGGCCGCGCGCATCAATTGAACGTCTATCGCTACATCATTCGACACCGCGAGCGGGAGCGCGCCGCCCTCTGGACGTTCCGCGACGGACTGCTCCCACCGCCCACGCACAAACCCCGCTGAGAGATCGACCCCGTAACGCCGAGGCTCCGCGGAGCCTCGGCGTTACGGGGGGCGAGATGCATGCCGGTGGCGGTTGATCGGGGGGAGGCGGTACAGTCGCCGCGTCCTTCCCCGCCTCGCAGGTTGATCCATGTTCGTCTCCCGCTTCCCCCGCCGTCGTGCGCTCGCCGTCTGTCTGATGGGGGCCGCGTTCGCCCTGACGCCCTCCGCGCAGGCCGTCGCGGACGACGGCGAGGCGACGGCGGCCGACGAGAAGTGGGTCAGCCTGTTCGACGGCAAGAGTCTCGACGGGTGGACGCCGAAGATCCGCACGCACGCGGCCGGCGAGAACTACGCGAACACCTTTCGCGTCGAGGACGGCCTGCTGACCGTCTCCTACGACGGCGGCTACGAAGACGGCTTCAAAGCCCAGTACGGGCACCTGTTTTATAAAGACACCTTCTCCCACTACCGCATGCGGCTGCAATATCGCTTTATCGGCGAGCAGGTCGACGGCGGCGCCGGCTGGGCGCTGCGGAACAGCGGCGTGATGATCCACGGCCAATCGCCCGAAAGCATGGGCAAAGACCAGGAGTTCCCCGTCTCCATCGAGGTCCAACTGCTCGGCGGCGACGGCAAGAACCAACGCACCACCGGCAACCTCTGCACCCCGGGCACCAACGTCGTGATGGACGGCGAACTCAAGAAGAACCACTGCTTCACCTCCACCTCCGAAACCTACCACGGCGACCAGTGGGTCACCGCGGAGATCGAAGTCCACGGCGATAAGGTGATCCGCCACCTCATCAACGGCGAAGAGGTTTTCAAATACGAAGCCCCGCAGCTCGACCCCCGCGACGCCGACGCCAAAAAGCTGATCGAAGCCGCCGACGGCGAGCTGCTGCTCTCCGGCGGCACGATCTCCCTGCAATCCGAAAGCCACCCCTGCCAGTTCCGCAAAATCGAGATCCTGGAACTGCCGGCGGAGTAGATCGCCTTTGGTCATCCGGTGAGACCGGAGCGCAAGCTCCGGCCGTCGGCGCAGCCGAGGGGAAGACGCACAGCCGGAGCTTGCGCTCCGGTCTCAACAAACGACCGTGACGCCCTTATAAATAAAAACGCCCCGGTTCGAGCGACGCTCGAACCGGGGCGTTCCTCATCCGCAGAGACGCTTACTCGCCGACGCTCACCCGCTCGACGGTCGTGAAGCGGCCTTCTTCCATGCTGCCGCCGCCGAGGAGGTAGAACGTGACTTGATCGTTCTCGCCGGGGGCCGGCAACAAGCGGTGGAAGAAACGGGGGCTGTCGAGTTCGCCGAGGTCCTCCCACGCGTCGGCGCCCGGGGTGAGGCGCTGCACCAGGCCGGTGAGCGTCGTGGCGTAGACGGCGCCGTTCATCGCATACGCGGCGCTGCCGAAGCCGTCCATTACGTCGCCGTTGAGGGCTGGGCCACTGGTCCAAGTCTCGGTGGCGACGTCGTAGATATCGACGCGGCGGGTCGGCTCGCCGGCGGGGGTCATGCCGCCGATGTGATAGATCAGGCCGGCTTTCTCAGAGCCCGTGCCCGCGTCCGGGAGAGCGGCGACGGAGTTCGCCCGACGCGGCCCCGGCGGGGTCGGCAGGGTCTTCCATGCCCAATCGTCGGAGTCCGGGTCGGCGTTCAGGTCGGCGACGTAGCCGGTCGCGTGCCACGCTTCGCCCTCGTCGCCGGCCATCATCCAACCGCCCAGCACATAGACTTTGCCGTTCAACACCGCGGCGTCGAAGCTGCTGCGACCGCCGGGCAAACCGGGCAGATCCGTCCATTCGCCCGCTTCCGGGTCGCCGTCTTTCCCCGGTACGAAACGGGAAACCGTCGGCATGCTGTGCAGGTCGTGGTCCTCTTCCAGGCTGTTGCGAGCGGTGAAGCCGCCGATCCGCAGCACGCCGCCTTTGGGGTGGGGAACCAGCGCCAAGCCCTGCAATTTCGGGCCGCTCGGCAGTTCTTCCCAACCGGCGTCGACGTCGGCGAGGTTCAGGCGACGGAAGGCGCCGGACTGCTCGTCGGTCGAATATTTATGCGGCGTGCCCGGGTGGCCGCCGTAGTAGTACAGGTAGCCGTCGGACACCGTCCCGCCCAGGCTCGAAACGCCCTCCGGCAACTCCGCGGCGGGGACCGGCTCGACGGAGATCTTGCTCTGTGCGGCGGCGGGTTTCTGCATGTCCTGCTCGGGGGCCGGTTCGAAATCGTTGGCGGTGAACACGGCGGTGGCGTAGCGGCGGGTCTCGGGATAGTTCTTCCCTTCATACACGCCGGCGCCCGGCAGGGTGACGTTCGTCCGCACGCTGAGGACGCCGGCGTCCGCAATCTCCTCGTCCGTCAGCGTGACCACGCCGTTCGCATCCGCGGTGTAATCCCCGCCGCCCAGGTCGCCCAGCACGTTGACGGTGGCGTTCGGAACGGGAAGCCCGGCGGCGACGACCCGCAACTGGTTCCCCGGTCCCGACAGGATCGCCAACGGCTGATCGTGCAGCGCGGAGGCGTCGCCGGCCCCGTTCGCCGTCGCAGCGACGTACTTCAGCAGGAAGGACTCGTCGCCTTCGCCCCGCACGCCGTACACGAGGTCCAGCGTATACACCGTGCCCGCCGGGTCGGCGGAGACGTCAGCGGTCAGGGCGCCGCCGTCGGCTTTCAACGTCAGCGCCTCGCTCTTCCCGCCGGGCGTGTGACGGGTCACGGTCCCCTTCTCCAAGATCGACAAATACCGCGCCTCGTCGGCATCGACGCTTTCTCCGAACACCAACCGCAGCGTCGGCGCCTTGCCGGCGTCGCTGACGGAGAGAAACGGGAAGTGGGCGAACGCCGCGGCGGGAGCCAACAGGGCCAACGCGAGCGTCAGGGGGGCGGTGCGGAACACGGCTCGGGACATCGGAGGGCGGGAC
>NZ_WTPX01000152.1 GCF_013036045.1 Alienimonas chondri
TCCCAGTTCCCCGCCCCCGCCGCCGCGGCCGACCGTGGGGTGGTTGGAAGAGGTCTTCCCCCATGACTCTGGAACGCCGCAGGCCGCCCCCGGCGAGGCGCTGCGGAACCATGCGTTGGCCGGCATTAACGCCCCGCGGACGATCACCGATCGACTGGCCGGACTGGAATCGGACCTCGCCGCGTTGACGCTGTCGCGGGCGGCTGTCGGCGGCGCCGGAGATCCGGTCGGCACGCCGCGGCAGGGTTCCACGATGCGCAGCCGCTGGCTGCCGCCCTCGCAGGACGGCGATCGGATCACCGGGATGAACAACCCGAATCGCTGGACGTTCTCCGGAGCAAGCCGCTCGCCGGTGTACGCCCTGCGGAACAAGCTGGGCTTCCTCACCTACGCCCAGTTCCTGCAAGACTTCGGTCGCGACCGCAGCCCGGCGTACGGCAACCATGAGAACGCCGACCCCGGCCTGGACGGGAAGACGCCGCTGTCGGTCGACAGCCCGTACGTCCGCCTGCACCGCGAGTCCGTCGGCGGTCGTACGTTTCAGTTCCCGCCCCGGACCCAGCCGATGCACGCGCTGCGGCGGAGCCTGATCGCCGGGTTGGACGTGGTCGATGAGATCAACGGCGCCGGCCGGCCGGAGGTCCGCGACTGGGTCAGCGTGGTGACGTTCGACGGTCTCGGCCCGTATCACCAGCCCGAGGTCGCCTATGAACTGTCCGCCGACTATCCGGCGGCGATGGAGGTCGTCTCGAAGCTGCAGGCGGTCGGGGACGTCGGCGCCACCACGGCCCTCGACCCGGCGGTGCTGTTGGCGCAACAGCACCTCGCCCCGATCAGCGAGGGCGGCCGCGGGCGCGTCTTCGCCAAAAAGGTGATCGTGATCGTCTCCGACGGCGTTCCCAACGCCTGGACCACGGAGGAGAGCGAGGTCGCCGCGTACCGCACGACGCTTGAGGAAGACGACGCCGCGGAGTTCTACGCCGCCGGCGCCACCTGGCTGAACGCCCCGCTGATGCACGCCTCGAAGTGGAAGAGCGAGGGCAAGACGATCCCCATCGGCATGGGGCTGGGCGCCGATCACGAATACGCAGACCGCATGGCCCGCCTGTCGAACACCGCGGACTCCTCCGGTTCCAGCCCCCGGACGTCCGGCAACCCGGCGATGTACGAATCGGAACTCCGCCGCATCTTCGAGGACTACCTGCGGCCGAGTCCCAAGTTGGTCAAGTAGGGAAGTAGGGATGATGCAGCGAGCCGGGGGCATGAACCCCCGGCTCGCGGGCCGTCACGGTTCCTGCCGGCGGAGCGTTCGCCTAGAGTGCTCGCCCCCCTCGAAACACCCTGCGCAACCGGTCACCTTGACTGCCACTGATCCTCCATCGTCGGGGCCGTTTTCGCTGGCCGGGCGCCGTGTGCTGGTCACCGGCGGGGCCGGATTTCTCGGTCGACACCTCTGCGATCTGATCCGCGAGCGCGACCCGGCCGCGCTGATCGTGCCGCGGTCCGCGGACTGCGATCTCACCGAACAGGCCGACGTGCGGGCGCTGTTCGCGAAGCATCGGCCCGAGGTCGTGCTGCACCTCGCCGCGGAGGTGGGAGGCATCGGCGCCAACCGGGAGAACCCCGGCCGCTACTGGTACGCCAACGCGATGATGGGGTTGAACCTCTTGGAGGAGGCCCGCAAGGGCGAGGTCGCGAAATACGTCCAGGTCGGGACGATCTGCTCCTATCCGAACCTCACGCCGGTGCCGTTTCGGGAGGACGCTCTCTGGGACGGCTACCCGGAGGTCACCAACGCCCCCTACGGCGTGGCGAAGAAGAGCCTGATCGTCGGCGCCGACGCCTACCGCCGGCAGTACGGGCTGTCGGCGATCAGCCTGCTGCCGGTGAATCTGTACGGGCCGCACGACAATTTCGATCTGCAAACCAGCCACGTCATCCCCGCCCTGATTCGCAAGATGGTGGAAGCCGTCGATCGCGGCGACGACCGGGTGACGGCGTGGGGCAGCGGGCGGGCCAGTCGGGAGTTCTTGTTCGTCCGCGACGCCGCGGAGGGCATTCTCGCAGCGACCGAACGCTACGACCCTGAGCCGAACGAAGGCGAACTGGGCGGGGACCCGGTGAACCTCGGCAGCGGTCGGGAGATCACGATCCGCGATCTCGCGACGCTGATCGCGGAGACCGTCGGCTTCGACGGCGAGATCGTCTGGGACGACACCAAGCCGGACGGCCAACCCCGCCGCTGCCTCGACACCACCCGCGCCGAACAGCGGTTCGGCTGGACCGCGAACACCGACTTCCGCGCCGGTCTCGCGGAAACCGTCGACTGGTTCCGCGGCCATCGCTCGGCGTAGTCGCCTGGCCGACCATATCAACAATCCGACGTACACCACGACGACAGCACGCAGCCATGAAAAAGGCCCTCGTTACCGGGATCACCGGGCAGGACGGCAGTTACCTCGCGGAACTGCTGCTGGAGAAAGGCTATCAAGTCCACGGCGTCATTCGCCGGGCCAGCAGCTTCAATACCTCCCGGATCGAACATCTCTATCAGGACCGGCACGACGCCGGCGACGGCCCGAGCTTGACGCTGCATTACGGCGACCTGGCCGACGGGCAGGGACTGACCGACCTGATGCTCGCGACTGAGCCGGACGAGGTTTATAACCTCGGCGCCCAGAGTCACGTGCGGGTCAGCTTCGATTCGCCCATTTATACGCACGACGTCGTCGCCGGCGGGGCGTTGCGGGTGCTGGAAGCGGCTCGTCGCTTGGCGGATAAGAAGCCGGTGCGGGTCTATCAGGCCAGCAGCAGCGAGATGTTCGGCAAGGTGCACGAAACGCCGCAGAAGGAGACGACGCCCTTCTATCCCCGCAGCCCGTACGCCTGCGCCAAGGTGGCGGCGTTCCATCACACGGTGAATTATCGGGACAGCTACGGGCTGTTCGCGGTCAACGGGATCCTCTTCAACCACGAGAGTCCCCGACGGGGCGAGACGTTCGTCACCCGCAAGATCACCCGCGGCGCCACCCGCATCGCGGAGGGGCTTCAGAACAAGCTCTATATGGGCAACACGGACAGCAAGCGGGACTGGGGCTACGCCAAGGAATACGTCGAGGGCATGTGGCGGATGTTGCAGGCCGATCAACCGGACGATTACGTCTTGGCCACCGGCGTGACGGAGACCGTGCAGCACTTCCTCGAACTCTCCTTCGGGGCGGTGGGATTGGACTGGCAGGAATACGTCGAGACCGACCCTCGGTACTTCCGCCCCGCGGAGGTCGATCTGTTGTTAGGCGATCCCTCCAAGGCGAAGGCCGAACTGGGCTGGGAAGCGGAGACCGATCTGAACGGCCTCGCGACCTTGATGGTCGAGCACGACCGCGACCTCGCCCGTCGGGAGAAACACGCCGGGGACTACGAGGTCTCCACCGGCGCCCATGCGAACCAACCCGCCACCGGCCCGGCCGCGGTCGCCGCGGTTTCGAGTCCTCGCCAAAGCAGTTGATCCGCGAGGAGCGTAACGAGTCGTTCTCGGTCGGGTCAGCGTGACGCAGCGGCGTGACGGCGATGTTTCCGGAGCGTCGCCGGGTGCGACTTGCAGGTGAGGAATGGGGCGATCGGGCTGAGCAGTGCGGGAAGGATCAGGCGGATCCGGGTGCCCCGTGGGTGTGTGCGGCGGGCGAGCCGCGTATCCTGCGGGCGCTCGCACCGTCGTCTCCCCAGAGCCCCCGCCTGCCCAGTGACCGCCGCACCTATGCCGTTGCGATTCGTTCCCCTCGCCTTGCTGCTGTGCGCGGCGCCCTACGCATCGCCCGTCGCGGCTCAGGACGACCCGGTCGCCGCGTTGCCGGGGACCGCGACCGAGCGGATCACCGCCGATCTCCGCAAGCTGGCGTCTGAAGAGTTCGAGGGGCGGGGGCCGGAAACCGAGGGGCTGAAGAAGGCCGCGGATCTGATCCGCGCCCAGATGAAGGCCTCGGGCCTGTCCGGCGCCGCGACGGACGGCGGCTACTTCCAACCCTTCGACATCACGCTCGGCACCGCCCCGGAGCCGGGCGAGACGACCGCGACGCTCACGCCGCCGAGCGGGGCCGCCCGCAGTCTCGTGATTGGGGAAGAGATCCAGCCGCTGGCCTACGGCTCCAGCGGTCAGGTGGAGGCGGAACTGGTGTTCGCCGGCTACGGCATCACCGCGCCGAAGCTGGGTTACGACGACTTCGCCGGTCTGGACGTGAGGGGGAAGATCGCCGTCGTGCTCCGCCGTGAACCGCGGCAGGACGACGCCGAAAGCCCCTTCGAGGGAACCAAGACCAGCCAGTTCGCCTATATCCGCAGCAAGCTCAAAGCCGCCGAAGACGCCGGCGCCGCGGCGGTGCTGCTGGTGAACGACTCGAAAACCCTCGCGGAGGACGGCGACGTCCTCAGCGACGCCGGCGCGTTCGGCGGACCGGCGTTCAAACTGCCGTTCGGACAGATCACCCGGAAACTGGCGGACGAACTGCTCGCGGCACACCCGATCGAGAGTCAATCCGGTTTGAAGTTCGCCTCGGTGGAGGCGCTGGAGAAGGGGATCGACGCCGCCCTCGCCCCGATCGGCGGGACGATGGGCCAGACGATGGACCTCAACTTCAAATTCGAGCCGAAAACGGCTGACGTTTATAACGTGGTCGGCGTGCTGGAGGGCGAGGGGCCGCTGGCGGACGAGACCGTCGTACTGGGCGCCCACTACGACCATCTCGGCTACGGGGGCGTCGGCAGTCGCTCGCCGGGGTCGAATGAAGTGCATAACGGCGCCGACGACAATGGCAGCGGCACCTCCCTGCTGCTCGAATTGATCCGCCGATACGGCGCCCGCGCGGCGGCCGGCGATAAACCGGCTCGGCGCATGGTGTTTATCGCCTTCAGCGGCGAAGAACGCGGCCTGCTGGGCAGCGTTCATTACGTCACGAAGGAGCCGTTGTTCCCCTTGGAAACGACCCGGGCGATGGTCAACTTCGACATGGTCGGGCGCTACGGCGACAACGCCTTCCAGTTGCACGGCATGAGCAGCTCTCCGCAGTTCCCGGCGCTGGTCGATGCCGCCGCGGCGAAGACCGGCGTGCTGGTCGATCGGGTGGACGGCGTGCTCGCGGCCAGCGATCACTGGGACTTCATCAAGGTGAAGATCCCGGCGTTCCACTTCTTCACCGGGCTGCACGACGTCTACCACAAGCCGGAAGACGACGTCGAAACAGTGAATTTAAAGGGGATTGCCGAACTGGCCGACTTCGCCGAACGACTCACGGACAGCATCGTCGACGGCCCGGACCCGCTGGAGTTCACGGAGCCGCCGATGTCCCGCATCGACGGCCGCAAGCAGAAGGCCGGGCGGCCGATCCTCGGCGTGGTGCCGAAGGATCTCCCCGCCCAGGGCGGCGGCGTGGCGATCGATCAACTCGCCCCGGACGGCCCGGCGATGAAGGCCGGCTTTCGGGTGGGCGATGTGGTGACCGCGTTCGCCGGCGTGCCGGTCGCGGACGCGGTCGGCCTCTCCGCGGCGCTCGGCGACGCGAAAGCCGGGCAGACGGTGGAAGTCACCGTCGATCGCGACGGCGAACCCCAAACGCTGACCGTCACCCTCGGTTCCGCCGAGGAGTGACGGACGTGGATGCGCACGGCCCTCGCAATCTTCGCAGGCCGTTCATCTTGCCGCCCGATGGAAGACGGCCCCCGCCCCCGCTAGCCTGATGCGTCGCACAATGTTCCCCCCGCACGAACCGCCGATGATCGCCCGCCTCGTCCCGCTGCTGTTCCTGACCGCAGGGTTCTCGGTCGTTCAAACCTTCGCCCCCGCCGCCGCGGCGGAAGATTGGGCCTACTGGCGGGGGCCGGAGGGGACCGGCGTGTCCCGGGAGACCGGTCTGATCGACGATTGGAACCCCGGCTACGGGGACGCGGAGGCGAAGAACCTGCTGTGGACCAGTGAGGTCGGCGGCCGGGCGACGCCGGCGATCTTCGACGGCCGGGCCTACCTCAACACCCGCACTGAGGCGGACGTTCGCAAGCCGGACGAACTGATCGACGCCCGTCAGATGACTCTCTGCTGGGACATGGAAACCGGCAAGGAACTGTGGCGGGACGAGTTCCCCGTCGCACAAACCGACATCCCGTCCAACCGCGTCGGCTGGGCCAGCCCCACCGTCGACGAAGAGACCGGCAACGTCTTCGTCCACACCGTCGACGGCGGCCTGATCTGCTACTCTCCGAAGGGCGAACGCCTGTGGGAAGTGCAGATGTACGAACTGCTGGGGCACATCAGCGGTTACGGCGGACGGACGACGACCCCGCTGATCGACGAAGACCGGGTGATCGTCTCCTTCATCGCCAACGCCGACTACGCCCTCGGGGCGCCCCCGCCGAAGCAGCGGTTCTACGCCTTCGACGTGCGGACCGGCGACGTCCTTTGGGCCAGCACCCCCGGCGGCCCCGCTGAGGACACCATCTACACCAACCCGGTCGTCGCGGTGATCGGCGGCGTGCGGCAGATCATCAGCGGCAATGCGGACGGCGGCATCTGGAGCATCGCCAGCCGCACCGGCGAGCCGCTGTGGGGCTACCGCATGAGCAAACGCGGCCTGAACGCCAGCCCCGTCGTCGGGCCGGACGGCCTCGTCTACATCACCCACGGCGAAGACAACATCGACACCACCGAGGGCGGTCTGGGCCGCGTGCAATGCCTCGACCCGACGCTGGGGACGGACGAACTGGCCAGCGGCGACCTGACCGATAACCCGAAGGCTTCCGTCTGGCGGGAGAACGGCACGAAGGCCGGCTACACCGGCGCTGTGCTGCAGGACGACATGCTGTACGTCGTCACCGACCTCGGCAAGCTGAACGCCTACGACGCCCAAACCGGCGAACGGCTGTGGGCCTTCACGATCGGCACCGTCGGCAAGGGTTCGCCCGTCTGGGCGGACGGCAAGATCTACGTGATGGAGAACGCCGGCCGCGTCTGGATCCTCAAACCCTCCCGCGAAGGCTGCGAAGTCCTGAGCGAAGTCGTGCTGGAAGCCGACACCGTCAGCGGCCCGGACGAAACCACCGCCAGCCCGGCGATCAGCGACGGCCGCATCCTGCTGGTCGCCCGCGACCGCTCCTACTGCATCGGGAAACCGGACGCGGCGAAGACGATGGTCGAGATCCCGGCGCTGCCCGTCGAGGCCGCCGCCGAGGGGCCGCCGGCCGCGATTCGCATCGTGCCCGCGTTGGTCTCCCTGAAGCCGGGCGACACGAGGGAGTTCGAGGTGCGGGCCTACAACGCGACCGGCCAGTTCCTGAAGACCGTCTCCGACGCGAAGTTCTCCGTGACGAAGCCGTTCGACGGCCTGTCTGTCGACAAGATGACGGCCAAGGTCGAGGGCGGCCCCAGCCTCCCCGCGGACGGCGTGATCACCGCGACGCTCGGCGACCTGAGCAGTGCCGCCCAGGTTCGGTTCTACCCGCCGCTGCCGTGGAAGTACGACTTCAACGACGTGCCCACCGAAGGTCGCGCGTCGTTCCCGGCCTGGGTCGGGGCGGCCGGCAAGTTCCAAGCGGTTGAAAAGGGCGGTTCGACTGCCCTGCTGATGGCCGGCGGGGAGAAGGCGCTGGGTAAACCGAGCTTCGACGTCTGGGTCGGCCCGCCCACGCTGACCGACTACATCGTTCAAGCCGACTTCATGGTCGAAGGTCGCCGTCGGCTCGCCAGCGTCGGCGTGACGAACGAGAAGTACTCCCTGATCTCCAAAGCGAACCGGTTGCGGCTGGAGATCCAGTCGTGGCAAGCTCACCTGCGATTGCAGGCGGACATGAAGTACGAGATGGAGCCGGGCAAGTGGTACACGCTGAAGATGGCGGTCGATCAGACGGCCCCGTCCGACGCCGACCCGGACGGCTCCGCAGTCGTGAAAGGCAAGATCTGGCCGCGCGGCGAAGAGGAGCCGGCCGAGTGGACCCTCACCGTCGAAGATCCCCATCCCACCCCCTCCGGCGCCGCGGGCATCTACGCCTACCGCCTCGCGGATAGCTACCTGGACAACTTCGCCGTGTTGCCGGCGGAGTGACGTCTCGCCGCTCGGCGGGCTGACGCCCGCCGCCCACCCTTCATCCATCCCGCTCGCCCTCGATTCGCCGACCGATATGCGTCGTTCCCTATTGTCTCTCGCGGCCCTGCCGCCGCTCGCCCTGCTGACCCTCGCGGTCCCGGCGCCCGCCGATCCGGCACCGGCCGTTCCCCAATCCGGCGACGACACCGCCGCCGAGGTGAAGGCCTGGACCGCCGACGGCGATTGGCCGATGTGGGGCGGCGATCCGTTCCGCAACATGGTCAACGCCGCCCAGAACGTCAGCACGGACTTCCAGCCGGAGACCCGCCGCGAGGAGCCGAAGAACGTGCTCTGGACGGCCAGCCTCGGCTCGCAGACCTACGGCAACCCGGTCGTCGCCGGCGGTAAGGTGTTGGTCGGCACGAACAACGGCGGCGAATATCGCCCGCAGCATGTCGGCGACCGCGGCGTGCTGCTCTGCTTCGACGAAGCCGACGGCGCCTTCCAGTGGCAACTGACCCGCGAGAAGCTCCCGCAGGGCCGCGTCCACGACTGGCCGGAGCAGGGCATTTGCAGCACGCCGGTGGTCGAAGGCGAGCGCGTCTGGGTCATCACCAACCGTTGCGAAGTGATGTGCCTGGACCTCGACGGCTTCCACGACGGCACCAACGACGGCGAATACACCGAGGAGGTCGACGCCGAGAAAGAGGACGCGGACATTCTCTGGAGCCTCGACATGATCGAGGAACTCGGCGTGTTCCCGCATAACCTCGCCACCTCCTCCCCGCTGATCCTCGGCGACAACCTCTACTTCCTCACCAGTAACGGCGTCGACGAGGCGCACCTCGAAGTGCCCGCCCCGCGCGCTCCCTGCTTCCTCTGCCTGAACAAGAACACCGGCGAGATCGTTTGGGAGGACAACACCCCCTTCGACCAGATCCTCCACGGCCAGTGGAGCAGCCCCTGCGTCGTCATGGTGGACGGACAGGCTCAGGTTCTGTTCCCCGGCGGCGACGGCATCCTTTACAGCATGGCTCCGGAAGGCGACGGCGAAGGCTTCGGGAAGATCATCTGGCAGTTCGATATGAACCCCAAGGACAGCGTCTGGGAACTGGGCGGCCGCGGCACCCGGAACGCCATCATCGCGACCCCGGTGTTCGCCGACGGCGCCGTCTACGTCGGCGTCGGCCAGGACCCGGAGCACGGCGAGGGCGTCGGCCACTTCTATAAGATCGACCCGACCGGCACCGGGGACGTCTCCCCGACGCTGAAAACCGACGACGGCGTCGTCCCCAACCCCGCCAGCAAGATGGTGTGGGAGTACGGCGGCGAGGACGTCGACGGCAGCGTGACCGGCAGCAAGGGCGAACTGATCTTCCGCCGCACGATGAGCACCGTCGCCGTGCAGGACGGCCTGGTCGTCGCCCCGGACCTCTCCGGCTTCGTCCACTGCCTCGATGCGAAGACCGGCAAGCGCCTGTGGGTCTACGACATGTTCGCCGCCTGCTGGGGTTCCCCGATGGTGGCCGACGGCAAGATCTTCATCGGCGACGAAGACGGCGATCTGACCGTGATGGAACTGGGCCGCGAAGAGAACGTCATCGAGGAGAAAGCCTTCTCCTCCGCGGTCTACAGCACCCCGACCATCGCCCACGGCAAGATGTTCGTCTCCGATCGCTCGAAGTTGTATTGCTTCGACCTGAACCCGGCGGAGTGAGCCTGAACGGAGCCCCGACACTCAGGAAGGGGCCGTTCTCCCGCGGCCGCTGATTCACGCGTCCCGGACCCCCGCAGGGTCCGGGACGCTTTTGTTTGAACAGCGTTCAACCGTGAGCCCGAAGCGCAAGCGAGGTGGGCGAGTCGCGACCCTCGCTTGCGCTTCGGGCTCACACCGTTTCCAGCTGTCGCCAGACTTATCTGGCTGACGTGCTGGGAAGCCTCTGCGCAGCAAAAAACGTCCCGGGCCCTTGAAGGGGTCCGGGACGCTGAGGGCGGTCTTCGAGCAATCGCTCAGCGAATTCCGCTCAGCTGTCGGACTTTTCCGCCGGCGCCGCTTTCCGGCTGGCTTCTTCCATCTGCTCGGAGACCTCCGGGTTCGGCGTCGCGTCGCCTTTCGCTTCGCCGCGGATCCACTTCAGGGCTCCGAGGATCGAATCGAGGAACGGCTTCTTCGTCCAGGTCTCCTCGCGGTGGCCGAGGTTGTTGTAGAACACCTTGCCCTGGCCCCACTCCCGCACCCAGATCACGGGGACGTGGTACGGCTTCTTCAGTTCCGTCAGTTCCATGTCCAGGCTGGCGAGCACGCGGACGGCCTGCGGATCGAAGTTCTTATATTGATAAATCTCGTCCTTCCATGTGATCGCGGCGGGGCGGTCGTTGGTGACCAGCAGCTCCTTCACGCCGGGAAATTCCGTGTCGTGGGCCTTCATCGTCACCGTGCTGCCGGCGCCCCACGGGTGCCCGCCGAAGCGGCCGTTGATGAAGGTGCGATACGCCTCATTGTCGCTGAGGGTGTCGGTCGCGGAGTGAAATCCGAGGAACCCGTGCCCCGGCTGCTTGAGCCAGTCGTTGAGGAAGTAATCCATGTCCTCGTCGGAGATCGGCAGCATGCCGGTGGTGTAGAAGGCGACGACGTCGTAGTTCTGCAGGTTCTCCTTGGTGAGGTCCGCGGCGACGTCCTGGGTGAGGTCCACGGTGAATAGCCCGCTCTGCTGGGCGAGCTGTTTCATGGCGATCTCCGCGGGCGCCAGTTCTCGTCCGGGTTTGTCGCGATCGACGCTGCCGTGCTTGAAGCCCTTCGATTGCGTGACGAATAGGATGCGAGTCGGCTTGGCCTCGTCCTTTTCGTGGTGGTCGGCGAGCGCCGGCGAGACCGGCAGGGCGGCGAACAGGGCCGCGGCGAACGCGGCGAGGGTGGATCGGCGGGTCACGGGCGAGCTGGGGGCGGGAG